>DATENU010000010.1 GCA_035274845.1 Chthoniobacterales bacterium
CTCCAACCCCCGAACCCTCCAACCCCCGGAACGTAAACCCTCAAAACCCGCGCGAAAATTCAACCCCAACAACCCCGAAAGATCACTCCTATGAAGCTCAAAATTTCTCACTATCTCTGCCTTCTCGTCGCCATCGCAACGTTAGGTCAAAGCAACGCATATGCCGTGGGTTCTTGGACCTTTACCAGTGTCAGGAGTTCCTTCAACGGGCTGCCTGGCGCCGTTGGGGATGGTGTCGCCAATGACACAGCGGCGATCAATCGCGCAATCGCGGCGGGGACCACAATCTATTTTCCACCTGGAAAATACAGGTACGTCGGTCCCATGACAGTCCCCTCAAATATCTCCTATCGATTCTTTGGGGATGGACCCGGCATCTCGACGATTATTTTCACGGATGCAGTTGGCGGGATTAACGCGCCTTCCATCGTGGACAAAACTTTTCAAGTGGATGGACTAACCATCCAGGGAAATTTCGGCAATACCGGCATCGGGATCAACGCCGCGCTTCAGCCCAATAACCCAAAGTTCCGAACGGTGACTATCCGAAATGTGGAAATCAGAGGATCAGACCGCACCCAAAATCCCGCAGGATATTGGGGAACAGGGATCAAGGTCTACCAGGCGCAAAATGCGCTGATCGAAGACGTCCAGGTTCATGGAAAACTTGATCCTGCTAGCCCCGGCCCAACCGCGAGCGTCGGAATTGAATGGAGCTCGGACCCAGCGTTACCCTCCACGCAGCTCTTCATGCACGACATCCAGGTGGATTTTTACCAAGTTGCCATTAAGACCTCGGGATGGGTTGAAGGTTTCTATTTGGATAAATTTGAACTGGTCTTTTGCGGCTACCCTCTCCCCAACTCCAAGGCAGCTATGGAGCTTTCGGCCACTAGCCCTTCCTCTCCGGGGTTGGTATTTCACATTTCGGACGGCCACGTTAATCAATTTTGTTGTGGAATACGCCTGACGAATATTTGGCACGCAAAGATTTCCCAGGTGAATTTTTTCAATCAAATATACGATGGCACGCACTTAACCCTGACCAATTGCCGTGACGTAATGGTTACCGATAATAACTTCGAGGATTTCGGCATATCAGGCGAAACGAATACGAACGGTATCTATTCTATCAACAGCACGCAGGTTCGACTCGCCGGAAACTCCATCGCCTTGGCCCCAACTACTACTAATGGAAGCTGCATCGTTGTCGACTCGGCTTCCAGGAAGGTAAAAATCCTGGATAACACGTTCGAAAGCTCTCCTCGGCAGATTTATGACGCGGCGCCTGACACGTACATCCGCCTGATTCCATGACGCGCTGACCCTGCGCTAGCAGGAAATCGAACGATTCCAGCGGACAAAAAAGGGGCGTATTACTCGCGCCCTCCGAGCGGTGGTCGCGCCGAAAGGCGCTCATTTTGCCGAACGAGCTTTGGTGCATTGCCCGCAGTGAACCCTGCGCATGGTTTTTCGCACCTCTCGTCGCAGTTGTTAGCGGGAGCATCTTTCCTTCGGTAAGGAAAGCGGGTTTACAAACCGCGTCTTTTCTTGTTCAAGAGAAGCGCGCGTGAAATCAGACCTCGAAGCGGAATTCGCCAAGCTTGCCCCGTGGGTTTTCCAATTCGAAATTGACGGCGCGATTTACGGCGGCGGAGTGAGCGCGACTGGCGATATCCGGGTCGAGCAGTTTTTCGATTACGTCCCCAAGGCAGCAACGATCCTGGAGCTCGGCTCATTGGAAGGCGCCCAAACCTTTATCATGGCGCAGCGGCCCGGAGTAACCCGGGTCGTGGCGCTCGAAGGCCGCGAGTTCAACCTCCGCAAGGCGCGATTCGTCCAGGAACTCCTGCGGATCCCGAACGCAGAATTCGTCCAGGCCAATTTGGAAGACGCCGATCTGGCCGCCTACGGAAAATTCGACGCGGTGTTTTGTTCCGGGCTTCTCTATCATTTGCCGGAGCCGTGGAAATTGATTGCGCAACTTCCGGCGATCGCGCCCGCCCTGTTTATCTGGACGCAGTATGCCAAAGAGGAAGAGGCAACCGAGGTTGCGCCGGGATTGCGCGGAAAAATCTGTCCGGAAGGCGGTTCCGACGAGCCACTCAGCGGAATGTCAGCCACAGCTACCTGGCTGACCCTCGATTCGCTGATCACGCTGCTGAAGCGCAGCGGCTATGGAAGGGTTGATTTGATCAAAGACGATCCGGGCCATTCAAACGGCCCGGCGGTGGCGGTCGGCGCCAGGATCCACTAATCGATGCACTGGTTCTTTGCTCTCACGGAAGATTCGACTGCTTTTCGGCAATACGCCGAGATGATCATGGTGGCCGTGCACACCGCGAAAAAATTTACCTCGCTCGTTCCGCACTGCATTTATGACGGCGGCGACAATGACTTTACCGCCTGGCTGGCGAAACACGGAGTGCGGATCGTCCGGCATCGCAGTTTTATTCGTGACGCCCTGACAGAGCTGGGCCGACAAAAGGGGAATCCGCACCTGGCGGCGGCGCTTTCAGGCGCGTTCTCGCGGGTCGAGCTTCCGGAAATTGTGGCGCGGCTGGGCGGGGCGGGCCGAGTTCTCTATACCGATTGCGACGTGATCTTTGTCTCGGAAGTCGTCCCCGAGCTGGAGGCGCAACCTTGCGAATATTTCGCCGTCGCTCCGGAAGGGAATCAGGACGATTACGTCAACATGAACACTGGCGTGATGTTGATGAACATCGATCGCCTGCGAGAGAGCCTGCCGGAATTCCGGGAATACATTTCGAAGAACCTGGCGGAGCTTGAACGCGAATCGTGGGACGAAGCGGCGTATCGCTGGTATTACCGGGACAGCAATGGTCCGCTCTGGGACCAGCTCCGGCCGGAACTGAACTGGAAACCTTACTGGGGCGAATGCCCCGGAGCGAAGATCATCCACTTTCACGGCCCGAAGCCGTTTCAGCGCGATCACATCGAATCGACCTGGCCGGAGCTGAAATATCTAACTGGCGGGGCGTACCTGAAGGAGGTCGAGCACTGGTCGCGGCTGCTGGCCGAAGCGCGTTAAGGCGATGTGATCGCTTATCTATTTGTCCGCGATCGCGAACAAATGGACGAAGACCGGAACATCATCGCGGGTGCGGAGCGGATGTTCGCCATAGGGAAAAATCTCGATCCGCGAGAAGGAGCGCGCCAGCACAGCGTGCAGGCTGCCGCGGGTGAAAAAGTTCTTGTGATCGCCTTCAAGCAAGTGCCAGGGAACGACGCCCCAATCATGCAGGTAAGGAAGCAACTCCAGGTTCGGGACTGAGAAGAGAACACGCTGCCGAACGCTCCGCGCGATCTCAGCGACGAAAGCAGCCGGGTCCTTCGTGTGTTCGAGAACCTCGATACAAATCGCGCAATCGAATTCCGAATCAGCGCAGGGTAATTTGCCTGATTCAACATCGACGCGGCGAAACGTAAGCTGGCGGCGCTCGAGGATTTCGCAGCAATAGTCGTTGGCCTCCAAACCAACCCAGTGATGCCCGGCGGTCATCAGCACCGGCCCATACGCGCCCGCACCGCAACCGACATCCACCACGGAAGAACCGGGCGGCAAATATTCCCTAAGCAAATTGGCAGCCTCGACCCCCGGTTCTTCAATTGGCGGGCCGGACCCGTAAATATTTTCCCGGTGCAGCAATCTCTCGTTCTCGGGGAAGACCACTTCGCCGTAGGGGCGTGCGGGCAGCATGGCGGGAACGAGCCGCACGACTCGCTCGGCGATCGTGGTGGAATTCCCTTCGCCCCATGATGCCACCAGGCGCAAAGTCGCCTCCCCCGCTTCAGCAGCGCCCGGCGGGATTTTGCCGAGCATCCGGAAACCGGTTCGTGTCCCGGGAGGAAGTTGCAGACTGGCGGAGACATCGGCGCGAGAAGAAAGAATCCGCGTCTCCGCGAAGCAGGTGTCGTTGAAAAATGCGCGAATCCGGCAGGAGGCGGGATCGCAGCCGGCAGAGTGAACCCATCCGGAGAGAAAAACCGCCTCGTCGTAAATGCTCTGGCCCGGTTTCGGCGAATCGAGGTTCGCCTGAACCGGTGACGGATTTGATTTTGAATTTTGATCTGACATGAAAACCGGGGCTCCCCAATCGCCCTGCGAATAGGTTAACGCGCAAACCCCGGCGCGCGAGTCGAGCAATCGTTTCACGCGCGCGACTTCGACAATCCTGCGGGAAAAGTGGTGGCATTCTAAAGTTCGCCCGCTAATATCACTCAGCCGCGCTGGAGGCATGACGCCGAAAAGCGGCGCACCAAACGGAGTGCCATGCCAGAACGAATCCGACCGATCGAACAAATGCTGGAACTGAGCGAAGATGAGGCGATGTCCCCGGAGCATCTTGATTCGCAAGTGCAAAAGGCGCAGGAGCAATTGCTCCAGTTGAAGCGGCAGGCGGAGCAGATTGAGAAGCAAAAGCGCGAACTGGAAGAGCTCAGCCGGCGCCAGGAAGAGTTGGAACGCGGGCGGGCGGAAATGACCGACAAGCTCTCCCGTTCCCTCGTCATCCTGGAGCGCGAAGGTTACGACTCGCAGAAGAAGCTCGAGCAGATTCGCACCACCCACGAGAGTTTTACCCAGCATTTGCAACTCCTCGAAGCGATCGAGCCCAAGAGTTGGAACCCGGCCGATTTGCCAAAAGAGCTCAGCCGCGCCCTCAGCACGGTGGACGACGCGCGGACGGAATTCAGCCAGCAACGCAGCCGCCTCGAAGCCGGGGTGGAATCGAGCGAGCTCGAATTACCCGAGGTCGCCACAGGTAATTCCGGCCTGGCCGGAAGGTCGTTCGCGCAGTGGGTCCAAATCGGGTTCGCCGTCACCCTGCCGCTGATTATTTTTGGAATCCTGGCGCTGCTGGTCTTTTTCTGGATGGCCGCAAAGGTGCAATAGTTCCGCATGCGCCGCCGAGCTCCTAAAGCGGAAACGCCACTGAACCAGAAACAGGAAGAACTCGCCCAGCGCGAGTCGCGGCTTCGCGGCGAAATGGAAAAACTGGAACGGATGATCGCGGAAGCTCCCCGCGTCGCTGAAGAGACGACCCGCCGCCAGCGGGAGGAATTATTGGCGCGGGCCAGCGAAGGCCGCAGCCGGTTGGATGTGTCGATTGCGCTCCAGGACAATCGCTGGGGAGACAATCGCCAATCCCCGGCCCGCCGCCGATCGCTGCGCAAGGAACGGCGCGAAGGCCGGATCATCTTTCTCGTCCTGGTCATCGCGCTCGGCATTTTGGTCGTCTGGCTGGTAAGCCACCTGCATTTCTAGGACAACGCGATGCCGGAGCTCGCGGCGGGCGCGCCCAGAATGAATTCGTTCGCGGACCGCATGAATCGCGACGCGGTCTTTCGAATCCTCCTTTGGGTTTTCGGCGCGGTGTTATTCGTCTTCGCGCTGGTTCCCGTGCTGCATGGCCTGCGCGGCCACAGCACAAAAGATTATTGGGTTTGGTTCGAGACCGGCAAAACGGTTTTGCAGGGCACGGAAATCTATCCGGACCCTCGCTGGAACAAATTCCCTTTCATGTATCCCCCGCCCTGCGCGCTTTTCCTGGCGCCGCTCAGCGCGCTTGGGCAAACAGGCTTGATCATCGTCCTGGTGGTGGTGAATGCCGTCGCCTGGATTTGCAGCATTATCTTTTCGGTTCGCCTCGCCACCGGCGGCAAAGAGCGCGGGCACGTTCTTCTCTATTTGATTCCTGGCTTGATCATGGGGACCCAGGTTTGGGGAAATTTCCTTTTAGGACAACCCAGCCTGGTGCTGCTCGCGTTGATGCTGGGCGCTTTTGTTGCGCTTCGGCAGAAATTGCAATCCCTCGCGGGCGGCCTGATCGCGCTCGCCGCGGCCATCAAAGCGTTCCCGCTCCTCGGGATCGTCTATTTGATTTACCGCCGTTACTGGGTGGCAACGGCGACCATGGTGCTGACGTTGATCTTCCTGCTGATCCTCGCACTCCCTTTTCGGGGATACGATCTGGCCAAACAGGACCTGCAAAGGTGGACCAGCGGAATGCTGTTCAAATACGATGAGTCCGGCGTGGGCCAGCGGCTGGGCCGGAGCGTTTCCTGGAAGAACCAATCGATCTGGGGAGTGGCGAACCGGTTACTCCGCCACGTGGAATACGATCATCGCTACGAGCCGCATACGCCGGTGTATGCGAATTTCGCCGATCTGGAATTTGGCACGGTGAACCGGATCATCCTGGCGACGGCGCTCCTGTTCGGCCTCACGTTCATCGCGGTGATGCCTCGTGCTTCGGGGCGAACGCGGGAAACGGACGCGATCGAATTCGCGCTTCTGCTCCTCCTGATGCTTCTCTTTACCCCGCTCTCTTTCGGCTACCTGTTTGTCTGGCTCCTCTATCCCCTGACCATTGTGGTCCACCGCGTTTTGGCAGAACCAGGACCTCACCCGGGATTGCGGGTCTGCGCGGGCGGCGCGGTCTTTTCGCTTTCCCTCTCGATTCCGTTCCGCATGATGGCGCAGACTTATGGGAACTTCTTTTTCGCGGCGGTTCTACTCTTCATGGGACTGGCTCTCGAGCTTTGGCGCCTGAAACGAAGCCAGAAAGGGCTGCCCGCGAATCACACGAATGGACGAGAATTAATATGAATATGCTGTTGTGGATCCTGCAAATACTCGCCGCGCTCCTCTACGGGGCGTCGGGCGTCATGAAAATCTTCATGTTCGAGAAAATAAGCAAAGACGTCCGGTCCTTTGATGCGTTGCCGCGTGGAGTTTGGAGAGGTCTCGGCATCCTCGAGCTCGTCTGCGTGGTCGGACTGATCATCCCCGCCGTTTTTCGCTGGCACCCGGAGCTCACGGTGTTGGCGGCTGCGGTCCTGGCGCTGGAGAGCCTCATTTTCATCTGGGTGCATGTGAAGAGCCACGAAATCCCGCCGCTGGTCATGAGCGCCGTGCTCGGCCTTCTCATGGCATTCGTCGCCTACGGCCGAATGGTCCTGGCGCCGATCTCCTGACATAATTGCCAACCGACGGCGGAGCGCGCCGTCCCTACCCATTCATTCGCGTCAATTCGCGTTATTCGCGGGTGCTTCTCTTCTGCTCCACATCAGGCGGGGCCCGTTGGGGACCGGGGCGAGCTGAGCTGTTCCCGGACGACGCTCTGGGGTTTCTCGCTGATGCCGAGATAAATTCGTCCGACATATTCGCCCAGGATACCGAGCAACAGAAGCTGGGTGCCGGAGAGCAAAAGGATCGCGGCCATGAGCGAGCTCCAACCGGTCGGCGGCGTCGTGGAGATGACGCGTTCGATCACGACCTCAATGACGGCGAGAAATCCCAGCGCGCTCGTGATGAGTCCCGCCACCGTCATCAGGCGCAACGGAACAACCGAGACATTGACGAGCATGCTGATCCAAAGCCGGACCAGCTTCCGAACATTGTAGCCGCTGCTTCCCTGGCTTCGTTCGGCATGATGCACCCGCACCGTGCCCGCGTTTTGCGTGACCTGGAAAATGAGGCCGTCGATGTAGGGATAGGGATTCCGCGATTTTGCCACTTCGTCGGCCACGAACCGGCTCATGCACCGGAAGCTCGATAAATAGAGTCCGCGAGGTTTGTCGACGACAAAGTCCGCGATCAGATTGGTCAACCGGCTGCCGGCATTCCGCCACCAGGCGTGCTCCTTGCGATCGTAAATGGCGAAGACGACATCGCGCTTCTCCGCTTCCGCGACGGCCAGGAGCTTCAACGCCTCGGAAGGGGGATTTTGCAGATCGTCATCCATGGTGATGACATAGCGACCGGAGACGGCGCGCAGACCGGCCAGGACGGCGTTGTGTTCGCCGAAGTTGCGCGACAAGCTCAGAAAGGTCATCGGCAACCGGCTTTCCCGGGTCAATTTCAGCGCGACCGCTTCCGTCTCATCACGGCTGCCATCGTTCACCACAATCAGCTCGAGACCGCCCTTCACCTCCAGGTCCGACAACTGTTGATGGAGCGTGGGCAGGGTCAGGGCCGAGTTATAAAGGGGAATAACGATGCTGAGATGCGGCGTGGAGTCATCCATGTTTTCGCGCGATGGCAAAGACCGACGTGCCAAAAGGCAAGGATAGGTGACGGCTGGTGCTGAGTTCAAGCGCCGCGAGGTGTTTTAGGGCCGCATTCAAGAAGGGCGGGAGCGCCCGGAAATCGGAGCGCGCCGGCTGGGAACGGAGACGCATCCGGCTTATCCAGCGGACAAAGGCAATCGGCGGCATGAGGGTCGCATTCCAATAGGTAAGGCGCTCGACTTGGAAATTCGCGCCTGCCAACAGCGCCTGGAGCTCCCGGCGCGTGTAACGCCGGCCGATGTCGGTGGCGCAATCATGGGCCCCTCTTAACGCCTCAAAGGCCGCCAGGTTCACGATCAACTTGCCGCCGGGACGAAGGACTCGGTGCGATTCATGAGCGGCCAGGGCGTCATCCACGCCCGCGTGGGTCCAGACGTCGATGGAGAGGACCACGTCGAACGACGCTTCGGGAAATGGGAGTTCGTTTACGCTCGCCCGCACCAAACGGGCCCCCGTCTTGCGGCCAGCCGTAAGTTCGAGCGCGTGGTCGCCGAGCTCGACCCCAGTCAGCTCGGCGTCCGGAAAATTTTGCCGGATTGCCGCCAGGGTCCCGCCGGTGCCGCATCCGGCGTCGAGAAGCGAAAAGGAGGCAGAACGCGGCTGGATGGAATCAGCCAGGTGCTGCCGGAGGGCCTGGTACCACCAATAGTGGTCCTCAAACCCGTGCATGATGTCATGTTCTTCCGGCGACATTCGATCTCCTTAGCGTCTTTCGCCGGACGAGTCATCCGCGAGCTGGAATAATCTCGGCTGGTCGGCGTCGACCGCCCAAAACGAAAGCCGGGCTCCCGGAGGCACCGCGCCCTTGGGAAAGGTCGCGCTCCAGCCGGACCAAAGCTGTTCCATGGTGCGAAAACGTTTCACCATGTCCGGCCGCATTTCGAAAGAGTTGGAGAGCGCGAACAGGATCCAGTCTTGATCCGGCGAGGTCTGATACGCAATCGCCACGCAATCGGCCGGGCGACCCTGTCCATTGAGCACAGCCCAGCCGGTCGCCCGGACGAGGTCGCCGTTGGCGTCAATCTTCTCGCAGGACCCGGAGGCAGGCTTGCCTCCAGCGGTCTCGTGCGGCAGATCGCCCAGATGGTTTGTGCGCACGAGCGGTGGGCGAAGCAGGCGCAGCCGATCCAAAGCCTCGCTTCTTTCCTTCACGGGCCGCGAATCACCAGGATAAGTCGTTTTCTTGATCTGCTCGGAGGTATCGATCACGGGCAGGAAAAGAACCGCCGCTCGCGCCAGCCTATCCTTGGCCGACCACGCCCGGAAAAAAAAGCGGGTGTTGCTGGCGCAAGCCGCGAATGGCACGAGGTAGGCGACGATTAGTAAGGCGCAGGCGGCGAGCAGCGACGAACGCAGCCTGGTCGGATAATATTTCCTCGCCAGTTCGCGGCCAATAATCGCGGTGAGGGCGATGACCGCGATCGTGAGATAGATCGAAAAGGTGACGTAGCGGGACGCCAGCGCGTAAGACGGACCGAATGCCACTCGCCCGAGCGCGGCCAAGACGGCGCTTCCGAGGGAATGGCAACCGACGGCGAACCAGGGAATTGTCTGCGCGATCAGCGTTCGGTCCCGAATTCGACGAGCGCAATAAATCAGCGCCGCAAAAAAGAGGACGAGTTGAACCGCGCCGAAAATGGTGGCGGCCAGGTCAGGCGATTTTTTTAGCGAGTAGGCCAGCCCGCCGCCGAGAAATTCCTGGATGAATTGAATGTAGGTGAGCGGCGATACATGAGGCGCGAAGTCCGGATGATAGGATGGTTTTTCGTATCCCCACAGATACGCCGTGGCGCACAGAGCACAGACGGCTACCCAGGCCGAAAGCCAGGAGCGCCAGCGGGGAACGGAGCGGGAGGCGAGAAGAGCGGGAAACGTAAGGCCCCAGGCAAGCAACCCGTTCGCGAGAGTGAAGCTGCTCGCGGTCGCCAACCCTGCGCAGATAACGAATTTCCAGAAGGTCGGAAGATTCGTCCCGATTACGACCAAACCGGTCACAAGCAGAAGCCCGAGGAGAAAGGAAGGAAATCCCGAAGCGAAAATCCAAAGCTCGAACTGAGCGGTCGAAAAAACCGTGATGATGACCAGCCAGAAACAAAGAGCAAGCGCGGCGAGATTGAGCCCGGAACGGCGCAGCAAAACAAAAATGCCCGCGACCGTCAGCCAGCAGGAGATAACCGAGAGCCACATCAGATCGCGCACATCCCACCGGCTGCCGGCCAGGAGAATGAAGAGGAGTTTGGGAAGGACCGTTCGGGCCTCCTGTTGTTGCTCAAAGACTTGGGCAAACGTCAACTGCCCGGTATGCGCGTTGACGATCAACGGCCCCATTTCCCAATCATCGAGCGTCGGGACGTTGACGGCGTATTGGCAGACGAGACAGCTCAAGTGGATCATCGGAACCAGGGCGACGATCCAAATCAGGATCAAGGCCCCGGCTCGATGGCGACCGGCGAGGGCCGACAGCCTCTGGCCGAAGGCCGCGACCCGCGGCCAGAGATCGCGGAGAACCTGGGGAAAGATCAATCTCAAGGTCGCCGCCGCCAGAACGAGCAACAACAGCGAATTGCGCAAACCGTGACTCACCGGCCCGACCCTAGGGGTTCACCCATCCCGGTCAATGATTTCCGCCAAAGCCTACAAGCGCGGCTGGCCCCTCGATGATCCGACCAAGCTCGTGGAAAAATTGATCCGGGTGCCAGGCCCCAAGAGCAAGGGACTCCAGGCGCTTATGAACTACATCAACGGCCAGCAGGGACCATCAACGATGCATCGAGGATCATCCAGGAATGCACCGAAGCCAAAAGTTGAGTCGTTCGTCAAGAACCCTGCGTGAGCACAAGAGAATGATCGAGCCAGAATCCTGATCGAGGTAACCGTCGGCACCACGATTCTCTGGCCGCTGATCGACTCGGCGGAGGCGGACAAGATTCTCCGGCTCACAAATGAGCCATGGCTGAGTAAGCCAACTAAGCAGCGAAACATTGCAATCACGCCCGGCCAAGGTGATGACTGGCTAATGCACCCAGGATCGAACCTCCCTGAGACATTTAGTCGTGTTCGCAAGTCGATTGTCGCCTTTGCTACGGCTTGGGCGACGATTGCAGAGGGTGAGAACCCTCCACTATTGCCGAAAATCATCGGCACTGGTTTTATCGTTGACGAACGCGGAATTGTAATCACAAACCGTCACGTCGTTGAGGCGCTAGATAAGCTGCCCAGGATGAAGGACTGTCTAACGAGATTCGCGATGGTCTTTACTGAGATTACCTCAGTCGGGACTCAACAAACAATGGCAGCGGGGATTGTACCACTGAAAAGACGATTCGTCGCTACAACCGTCGAGACGCCCCACACATACTATGGCGAACTAGCCGCTGATCTGGCTATCATTCAACTAGCGGTTCGCGATGTGCCCGCGCTCCATGTAGCTAATGATGAATGGCGCATTCGAGCGGGAATGCCGATCGCAACGGCGGGATTTCCACTCGGCACAGATCCATTAGCAATTTTCGGCAACGTCAATCAAGTCACACCTACTCTGAGGCATGGAATTGTTAGCGGCGTGTTTCCATTCGAGGTCCCTCACGCGCACGGTTTCACAATCGATATAATGAGCCAAGGAGGTGCGAGTGGCTCTCCTGTATTTGATCCCGAGAACGGTGACGTGCTCGGCGTCATTCACGCTGGCTTTCCCGGCACCAATATTTCGATAGCCGTTCCCGGATGGTTGGTGTCCCAAGCGGTTGATCAGCTATTGCAAAAACAGCAGTGGGATTTCAGCAATACTCAGACATTGACGGATTACACGAAAGGCGACTCCAAGCCTGACAACATGACTTGGGAGCACGTTGCCACATTCCGATCTGACGCCAAATAGACCTTGTAGCCGAACTACGCCGCCCGCAGTCCGGCATGATCAAAAGGGAGCGTCTTGAGGAAGTCCGCGATCCGAGTCACCTCTTTGTCCGTAAGATCAGCTGGTAGCTCTAATCCTATCTCCAAGTCCGCCCGCAATCGAAACTTGTGGTTGATCATCGTGGGCAGAGGCGGGGCCGGGTCGTCGTTTTGGCCCGAGGCAACTTTTGCCATCTTAATCGACGAAGCATGGAAATCGAATCGTGAATCATGTCCTTTTCGTCCAGCCCAAAACCAACCGCGTTGACCACCTTGAAGTGACTGGAGCATTCTGATCACGTCCGCGCGCCGCACCGCGATTCCGGCTTTGCCCATTCGATTACATAGGTCAGTAACCGAAACCGATCGGTCGTCCTTCGGCTGCGAAGCGAAAAAATCTATAAGGGTGCGCAATAGAGGGTCACTTTTGTATTTGGTTCGCAGGTCTGCCTCGTCGATTTCTTTATCAAAGTAATTTTTCATGGCAGTATGGTTTAACCTTTTCGCTGCAAAGGTCAATCAAAACATTACAAAGATTTCACCTCGCACGGAAACCGAACTCTCTGATGGGTATTGCGCATCGTCTGTCCGGACGATTAATCTTCGGTCACGGTGTAGCCGGGGCCGTGGGTTTTATCCACCCATTCACGCCACTGTTTATCAATGTCCTTTTCGGTCTGCGCGTGAAAGACCTTGTGACTGAAGTCCATTGTGGTCGGGTGCCCCGGCTCCCGCTCACTTCGTAATCGACCACCGTCCCGTGAAAACTTCCGTCATCGTGTTCTGACACGGCGACCGTGAATTTCCCTTTCTTGTGGTGGATCGTGTACCGTTTCGTGCTCACAATCTTGTACATCTCGCGCTCCGATCTATTACCAGTGGATCATCAACAAAACGCCAACTACCGCCGCCACGAGGGAACCAAGCACCAACCAAAACGTGGGCGTGACGCTCCAATGTGGTCGGGTCGCTCGATCCAATCGCCGCATCTCCAGTTCATGCAGCGCCAACTGAACAGAAATTAGGGACGGGTTGTCGTCTAAAAATTCCCGAATGTCCGCGTCCGGCATTTCTTGAAATTCAGCCAGCGTTCGATTTTTCGGAAAGTCTGGAAACGGAATGTCTTCCCACGAGCGTTGTTTGAGCGGAATCCGCACGTTGCTCAACCAATCCGCTGGTAATTCAGGTTTTGCCTGACACATCTCACCGGCCACGGCATTCGCTCGGTCTAATTCTCGGATCATTGCGTTTGCCTGATCGATTTCGCGTGTAAGCGAGTCGGCGCGCAAAATCTCACGCGTAGCTGCCTCAGCTCTCTCAATCTCTCGGACTACGGAGTTCACTCGGTCCATTTCACGCATCATCAGTCTCATGCGTTCAGCTTCGCGAATTGAAAATTCCACCGCTGCGCCAGCGGCTGCTGCGTTCACTTGCATGTCCCGAGTGATGAGATCGTGGATATTCATAAAATCGTTAGAACCCGAAACGTTATGGCGTGTTCACTTGAACGGCAACCGAATTGGTTGACCCAGGATTCATCGCGGCAGGCCTCGGCACATCGAAAGATGGCCCGATTACGTCGTGCAATCCTCGTGTCACCGGCGGACAAGTTGCGGACATGCCGGACGAGCCGGACTGACCAGCCGTGCGCAGCAATGAGCAACCGGCATGAAGGCCCCTGCACCCTCTAGAATCTCGATACGACAGTGGAGCCGACGACGGGATTCGAACCCGTGACCTACGGTTTACGAAACCGTTGCTCTACCAGCTGAGCTACGTCGGCGGATGTAGCGGCGGTCCAGGACTGCCGAAACGTGGCGGGAACATGCCATCCGCGGGCGAAGCTGCAACCGATCCCGGTCGACTGGGGCGCCCCAACCCTCACCGGTTGAGATTGCGGGCGCAAAATGGAACAGTGATTTCCAGATCGTTCGCGCAGGCAATGGACCACTCGTCATGACGAAATCGCTTCTTCCGCAACGGCGCCGGCGTTCGATCATCGATTTTCCCTTGATTCGGCTCGACCGGGCGGCGCCTGAACCGCTCCACCAGCAACTGTGCCGCCAGATTCGTCAGGAGTTGGCTTCCGGGAACTTTGGCGACCGGGCCTCGCGGCTTCCCTCTTCCCGGGCCCTGGCGGCTGATCTGCGGGTTTCCCGGGAAACCGTCGATCTCGCTTTCGCCAAACTTCATGCGGAAGGCTACCTCCAATCGAGGATCGGATCGGGGACGTTTGTGGCGGATCCGCTCCCCGAGACTTTTTTGAGTGTAAAGCAGCCGAAAACCCCGAGGGCAAGCGAGCGTCCGCCGCGGATGGCAGAGCGGTTGCGCCAGATTCACGATCGGCGCGGCCGGAAAGAGCTTGATGTCGGCCGCGGCGGCGGAGACAAGGTCTCCCTGCGGCCCGGCCTACCGGCAGTCGACGAATTTCCCATCGATATCTGGGAACGGCTTCGGGCCGAAACTCTCGCGAAGAAAGGGGCCAATCTATTGCGTTACGCGACGCCCCATGGCGACCTGGACTTGCGCGAGGCGGTCGCCGCCTATCTGTGTGATTCCAGGGGCGCCCGCTGCCATGCGGAACAGATCGTCATCGTCGGCGGAATGCAGCAGGCCATGGCGGTGAGCGCCCTGGCTTTGCTCGATCCGGGCGACACCGCGTGGATTGAAGATCCAGGGTTCGTGCAAGCCCGGCGCGTCTTCGGCCTGGTCGGGGCCAGCGTCGTGCCGAGATCGATCGACCGCGAAGGCATCGTGATCGCCCGATCGTCCCGGCTGGCCCCGCCGAAAATGATTTTCGTAACGCCTTCCCACCAATTCCCTCTCGGCGTCACCATGAGCCTCGCGCGGAGGATTGCCCTGATCGATTTCGCCCGCAAGCGCGACGCCTTCATTTTCGAGGACGACTACAACTCCGAGTTTCGCTTTAACGGACCGCCCTTGCCCTGCCTGCAGGGCCTGGACGACGTCGGCCGCGTCATTTATGCCGGCACGATGAGCAAGATTCTCTTTCCCTCCCTGCGCCTCGGCTACCTGGTGGTGCCCGAACCGCTGGTCGATTCGATGATCAAGATTCGCGCCGTGATGGATCAACATTCGTCCGCGATTGACCAGGCCACGCTGGCCCGATTCCTGACCGAGGGATTTTTCCTTAGTCACGTCAAGCGGATGCGAAAACTCTACGGGGAACGGCGGGAATATTTCGTCGAGCAATTCAATAAATATCTCGGCGAACATCTGACGGTGAAGATCCCGGAAGCCGGTTTGCACTTCGTCGCCCGGCTCCGGCGCAAAAGCGATTTCCCTTTCTTTGTTCAGGCGCGGTCTGAGACCGGAATCGTGCCGACGAAAATGTCCTTCTATTGTATCGAGGCGAAGGCCGGCCCGACCTTCCTTTTCGGATTCGCAGCCTGGTCGCCCGCCCAAATTCGCGAAGGGCTCGCGAAACTGGCCCTGGCCTTCGAGCGCCTGAGAAAGGCCGGAGAGTCAGCCGCGAACCCCGATGAATTGGATCCGCGTAGCGAGTAAATGGCTCTATCGGCCGAATAAGAGAACGCGAACAAGAAGGTCTGGGCGAAAGAGCGCCGAAGGTTTTCGCAGCAGGTGCACGACTTCGAAAAAGCAGGTCGAGACAAACCGATCGCGTCCCGTCGCTTTGAGCACGCGTTTCAGATACCAGTTTCGCAGTGCGCCGCCGCGTGGACGCGGGCCCTCCACGTCCGGATGCAGAAAATCGGCTCCCGTCGCGGCGCTCCACGGCCCGTCCGTGATCCTGGCGGCCGCCTTGAAAAACAGGCGCCACAAAGGCTCGCTCCTGACCGTATTTTTTCCCAGGCAATCTCTCAGGGCCAGGGCTTCGAGCGCGCAAACCGACATTCCCTGGCCGTAGATGGGATTGAAGCTGCACAGTGCATCGCCCATGACCAGGAACCCTTCTGGAAAACGCTGGAGCCGATCATATCGCCGCCGCAGATGCGAAGGATATCGATACGGGACCGCGGGAGTCAGCGGTCTTGCCGTTCGCAACCAATCTGACACCGCGGGATTGTCGAGCTGGTGTGCGAATTCCAGAAAGCCCGCGTCATCGATGGGAGGATAGTCTCCCAGACAACCCATAAGCGTGACGACCCATCGGTTGCCTTCCACGCGGAAGATAACCCCCGACTTTGTGCTCACCGGCGCGCGAGCATAAATGGCCAGTGCTTTCCATTCCAGAACGGGCGCCTCGTAAAAACGACTCGCATATCCGATACGGACGGCGACCGAGGTCTCGTCCGGCGGGATGAAACCGGCACTTTCCAGCCATTTTGGCGCCGCACTATTACGACCGCTCGCGTCCACAACCAGATCGGCCTTCACAAGCTCTTCCGCTTCTTCTCCCGTGCTTTCATCCGGCCTTTTGGTGAAGACCCCAGTGACCCGAGATCCATCAGTGCTCATCTCCAGGCCAACAGCCCGGCACCGCTCCAGGATTGTTATGTTCGGAATCCTGAGCAAGCGGACGCGTAAATGTTGCTCGAGAAACGGGCGGGTCTGACAGTGCACCGGCAAAGGCCGCAGCGGCCGTCGCTTCCACACCCCATGCTGGAACCACGAAGCCTCCGCCGTCGAAAAATCCACAGGCACGGCCCCCAGTTCGACCAGCTCTTCAAAAAACCTCGGATACAGCGTCTCAATCGCTCTCGCCCCGCTGAGCAGGAGCAGGTGAATGTGATGGCCCTGGGCCACTCCTTTTCGCGGCTCGGGGCGGGCCGGAAAGGTCTCGCGCTCGAGCACCGTCACCCGCTCGAAGCAATCCGCCAACGCTCGCGCGGTCAGCAGACCAGCCACGCTGCCGCCGATAACTATCGCGTGAGTGCCGGGAGTTCCGTGGGACACCGCAGAAGAAAAGCGCCGTTGCGCCGGCCGATCAAGCTTCTCGATCCCATCCGCTGGAGAATCCTCAATCAGCCAGTGGTGCGAAATACATTAGGGGCGATCGCATTCGCGTGATAAAAGGGCGGCTGCATGTCCGTGCGCCGTGCTCTCCAATCCAAACTCAGCTTCGCTCTAATGCCCTGAGGTGGGAGAATTCGACGTGAACCGGCTCGAAGAAATATTGGGAGCGAAGCGGGAAGAGATCGAACTCTTGCGTCCGCGTCACGACGAGCTGCACAAGGCCGCTTTTCTACGGACTGATTTTCGTGGATTTGGCTCCGCTCTGCAGCAGGGTCCCGGGAAATTGGCGCTGATTGCCGAGATCAAAAAGGCGTCGCCCTCGGCGGGAGTGATTGTCGAGGCGTTCGATCCGCTCGCCATCGCGAAAAACTATGCGCGCGCGGGCGTGGAAGCGATCTCGGTCCTGACCGACGAGAGGTTTTTCCAGGGACATCTTCGCTATCTCAACCTGATTAGGTCGGCGGTCCCGCAACCGCTGCTGCGCAAGGATTTCGTGTTGGACGAAATCCAGATCGTGGAAGCGGCGGCTGCCGGCGCAGATGCAATCCTGCTCATTGTGGCCGCGCTGCGGCAGGAACAACTCAAAGCGCTCCTGGAAGCGGCGGAGCGATATCAGCTCGATGCCCTGGTGGAGGTGCACACTCTGGAGGAAATGGATCGGGCCTTGGAAACCGAGGCACGCATCATCGGGATCAACAACCGTAACCTGGCGACGTTCGAAGTTGATTTGGGAGTAACGGAACGGCTGAGCGAAGAAGTTCCGAAAGAGATCGTGCTGGTCAGCGAGAGCGGGATCAGGACCGCCGAAGATTTGTCGCGGATCAAAGCGTGCGGGGTGGATGCGGTGCTAATTGGGGAAGCGCTGATGCGCGGACAGAGCGGGCTACTCGATGGAGAGAGAAAGAGAGAACGTCCAACGCCCAACGTCCAACGTCCAACGTCGAACTAGGAGGATTTGCCCCAGCTCGACGCAACAAGTTGCTTTAGCGTGCTCCAAATCCCGGCAGGCGGCGCGCCGCCGTTTTTCGCGGATCGGGCCACGAGAACCGGAACGTTCGCGCGATTGACGATCTCGCGGGTCAGATCGCCCATGATGTAATGGCCGAGAGGCCCGCGCGTGGGCGACGAGCCAGTCACGATCAGGTCGTGCCCGCGTTCGCTCACCTCGGCGAAGATCTGGTCGACCACGAACCCGTGGCGGACTCGCACTTCAACGAGGATGCCGAGTTTTTCCAGGCTCTGTTTTTGGGCGAGCAGGTTCCGGCCGAGCTCGGAGCCCGATTCAAGCAGGCGTTCCACGTCTTCCTCGAGCCGGACCATGTCGGCATAAATCGCGGGCGGCTCCGCCATGACGTGCAACAAGGTCACCGACGCGCCCACCGCCGCGGCAAGGTTCCCGGTCAATTCCACGGCAGCGTCGATATATTTTTTGCCGCCGGTGCAAACAATGAAGCTCCTCATTGTCTCGCAAATGCCGGTAGCGAGGAGCACAGGTGTCGGGATCGCCTTGATCACTTCGTAGGTTTTCCCCGACCGCCAATAGGGACCGCTGCTCGTTTTGCGCCGGGCGCCGATGATCGTGATGTGGTACGCCTTTGTGGCGGTTTGCTCCAGCATTTGGCGGATCGGCTCGCCGGCGCGAACAACGATCTCCGGGGAGACGCCAAAACGCCGGAGTTTTTCCGCCTCGCTTTCGAGCGCCTCACGCAACGGCTTTTCGCCCTCGGGCGTCTCGAAAATTCCAAGCAACGTGGTCTCGGACTTGGTCGGCGCGGCGACCAGACCGGCGACGATGACCGGCTTGTCGGCTGGGTCGGTGCCGTCGCTGCAAATCAGGATCCGCATAAGGCTAGAGTTTGTGTCCGGTGAAGAGGGTGTAAATGACGATGGCCGCGCCGATCAGCGGCAGCGGCACGAAAGCGAGCCGGATCTTGGGGCCGGCGAAATACTGGGTTGAGATCGCGCCGATTTGCGCGCCGATGGCGGCCCCGGTGTGCATCACGAGCGCAATCAAAATGTCGACGTTGCCTTTGAGAGCATGGCTGAACGTTCCGTAACTGGCCGAGATAATGATTTCGAAAAGGTCGGTCCCCACGGCCAGATGGGTCGGAATGCCGAGGACGTAAACCAGCATCGGCATGCGGATGTAACCCGCTCCGCCGCCCAGGAAGCCACTGAACAAACCGCCAATGAACGAAACCAAAATGATCACCCAGAGCGAGATCGCTTTCACGCCGGAGGCCGGCAACGAAACCATCGGCCAGATTTTCAGGCGCTGGATCGCTTTTGTCCGATGACTGAAGGAAGACTCGTCCCGCTTCGCCGCCGTCCCCGGTGTCTTGCTCCGTGGACGCCGTTTCTTTTGAAACTGCAGGGTCCGCCAGGCTTCCCAGATCATGAAACTGGAGATGCTCACGTAGATGGCGATAGAGACGATGCTGACGACAAAGTTCACGTTCCCGGCGCGCTTCAACATTTGGATGAGCTGCGCGCCCACCTCGGCGCCGCCCATAGTTCCGACGGCCATTATCAATCCAAGCTTCAGATCGACGTTGCCGAGGGCGCGGTGCCGTTTCGCCGCCACGACCGATTTGCCAACGATGTGCGCGAGATCCGTGCCGACCGCAAAATTCCAATCCAGCCCCACCGCCCGCAACGCGGGACCCGCGATGAAACTGCCCCCCACCCCGAAAAATCCACCGAGGACCCCGATCAGGAACCCAATGGCCGCCAGATAGACCGGGCTTATGTGGGAGTTGGAGATCGGAAAGAACATGGGCCCTTATTCCGAGCGACCGCGAATCAACCGCAGCAACCAGGTCGTGACGCTCTCCAGCAAGACCGCCTGGCCAATGATGAGCACAATGGCGACAGACGCGTAGATCTTCACGTGGTGCAGGTGGAGGTCCTGAAGCCAGCCGGCAAGAAAGTGAAGGACGAGAAGGAAGTAGGCCGTCACAAAAACGGCATAAACCCCGAGTTCGACGAGAAAGGCGCGCAAGGCCTTGGAGGCGTCGGCTTTCATGCAAAAAAACGGCGCGGCATTACCCACACTTCGCTCTTGGGCCTGCCGCTGGTTGCGCCCAATCTGTTTCGAGTCAGATTTCCTTTGCGCCGGGGTAGTTTCTTTCTACGTTCCATTTCGCTTTTAGCGGGAGAAATATGGCAGATGCTGCAAACAAATATCCGGAAAACGTAGCGGGACCTTATTACGTCGACGATCAATGCATCGACTGCGATCTTTGCCGCGAAACCGCCCCTGCTAATTACAAGCGCAACGACGATGGCGGCCACTCCTTCGTTTATAAGCAGCCGGAGAGTCCTGAAGAGGAAGCGCTCTGCAAGGAAGCCATGGAAGGCTGCCCGGTCGAAGCGATCGGAAGCGACGGCGGCTAGACTCGTCCTGTTCGTCCATTTGTCTCATGAGCGCGGCGAGACGACTGGGACCGATCCCCGTCGCACTCAGCATCGCCGGCTCCGACAGCAGCGCCGGCGCGGGAATTCAGGCGGACCTGAAAACCTTTAGCGCATTAGGCGTTTATGGATTGACGGCCGTCACGTGCGTGGTCGCGGAGACGCCGGGGGTCGTCTCAAAGATTGCGCCCCTCAGCCCAGAGATCGTGCGCGAGCAGATCGAGGTGCTGCTCGCGAGCTTTCCGGTCGCGGCAATCAAGACCGGCCTCCTGGTTTCGAGTGAAATTGTGGCGGAGGTCGCTCAGAGGCTGCGCGCACAGGCGGCCAAAACGCCCATTCCGCTCGTGATCGACCCGGTGATGGTGGCAACAAGCGGGGATGCTCTCCTCCGGGATGAAGCGATTGAAGTCTACGAACGCGAGCTTTTCCCGCTGGCCACACTCCTGACGCCGAATCTTGGTGAAGCGGGCCGGCTCCTGGGAAAACCGGTTCGCGATCTGGCGGACATGCGCAAGGCCGTCGAAACGCTGGCGAAGAAATATGGAGCTCCGGTCCTGCTGAAGGGCGGTCATCTCACCGGAGATCAGGCGATCGATCTCCTCTTTGTGAACGGCAACGTGATTGAATTCTCCGCGCGGTTTTCCCGCGGCGTCGCAACCCACGGCACCGGTTGCACCTACTCCGCGGCGATCACGGCAGGTCTCGCCCAGGATTTGCCCCTCGAGGAAGCCGTGCGGCGCGCGAAGGAATTCGTTTCCGCGACGATTGCCGAGCATTACGCGTGGGGAAATATCCACGCGCTCAATCATTCGATCTAGGTCCCGCCCACCACCATCTTCTCCCAGCGGCGTTCCTTCATCGCTTCGACGGCGGCCGCCGTCTCCGCTTGCTTCTTGCTCCGGCCCGTCCCTTCGCCCAGCGCAATTCCCTCCCAGACGGCGCGCACGACAAAAGTCTTGGCGTGTTCCGGCCCACTCTGCGAAAGAAGCTCGTAGGCGGGGCTGCGCGGGGAAATCGATTGGAGCAATTCCTGAAGCTGGCCCTTCGGGTTGATATCGACCGGCTCTTCGACCAGCTGAGCGAAATCCGCGGCTGCCTGTTCCAGAAGGAACCGGCGCACCGTGGCCAGATCGCTGTCGAGATAAATGGCGCCCACCAGGGCTTCGAACGCATCCGCCAGGGTCGAGTTCCGCATCCGGCCGCCGCTTGCTTCTTCGCCCCGGCCCATCATGAGGTACTTCCCGAGGTCAATCGCCGCCGCGTGGACCGTTAACGCTTCGCGCGAAACCAGCCGCGACCGGAGCTTGGTCAATTTGCCTTCCGGTTCGGTCTCGAAATGCCCGTAGAGATGTTCGGTGATGACCAGCTGAAGGACGGCATCGCCGAGGAATTCGAGACGCTGGTTATCAAAATGGTCGCGATGCGTTTCGTGCCGCAAGCTCGGGTGGGTCAGCGCCTCCGCCAGCAGGAGCGGATTGCGAAACTTGTAGCCGATACGTTCTTCCAGCGGGTTCACGCCGCCAAAAGATAGACCCCCGAACGCGGATTTCCAAGGATTCGGACGACGCCGCGGCGGCGTTTCTACCGTTTCTGGAAAATCCCGATGGACGTGATCAAATCCAGGGCCCGTTGCAGAACTGAATCGTGCACGCTGGGCTTTTCCGGATTCTTCCGCTTTTGGGCCGCTTCCATCGCTTCGAGCTCGGGATTCCGGCCGGACATGAGGGCGGCCTCGTTGAGATGCGGACGCGCATTCTCCACCACAAACGGCGTCATCCCTTTCTCGCGGCTGGATTGAAAAATCTCCCGCTTATCCACGGGCGCCAGATCCACCGGGACATCCGGTTTCAACCCGCCCGGGAAAAGTGGCAGCCCTTCAGGCAGGATCGCCTCTCCCACGGCCACGCGGAGAACTTTCCCGCTCGGCAGTTTCAGATCGGAATATTCCACGGCGCGCCCGGCGGTCGTTTGGCCGATAATCAACGCCTTGTCGTAAAGTCGAACCGACCCGGCAACCGCTTCCGCCGCTCCGGCGGTGTCGCCATCCGCCAGGACGATAATCAAACCTTGAAAAAGCGGCTCGCGGTCGGAAGTGAAAGTCTTCTCCTGCCGGGCTGTGGTCCGGCGCAGGGTGAAAAGAGGTTTATCCTTTGGACAAAATCGTTTCGCGAACTCCGCGGCCATCCGAAAGTCGTTGGTCACCGGACTGGCGCGAAAATCGAGCACGGCCGCATCGACTTTTTTGCCGGCGAAAGTCTTCAGGTTTGCGTCCATCGCCTCGAGGTTCGCCTGGTTGAGTGCGCCCAGCCGCAGATACCCAATATGGCCGTCCAGGATTTCCCCGAAAAAGGGGGCTGCCGGCTCCGCGGGCTCGGCTCCGGCGTCGGGGAGCAGAACGACGCCGCGCCCCAGCCGCGCCAGAATTCCTTCAAAAGCGGCGCGGCTTAATTCTGTTTCATTCAACGTCTCGGGTTTGATGTAGTTGCTCTTCAAAAACTGAATCGCTTCCTTGAGGTCGCCGGAATCCATCGAATCGACCAGGGCTCGCGCCGCCGGCGTGGAGGAGGGGGGCGGCGTAGCCGAAGCGGCAGGCGCAGGAGTGGCGGTGGGTTTGGCGGGAGATTGTGCGGACGATTTCGGCACCACGCTCCAAACAAAGAGGAGCAGAAGAAGCAGAAAAGTGGGCCGGAACATCAGTGCTCTGAAATCTTAGCTTTCAACCGCGCTCAGAGCAATGTCGCGCCGGTGATGGCAGCCCTCGAAATGGATTTGCGCCACGGCTTTGTAGGCCTCGGCCCGGGCAGCTGTCACTGTCTCTCCGAGAGCGGTAACCGCCATAACTCGCCCGCCCGCCGTCACCAGGTTCCCATTTTCCCGGCGCGTGCCGGCGTGGAAAATGTGGACGTCTGGAGAGCAGATGGTCTCCAAGCCCGAAATCGGCTTCCCGACTTCGTATTTGCCGGGATATCCCCCTGAGGCCAGCACAACCGTGACCGCGGCGCGCTCATCCCACTCGATCGCCATGCGGTCCAGCTTTCCGTCGATCGTCGCTTCGAGGAGGGCCAGCAAATCCGATTTCAAGCGGGGCAAAATCACCTGCGTCTCCGGGTCGCCGAAACGGCAGTTGAATTCCAGGACTCGCGGGCCATCCGCCGTAATCATCAGGCCCGGGAAAAGTAAGCCGCGAAATGACACGCCGGCTTGCTTCAAACCTGCCAGCAGAGGACGCATCACTTCGCCCTCGAATCGTGTCTGCGATTCGGCGTCAAAATTATCAGCCGGACTGAACGCGCCCATCCCGCCCGTATTTGGGCCAGTATTGCCATCGTAAGCGCGCTTGTGATCGCGCGCCGTGCCAAGCATGCGGTAGTTGTTGCCGTCAACCAGCGCGTGGAGCGAGCACTCTGGGCCGGTGAGACATTCTTCGATCAGGACACGCGTCCCGGCATCGCCAAAGCGTCGTTCGCTCATCATCGCGGTGATGGCCGCGCATCCTTCGTCCGCGTCCCTGGCCACTATCACCCCTTTCCCGAGGGCGAGCCCGTCGGCCTTGATCACGATGGGGAAGCGCGACTCCTTGAGGAATGCAAAAGCGGCTTCCTGCTTCTCGAAAGTCGCAGCACGCGCCGTCGGGATCCGATTTTTGCGCATCAATTCCTTGGCAAAAATTTTCGAGGATTCGAGGCGGGCCGCGGATTTGGTCGGGCCGAAAATTCGAAGACCTCCTGCCTCGAAAACGTCTACGATCCCAGCGGCAAGGCAGTCGTCCGGCCCCACCACCGTCAAATCGATGCGATTGTCTTTGGCGAAACGGGCCAGGGCCGGCAAATCGTGGGCAGGAATGGCAACATTTTCACCCACTTCCGCTGTGCCGGCATTGCCAGGCGCGCAAAAAATCCGAGCGACGCCCGGGGACTGTTTCAATTTCCAGGCGAGCGCATGTTCCCGGCCACCGCCGCCGACCACGAGAATGTTCATAGCGAATGAGCCTGTCGTTTCGGCATAGCGGAACGAAGCGTCCTAGTTAAATCCGCCGAACGCAAGTCCAGCGGGTCTATTGAGCCATACCCTCCTTCTGGTTCGTTACTCTCCGCTTGCGTCTGTCGCGTTCGCTCCTACAAATGCTGGATGAGATCCTCGTCCGCTTCGGTCTTGAAACCGCAATGTCCCTCACGAGTAGTCCTCGACCGGATCGCGGACAAATGGACCGCGCTCATTATCCACGTCCTCGCGAACGGAACCCAGCGCTACGCCGAGTTGCGCAGGGCCATCGGGGGGATTTCCCAAAAGATGCTGACCCAGACGCTCCGCAGCCTGGAACGTGACGGCCTGGTTCTGCGCAAAGTTCATCCGGTCGTTCCGCCGAAGGTTGAGTATTCTCTGACCCGGCTGGGCCGAACCCTGATCGATCCGTTGCACGCGCTCTGCCGATGGTCGGAGCGACATCTTCCCGAGTTGCAAGCGAACCGCGATCGCGCCCAGACCAGTTCGCAAAACGCAGTCGCGAATTAGTCAGCGTTCGCTCTCTTGATGACGAAACGCGTTTTCCTTCTCTCGCCGGCGTATGCGGGCGGGGAACGTGCCCGGATGATCATGAGCGAGCGAGCGCAGTTCGAACTGGCGCGCCGCTTGCGAAGCGAAAAACCTCCAACGCTCGGGGAAGTCTTTGCGTTTCTGAGCGGGCTCTATTTTCGAGGCAAGCTCGCCTATGCGAATGCGTTCGCGCCACCCCGCGCCCGCGGGTCGGCTATTCTCGTGATTACCCCAACCCGGGGTCTTGTCCCGGCGGTGGCACCTATTGGCCTGGCGGACCTCCAGGAGTTCGCCGGCGTGGACATCGACGCGGCCGACCCGCGTTATCGAGAACCGCTCGAGCGCGACGTAAAGCAACTCGCGAAGAAATTATCGCCGAGAGGCGAGGTCGTGCTGCTCGGAAGCGTGGCGACGGGAAAGTATGTCGATGTGCTGCTCGAACATTTCGGGCTCCGGCTTCGGTTCCCGGCTGATTTTGTTGGACGTGGCGACATGAGCCGGGGTGGGTTGCTGCTCCGTTGCGCGGTCGATGGGAACGAACTCCCTTACATCAGTGTTGCGGGCGCCGTGCGAAAAGGAAAGCGTCCGCCGAAGCTCGAGCCGCGAAGATATGGGAAGAAATGACGAATTCCCGAATGACGAATGACGAACTAGTGACGAAGGCAGAACGGGGGATCAGCCATTCGTCATTCACGCATTCACTCGTCATTCGTCATCCGTCATTCGTCATTTGCACTAAATGAAGCCGCCCATCACTCCCATGGAGGCCCGCTCCGTCGACGAAATTCCCACCGGCGACGAATGGCAATACGAGCCGAAGTGGGACGGCTTTCGCTGTATCGCTTTTCGTGATGGCAAAGAAGTTTTCCTCCAATCGAAAGCTGGCCAGCCGCTCGCGCGTTATTTTCCCGACGTCGTCGAAGCGCTCCGTCAGCTGCCGGCAAAGCGCTTCGTAATCGACGGCGAGCTGGCCATTCCAATCGGCGGCGCGCTTTCTTTCGATGAGCTGCAGCTCCGGCTCCATCCCGCGGCCAGCCGCGTCCAAAAACTCGCGGCCGCCCATCCAGCGCTTTTCATCGTGTTCGATCTGCTTGCGGGCACCGACGACAAACCGCTGCTAGCTCAGCCCCTGCGCGAACGGCGAAAGCAGCTCGAGACGTTTGCGCGCCAGAATTTCAAGGCGAAGAGCACGATCCGGCTTTCCCCCGCGACCACCGATTTAAGGAAGGCGAAAAAGTGGTTCGACAAGACAGGTGGCGATCTGGACGGCGTGATCGGAAAATTGATCGACGCGCCCTACGCCTCCGGCGAGCGGACCGCAGTCGTCAAAGTAAAACAAGTGCGCACCGCTGACTGCGTGATCGGCGGTTTCCGCTACGCGACCGGAGCGCGCGTAATCGGATCGCTCCTGCTTGGGCTTTATGACGACGATGGCTTGCTTCATCACGTCGGGTTCACGTCCGCGTTCAAAGCGAGCGAACGGAAAGCGCTCACGAAGAAATTCGAGGCGCTGAAAAAGCCGCCCGGCTTTACCGGCAACGCTCCCGGAGGCCCGAGCCGTTGGAGCACAGAACGTTCGGCCGAATGGGAACCGGTCAATCCGAAGATCGTCGTCGAAGTGACCTATGATCATTTTACCGGCGGGCGGTTCCGGCATGGAACGAAGATTGTGCGTTATCGTCCCGACAAGGCGCCGCGCCAATGCACGATGGACCAGGTCGAGCACCGCGAAGGCAAATCGCTGGCATTGCTGTAAGCCTGTAGCCGCTTCGCTGTGCGAAGCGCGAGAGCCGACTTCATTATTTGCCGAGCGCCGCGTCGCCCACAGGGCGACGGCTACAGAAGATCATTTGTTTGCGTTCAGCTCGAAATCGATCTTCACCTCGTGATATTTTTTCTGCGTCAACCCTTCCGGCAAGGGATCGACGTGCGTCACCCGCTGGGAAATCGCGGCGACAGATTCATCGACCGCTACATTTCCCGACGGCTTCACGATGGCGAACTTCGAGACCCGGCCGTCTTTCTCGATCCGAATCTGCACGATCGTCGACATCTTCACCCCGGTGGCGACGATGCTCATCGGCTGGTCCCATTCCCTGTAAAAGCGATCGTGCAGCATCGCTCCATACCAGGCGAACTCGGACGGCTGGCTGGTCGAGTTGCCGGACCCTTTGTCTGCGCCTTCTTTTTTGTCAGCGCTCTGATTTGAAGACGAACTTGCCTCTTTTTTGGGCGGGGCCGGCTTTTTCTCGGCAGCGGCTTTGGGCGAAGGTTTCGGGGTTGCCTTGGGCTCGGCGTGTTTTTTCGGCGTTGCCTTCGGGCTCGGCGATGGCGACGGCTTGGGAGAGTTCTTCGGGGAGGGACTTGGAGTCGGACTCGGCTTCGGGGCAATGGTCGCAGTCGCCGTGGGCGACGGCATTTGGATCTCGCTTTTGAACCGCGCCGGGCTCGACGACTCCGAGTGTTCCACAGGCGCCACCGTCGCCTCCGGCGTACTCCGAGGTTCCGCCGCGGCCGCGACTTCGCCGCTCATCCAAACCACATTTTGCAAATTCGCCCGCGGCTCCTCCCGGCTCCCACGCGCCAACGCCAGCAGGATCGCCAGATGAGCTACCGCGACAAGGGCGACGTTCCTCCAGAAGCGCCGGTCCCGAGGCATCACTTGTTCGACTCTGCTTTCGTGGCGATTCCCACCTTGCTGATTTGCGCGCGCTGGAGCGCGTCCATGAGCGTGATCAACTTTTGCACCGGCAGTTCGCGGTCGGGACGAATCACGATCGCCACCTCCGGGTTCGCCTTCTTTAATTCCAACAGCCGCGCGACCAGATCCGCCGCCGTGACGGCTCTGTCGTTGAGCTTCATTGCCTCGTGGCGGTCGATGGAAATCGTTTGAACCTGGCCGGCCTTCACTGGCGCATTAGTGGCGCCGCTGGAGGGAATAATCAGGTTGACGCTGTTCTCGAGGAGCGGCGTCGTGATCATGAAAATGATCAGGAGCACAAACGCCAGGTCGAGCAGCGGCGTGATGTTGATCTCGGAAAGGGTCGAGAGATTTTGCCGTTGAGAGTAGCGCCTCATCGCCGCAGCTCCATTTCACGCACCGAATGGTCCACGTACTTATGCTCGAACTCCGAGGCCAGCTCCGCGGCGAAGTTGTCCATCTCCACGATGATCCCGCGGATGCTCGTAACTAAAAAATTGTAACCGAACATGGCCGGGATCGCGACACAGAGCGCCGTCACGGTGGTGATCAACGCCCCCGAAATACCAGGAGCCATTGTTGTCAGGTTTGGCGAACCGGCGACCGCCACATCGGTAAACGTGTCCATCACTCCCCAGACGGTGCCGAGCAATCCCAGAAAAGGCGCGCCGCTCACCGCCGTAGCGAGCAGGATCATCTGCGATTCCAATTTGAGCGCGGTCTCGCCGACCGCGCGTTCCATGGCGGCGTTGACCGCGTGCATTTGGGCGGGCGCAATTTTCTCGGCGATACCGAGACGTGCCTTGAAGGTTTCGTCCACCTCCGCGGAGCCGAGCAATTGGAAGGTCATTTCCTCGCAACCGGCCTGGTAAACATTGAAAAGCGGAGCGCCCGGGAAATTCGCGCGGTTCTCAAAGAGGCGGAGCGGCTGGCGGTCCTTGCGAAACGAGGATCGGAAACGCGCGGTCTGCTTCCGGGCGAATTGGATCACCCGCAGTTTCGTGATCATGATCGACCAGCTGAAAACCGAGACCACCGCGAGGAGCGACAGGACGATTTTCCCGGCGATGGTCGAGTGCTCGAACGCGAAAGTAAGGCCACCGGTCGCGAGGATGATCGGAAGAAGCATGTGCGCCAACTCGCCGAATTAATACGGGAGTTTTCCCGAAAGGGAAAGTTGCTTCGCGAAGCGACCCTATTTTTTCAACGCCCGCGGATAGCTGGGATTACGCCGCGCCACGACGATAAAGCCGATGCCGATCGCGATGGTGAAAAACGAAAAGAATTGTCCGCGTGTAAACATGCCGACGAGCGGCGCGTCCGGTTCCCGAAAGTTTTCGACAATGATTCGCAGCACCGAATAGCAAATCAGGAAAAGGCCGGTGATAAACCCGTTCGGGGTCCGGAAGCGGGTGCGGACAACCCAGAGGATCGCGAAGAGAACCACGCCTTCCAAGAGTCCTTCGTAGATTTGGGAGGGATGGCGCGGCGAAAGGATCGGGCGGAGCGCGTCGGCAAGGTGCGGATTGGCACGAACGTTTTCGATTATCGATTCGATCGATTTCAAGGAGGGATCGACCTCCTGGGCTGCAGCGAGAGCGCGCGCCCCCTGGTCGCCGCTAGCCGAGTCGAGCAATTCTTTGGGAAACTGGACCGCCCAGGAAACCGCCGTGATCCGCCCATAAAGCTCGCCGTTGATGAAGTTCGCCATTCGGCCGAGGAACAAGCCGATCGGCGCGACCACGCAAAGGTTATCGCCGGGATTGGTCCAGGGAAGCTTGTGCCGGCGCGAATAAATCAGGGTGAAGAGGACAACGCCGATGATCCCGCCATGACTGGACATCCCGCCTTCCCACACCCGCAAAATCGAGAGCGGATCGCGAAGCATCTCCGGTTTGTAAAACAGGACGTAGCCGATCCGGCCGCCGATCATGACCCCGAAGAAAGCGACCCAGGTCACGAAATCGCCGAGCGCGGCTACGGGCAAATCGAGATAACCCCGCCGTGCCAGGACCCGGAGCAGCAGGTAGGCAAAAACGAACGCGAGCACGTAGGCCATCCCGTACCAGCGCGGCCCGACGTTGCCGGTGATGCGGAAGATGAACGGATCGAGATTGTGGACGTAGTAGGCGAACATGCGAGAGGCGATCTTCCGCGAAGTTTTGCGAACGGGCAATAGCGCCGTCGCTCAACTAAGCGGCCCGGGAGGAAACCTTCCGCCGCTTTGTTTTCAAGACGTCACGCAAAAATGGCGCCGTGCGGCTAACCCGGTTCTTTGCGACTTCCTCCGGCGTCCCGGTCGCCACCACCTCGCCGCCTTCCGCGCCGGCCTCCGGCCCCATGTCGACGATGTAATCGGCTTCGCCCATGATGGTGACGTTGTGCTCGATCACGATCACGGTGTTCCCTTCGTCCACCAGCCGATGAAGCACGTTTAGGAGCAACTCCACGTCGGCCATGTGAAGGCCGATCGTTGGTTCTTCCAAAAGATAAAGCGTCGATTTCGGTTTGCGCATTTTGCGGATCCGCTCGTTCTGGGCGCGTCCGATTCCGCGGGTTAATTCGATGGCCAGCTTCAGGCGCTGGGCTTCGCCGCCGCTCAAGGTGGGACTCGGCTGACCAAGCTTCAGGTAGCCAAGGCCGGTGTCGACCAGGAGCGAGAGCGGGCGCGCGATTTTCGGGTTGGCGGAAAAGAATGCCGCTGCCTGCTCGATCGTCATCTCCATGACATCGCCGATGCTCTTTCCGTTGTAGAGCACTTCGAGGGTCTGCGCGTTGTAACGCCGGCCGCCGCAATCCTCGCACGGGACGTAACTGCTCGGGAGGAAACTCATCTCCAGCTTGATTGCCCCCTGGCCGGCGCAGCTTTCGCAACGCCCGCCTTCGGTGTTGAAAGAAAACCGGCTCGGCGAATAACCGCGCACCCGCGAGACCGGCAACTGGCCATACAACTTCCGAATCTCGTCGAAGACTTTGATGTAGGTCGCCGGAGTCGAGCGCGACGTCTTGCCGATGGGCGACTGGTCGACTTCATAAACCGTCTCGAACGCGTCAGCGCCGGAAATTTGAGAGATGAATTCCCGCTGGGCGTTTCGTTTGTCCTTTAGCGCTTCCTTCACGGCCGGGAGAAGAACAGAACGCATCAGGGTTGACTTGCCCGAGCCGGAAATGCCGGTGATGACTGATAGCCGGCCGACGGGAAACCGAACGTCGACATTTTTCAAATTGTTCGCGCGCGCTCCGCGGATCTCGATCCACTGCTCGACTTCGGTTAACGATCGGCGCGCTGAGCGCGTCGGGTGACAAAGCGGGTTCTTCAGGCAGCGCCCCGTTTCGGAGCCGCCGTGTTTCTCGATGTCCGCCAGGGTCCCCTGCACAACGACTTCGCCGCCATGGAGGCCGGCTCCCGGGCCGAGATCGATAATATGATCCGCGCGCCGCATCGTCTCCTCATCGTGTTCGACGATGACGAGTGAATTTCCTTTTTGGCGCAACGCCGTCAGCGTCTCGAGCAGACGCAGGTTGTCGCGCGGATGCAGGCCGATGGTCGGCTCGTCCAACACGTAGAGAACTCCGCGCAGATTCGAGCCAAGCTGCGCCGCCAACCGGATCCGCTGCGATTCTCCACCGCTCAAGGTCTTCGCCGAGCGCCCAAGCGCGAGATAACCGAGACCGACGTTTTGCATAAAACGAAGCCGTTGCGAAATCTCCGGAACCAGATCGTCGGACACAGTCTTTGCGTTGCCGCGGAACCGCAGCTTGCCGATCAACCCCAACGCTTCGCCGGCCGAGAGCGCAGTAAAATTATCGATGGTCTGACCCTGAAGCCTTACGTGCCGCGCAATCGGGTTCAGCCGCGAGCCATGACAGGCCGGACAGGGCACCGCTTCCTCTTCGTCGATCCACTCCGACTCACGCTCGGCGGCGAGCTCGTTCTCGAGAACCGAATCTCCGGTGTCTTCGTTTCCGGTCTGTTTGTCGCGGTCCCAGATTTCGCCGAACCCGCCACATTCTTCGCAGGCGCCATGGGGCGAGTTAAACGAAAAGAGGCGCGGATCGAGTTCTTCAAAGGCACGGCCGCATCCCGGGCAGCTCATCTCCGTGCTCATCACGGTCAGCCGATGTTTCGAATCGAGGAGATGAGCGGTGCCGCGGCCGATGTCGAGCGCGCGCTGGACGAGGTTGCGCGCCTTTAGGATTCGCCTGGCATCAATTGCTCCGACCACGACATCGATGGTGTGCTCCTTGAAACGCTCCAGCTTGCGAAACTGCGCGACCGGAATCAGCTGGCCATCAACGAACAAGGTATCGAACCCCTGGCGCTCAGCCCAACGCGCGACGTCAGTGTGAAAGCCCTTCCGCGCCTTGACCAGCGGAGCGAGCACCTTGAGCGGTCCGCGTTTCACCGCCGTCTCGAGCTGCCGGACGATGGCCGCGACGCTCTGTTTTTCAACGGGCAGGTCGCAATCTGGACAAAACTGTGTCCCGGTCTTGGCGAACAGGAGCCGGAGAAAATGATAAACTTCGGTCACGGTCGCAACGGTCGATTTGCCGCCGCCGCGGGTGACGCGTTGCTCGATGGCGACGCTCGGCGGCACGCCTTCGACCAGGTCGACATCCGGTTTTTCCAGTTGTTCGACGAACTGCCGGGCGTAGGGCGACATGCTATCGAGGAAACGCCGTTGCCCTTCCGCGAAAAGAATATCGAACGCGACCGTCGATTTGCCCGAGCCGCTTAATCCGGTGATCACCACCATCTGCTCGCGCGGGATGGCGAGAGAGATGTCTTTCAAATTATGCTCGCGGGCGCCGTGGATTTTGATGGCGTGATTTCTCTCGGGTAGGGTGGGCATCTTGCCCGCCGCGGCCGGCATCTTGCCGGGCGGAACTTCCGCGGCACGCAAAGCGAGAATCTCGTCGACCGCGATCTCGAAAGGATATCGCCGCGAGACGCGGCGATCGGCGGGCGAGACGCCCACCCTACCCGAGAGAATTGGGCGCAGATATCTTCCGGTGTGCGACCCCTCGATTTTCGTAATCGCTTCCGGGGTTCCGGCAGCCACCAGCTGTCCGCCTTCGTCACCGGCTTCCGGCCCGAGATCGATGATCCAGTCGGCGCATTTGATGACCTCCAGGTTATGCTCGATCACGACGAGCGTGTTGCCGGCATCCACCAATCGCTGAAACAGCCGCATCAGGATTGCGACGTCGTCAAAATGCAGTCCGGTGGTCGGCTCGTCGAAGATGAACAGCTTTCCTGTCTCTGCGTTCGGCTCTCCGATTTCGGTCAGATGACGGACCAATTTCAACCGCTGCGATTCGCCGCCGGAAAGGGTATTGAGCGGCTGACCCAACCGCAGATATCCGAGCCCGACCTCATCGAGAACGTCGAGTTTGTCGCCGAGCGTTTTCGATTCGCCGATTTGGGCGAAGAATTGAATCGCCTCGCCGACCGTCATCTCCAGGATGTCGTGGATCGATTTGCCGTAAACCTTGACCCGGAGCACATGCGGCTGGAACCGGCGCCCTTCGCACTCGGCGCAACGCACATAAAGATCGCTCAGAAATTGCATCTCGATCTTCTCAAAGCCTGTCCCGCAACAGCGCTCGCAACGGCCGCTGCCTGAGTTGAAAGAGAACGCGCTTGCGGTCAGACCTTGCGCCATCGCTTCGTTCTGGGCGGCAAACATTTCCCGGACGCGATCGTAAAGCCCGAGGTAAAGAATCGGGGTCGAGCGCGGGGTGCGGGCCAACTGTGACTGATCGACCATCACGACCTCGCCGATTCGATGCGCGCCCGTGACCGATTTGGCCGCGCCCGGCTCCTGGTCGCTCGATTGCCCTTTTGCCAGGATCAGGTGCCGGTAAAGCACGTCGTGGATGAGCGTCGATTTGCCGGACCCGGAAACACCGGTGACGCAGTTGAAAATGCCGAGCGGAATTTCGACGTCGATATTCTTCAGGTTGTGCTCTCGGGCCCCGGCAATCTTGACCGCGCTGGACGATTTGCGGCGAGTCTTTGGAACGGGCACGCGCTGCTTGCCGGACAGATAGGCGCGCGTCAGTGAAGGCGCGACATTGTCTCGGGTAGGGTGGGCATCTTGCCCGCCGGTTTCGGCATCTTGCCGAAATAGTCTTTCCTCTTCTGGTGACCGCCGAGAATTTTGCGAACGCGAGACGCCTTCGCCGGCGGGCGAGACGCCCACCCTACCCGAGACAAAATCACGCAACGCTCCACTGAAAACCAACTCCCCGCCGTATTCACCCCGGCCCGGCCCGATATCGACAATATTGTCGGACGCACGAATGATTGCTCCCTCGTGTTCGACCACGAGCAACGTGTTCCCCTTGTCGCGGAGATCGTGCATGACGCGCACGAGCCGGCCGACGTCGCGCGGATGAAGCCCTACGCTCGGCTCGTCCATGACGAAGAGCGTGTTCACGAGCGACGCGCCCAGGCAGGTGGTGAGGTTTACCCGCTGCACTTCGCCGCCGCTCAAGGTCCGCGTTGAACGATCGAGAGTGAGATAGCCAAGACCGACTTCGCAAAGATAACGGAGCCGGGCGACCACTTCGTTCCGCAACATTTGGGCGGTCGAATCGTCAGGCAGCAGAATCAGGTCGGCGAACAGCTTTTGAGCATCGCAGATAGGAAGCAGCGTTACTTCCGGCAACGTCCGTGCGATCTCTCGCGTCTTCTGGAGCGGCGGTCTCTGACCGTCGCCGCCCGGGTTCTGTTGCCCATTTCGACGGTCAGGGACCGCCGCTCCAGGACCTGGCGAGACGATCCGGTAATTGAGTGTCTCCGGCTGGAAACGACCTCCATTACACGATGGGCAGGTTGTGTAAGCGCGATAACGACTGAGCAGCACGCGGACGTGCATTTTGTAGGTTTTGCTCTCGAGCCATTTGAAAAAGCCGCGGACGCCGTACCAGCGATCGTTCTCGGCCAATTCCTCGACATCGGTGTCTTCATCGCGCGCTTCTCCATTGATCACGAAATCCTGGTCGGCCTTCGGCAGTTCTTCGAACGGGATCCGGACATCGATTTCGTTCCGCGCGCAGGCCCGCATCAGGTCGCGCTGGGATTCCCCCATTTCTTCGCCGCGAAAAACGCGGACCGCGCCCTGCGAAATCGAGAGCGATCGATCCGGGATCGCCTTGTTCAGGTCGATGGCGATCGTCCGTCCGAAGCCGCGGCATTCGGGACACGCGCCGAGGGGATTGTTGAAACTGAACAAGCCGGGAGTCGGGGGACGGATGTCGATGTCGCAATGAGCGCAATGCCAGCCAGTCGAGAACGGGAGTTCTCGGATTTTCGAATTGCGATTTTCCCCGCCTGCATCGCTACGCGAAGCGTTGCGGGCAGGGATTTTCGATTGCTCGGCAGAGAGCGCGATGACGTTGACGCGGTCTTTGCCGAAACGGAGCGCGGTCTCGATCGCTTCTACAAGGCGAGCGCGGTTCGATTCCGAAATCGTGATTCGGTCCTGGATCACCTGCACGCGCGCACCGAGGCGCTTGACCTTCTTGTCGGAATCGACGCGGACGATTTCGTTATCGATCCAGATGCGCAGGTAGCCCTGTTGCTGGATGAAATCGAAGAAGGCGCGCGGCTCCGTCTTGGGAGGGACTGCGACCCAGAAAGTGATTAAGACGGTCTCATCCTGACTGAAAAGTTGCGTAACCTGGTCCGCGATCGATTTCGCGGTTTCAGGCCGAATTTCGCGGCCGCAATTCGGGCAAAAGGCCCGGGCGATCCGCGGCATGAGGAGCTTCAGGTAGTCGTTAATCTCGGTCATCGTGCCGACGGTGGAACGCGAACTCTTCACCGGATTCGCCTGCTCAATCGCGATGGCCGGCGGGATGCCCCGGATTTCGTCCACCCGCGGTTTGTCCATCCGATCAAGGAACTGCCGCATGTACGGACTGAAGGTCTCGACGTAACGGCGCTGGCCTTCCGCGTAGATGGTGTCGAAGGCCAGGCTCGATTTGCCGCTGCCGCTCGGGCCGGTGACGACAGTCAATTTCCCGAGCGGAAGATCGAGGTCGATCCCTTTGAGATTGTTCTGGCGGGCTCCACGGATCTCCACGCAACCCCTATCGGGGGGCGCGGTCACGCATGGTTTTTCGGCGGTTTTCGAACCCACCGGAGACTATCCGATTGCGCCGCACGCTTCGCAAATTTTCGCCCGAAAAGCAGATGAGGCGGGCTGTTGACGCGGACCGTACCAACCGCCATCGTAGCTAATTGGAATGAAGGCGCATTCCAATCTGGCGGGGGCGTTTACCCGCTTGTCCCAGCGGCCTCAAAAGCCGGTGAGAGAAAGGACGCCTTCTCCGGCCTCCTTCGGCAAATGCTTCATCGCATTGTCGCTTGCGATCGTCACCCTCACCCTCACCATCGCCAGGGCCGATGTCACGCCCGTTCCCCCGTTCACGGGCACCCACACCGAGACGTTCGAAGAGTTCGGCAGGCAGTTCTTTGACGACGACCAACAGATTCCCGTCTTCGGAGGGATCGCAACCCTGTCTGGTCCCAGGCTGGAAACGGCCACCTCTAATCAGTTTTATATGTGCGTCTACTATGCGAGTCCGGTGGACGGAAGTTACTTCCTGGGGGCCGACCAGACTGGCTCAAGCATGACGTTTTCTTTCTCGCAGCCGGTCTCGGCCTTCGGCGCATATTGGGCAAACCTCCCGGACATTAGAGGCTGTGGTGGTATGGACACCTATTTTACCTTCCTGGACGCAGGGGGAAATGAATTGGGCACGGTAACATTTCCCGCTGGCCCCACTGCCAATTGGCACTGGCGCGGCTGGGAATTCACGAGCCCCGTTAAGACCGTTATCGCTACCGGCGATTTTCTTCTCACCGATGCGATGCAAGTAAATGTCACGCTCGCAACCTCTCTTTCCAACATCTCGACGCGGTTGCGTGTGGGAACAGACGATAATGCGCTCATCGGTGGCTTCATCGTCAGTGGCACACAGCCAAAGAAAGTTCTGTTGCGCGCCATCGGTCCGTCGCTGCCCCTTACAGGAACGGTAACTAATCCAAGCCTGGAGCTGCGTGATTCTTCCGGCGGCCTGATTCGGTCGAACGATGATTGGCGCAGCGATCAGGAAGCCGAGATCGTCGCCACAGGGATCGCACCGAGCAACAATCTGGAGTCCGCCATCGTCGCTACCCTGCCTGCAAATGCGGGTTACACAGCCATCGTTCGCGGCGTGAACAACGGAACTGGGATTGGCTTGGTGGAAGCGTACGACCTGGACCGAACAGTCGATTCAAAGCTGGCCAATATCTCGACGCGAGGACTCGTCCTGACCGGTGACAACGTCATGATCGCGGGAACGATCGTGAGTGGCCAGACACCAGAGACGGTGGTTGTGCGAGCGATCGGTCCTTCCCTGCCGGTAGCCGGGAAATTGGAAGACCCGGTCTTGGAATTGCGCGATCAAAATGGTGCTTTGCTTCGGTCGAATGATAATTGGCGCAGCGATCAGGAAGCGGACATCCTGGCCACCACGCTGGCTCCGACCAATGACTTGGAATCCGCGATGGTGGAGACGCTGCCGGCAAATGCGAGTTACACTGCAATTGTGCGCGGGGTTAACAACACGACCGGCGTGGCCCTGGTCGAAGTCTACGCCCTCAATTAAGAGAATCGCCCTCCGGCGCTACGGGGAAAAAAGCGTTCCGCGAACTGGTAGACCAATTACGCGTCGAACCGCTGCGCCACCTTCTCCCGCTCGGTCAGGAGTCGCTCTGGCATGTCGGGTTTGAGCGTCTCGAAAAATTTTGCCTGGCCTTCGAGTTCGTTCTTCCACTCGTCAGGTTTGATAGAGAAGAGCTCTCGCATCGTCTCGCGGGTAATGTCCATTTCCGCGAGATCGAGATCTTCCGGGCGCGGAATGACGCCGATCTCCGTTTCCGCGCCGCCACCCTGGCCTTCGCAGCGGTCGATGATCCATTTCAGGACGCGCATGTTTTCGCCGAATCCGGGCCACATAAATTTTCCGTCGCTGCCTTTGCGGAACCAGTTTACGTGAAAGATGAGCGGCGGATTTTTCAAGCGCGGCCCGATCTCGAGCCAGTGCTGAAAATACCGGCCCATGTTGTATCCGCAGAAGGGCAGCATCGCCATCGGATCGCGCCGGACCTGGCCGAGTCCACCAACGGCCGCCGCCGTCATTTCAGACGCCATCGTGGCTCCGATGTAGGTCCCGTGCTCCCAATCGCGCGCCTGGAAGACCAGCGGCATCGTGTCGCTTCGCCGTCCGCCAAAAATGATGGCGCTGATCGGAACGCCCTCGCCTTTTTCCACGTCGGGATCGAGCGCCGGGTTGTTCCGCATCGGGACCGCGAACCGGCTGTTCGCATGCGCGGCCTTCTCTTTTGAAGCAGGCGTCCAATCATTCCCGCGCCAGTCGATCAGATGATCGGGAACCGCGCCGTCCTTCCCTTCCCACCAGACATCGCCGTCGTCGGTGAGCGCGACGTTGGTATAAAGCGTGTCGCGCTCGATCGATTTCATCGCGTTCGAATTCGATTTGTAACTCGTCCCGGGCACGACGCCGAAGTAGCCGTTCTCCGGATTGACCGCATAGAGCCGCCCATCCTTCCCGATCTGCATCCAGGCGATGTCGTCGCCGATCGTCGTCACCTTCCAGCCCTTGAAATGCGGCGGCGGAATGAGCATCGCGAAATTCGTTTTGCCGCAGGCGCTCGGGAACGCCGCCGCGACATAATGCTTGCGCCCGTCCGGAGCTTCCACCCCCAGGATCAGCATATGCTCGGCGAGCCAGCCCTGCTTCTTCGCCAGATAGGAACCGATGCGAAGGGCGAGGCATTTCTTGCTCAATAAGACGTTGCCGCCATAACCGGAACCGACCGAAATGATCGTGTTGTCCTGCGGAAAATGACAGATGAGCCGCCGCTCCGGATTTATGTCGAGAAGAGAATGAACGCCGCGATTCCATTCCGCCTTCGGATCCGCGCCGAGTCGCCGCACCGCGACCGATCCCATCCGCGTCATGATTCGCATACTCAGGACGACATAAATGGAATCCGTGATTTCGAACCCGACTTTGGTGAGCGACGAATCCGGCGGTCCCATGATGTAGGGCACCACGAACATCGTCCGGCCACGCATCGCTCCGCCCAGCATGGTGTGCAATTTTGTGTAGGTCTCCGCCGGTGCCGCCCAGTTATTTGTCGGACCCGCTTCCTCCCTGGTGGGAGTGCAGATGAGGGTAAATTGCTCGACGCGCGCCACGTCGTTTGGATTAGAGCGATGCAAATACGAGCGCGGCTTCTTTTGCTCGTTCAGCTTGAGGACAATGCCCTGGCGCTGCGCCTGTTCGAGAAGCCAGCTATTTTCTTCTTCGGACCCGTCGCACCAGAAAATGTTTTCGGGCTCCGTCAGCCGGGCGACTTCCTGGACCCAATCGAGCACCGCCGGGTTGCTCGGCTTGGAGGCTCCGATTCCTTCCGGCGGGGCAATGGCTGGCGCGAGATTTTCCATGGTTCCCGCCTTGCGTCACAGGCAAAGGCCGCAAGCCGGATTGTCATTTTCTCCGCTTCAGGCTCTTGTCCAAGCAAATTTTCGCTGATGGAGACGGCCTGCCCCCAGGCCGTGGCCGCAAGCGTCGAAGATTGATACCCCCCCTTTTAGAGAGCCGCCCCACGGCCTGAGGGCAGGCCGCCTCCAAACTAGAACATCGCTTGCGCGCCATGCGGGCGCGCATTTAGTTGCCTCATGTTTGGAGTCACCACCTCGGATGACTACAAGCCGGTGACATGGGTGGGGCGTCATCCGGTCGACGTCACGACTTTACTCGTCGGCGTCCATGTCCTCTTGATGGTCCTGACCTGCTTCCTGGTCGCGTTCGGCGGTGGCTCTATCTTGAACGTGGCCATGTTCGACAGCGCTCAGGTGCTGGTCTACGGACGCGTCTGGCAGATCGTGACCTACGCTTTCGTCCATGCGCCCTACTCCGCCTACGCGCTGCTTTGGTTCGTGGTCGAAATGTATATGCTTTTCGCGTTTGGCCGGGAGGTGGAGCGCTTTATCGGCCGGCGCGCGTTCCTCATTCTTTACGGCTTGCTTCTCTGGATCCCGACGGTGTTTCTCCTCCTGGCGGGGCTTTGGGGAAGGTTCGGCGTGGCCGGCTCCGCCGCGCTCCATTTCGGCGTTTTTATCGCCTTCGCTTCCATTTATCCGCACGTCGAAATGTTTTTCCTCCGAATCCAGGTCAAATGGATTGCGCTCATTCTGACGGGTATCGGCACGCTGGCGGCTTTCGCAAATCACGATTGGGCCAGCATCATCATTCTGTGGACTACGGTGGCGACGGCGTTCTTTTTCATTCGGTTGCGCGGAGTTGGCCCGGAGCTCGTCTGGTGGGACAACCTGAAAGCGCGCTGGCAACCGAAGCCGAAATTCCACGTGGTCCCGCGGTCAGCACCCCGCCGTGTCGTCGAGCCGGAAAATATTCACGAATCCATCGACCCCGTGCTGGACAAGATATCGAAGCAAGGAATCAACAGCCTGACTGCTTCGGAAAGACGAGCCCTCGACCGGGCCAGAAATCGGCTCCTAAAAAAACCGCAGTAAGCAACGTTCGGAGGCCGTTGAATGGGCCCGACGCGGCAGGCGCCCTCCCGGCTTCACTTCACTTCGAGCGACCCGGCCCGCAACAGCTCGACAAACTCTTCGGGCGTCGTCGCGGCCATCAGGGCAGCGCGGCGCTCCTTGTCTTTCACGACCCGGGCCAGCGCTCCCACGCAGATAAGATAATCGGTTACCATTCGCTGCGGGACACCGATCAAAAAAATTAGATGCACCGGCTCATTCGAATAGCCGAACGGGATTCCGGGCGTGCTCCGGCCAATGCCCAGAACGATTCGATCCACCAGATTTGTGCGCGCGTGGGGGAACGCGATGCCTTCCCCGGTGTTGGTGGAAGTCCGGCCTTCGCGTTCCATCACAGCGTCGGCCAGCTTGTAGAAGTCATTGACGCGCCCGTTGTCGCGCAAAAGCTGCACAATCTCGAGAATCGCCTCGGCGGCGGTAGCTTCGTGCAGTTCCAGCGAGACCTGTTTGGGATCGAGAATTTCGGAGAGCAGCGCGGGCATTGGGAAAACGCTTGAGCGATTGATTGGATTGACGGAGCAATCCGAGTTATCGAATTATTCACTAACTCGTGGCAACTCAAAACAATCCCGGCGGGACGACGGACGAAGCGACGATCTCGTGGCAGAAGAGTCTCTACGACCCGGGCTACGTCAATGCGATGTCCCACTTCTATCGGGGCGAGCTGGGGCGGATCATGGTCTGGCGACAACGTCTCGACATCACGACAAATTGGGCGATCACCAGCAGCACGGCCATTATCACGATCGCGTTTTCCAATCGCGAGGTGCCTCACATCATCTTCTTTTTCAACCTGGCGATTGTCTGGGTAATGCTCTGGATCGAAGCGCGGCGTTACCGGTTTTACGACGCCTTCCGGGCCCGGGTCCGCATGCTGGAAGCGCACTTTCTCGTCCCCATGGTGATGGAGAATCGCGAGATGCTTCAGGGCGAATGGAAAAAGCTGGTCTGCGAAGATCTGATTCTGCCCTCGTTCAAGATCTCGAAACTCGAAGCGGTGGGGCGACGCCTGAAACGGAATTACGTTTTCATTTTCATCCTCATCATGGTCGCGTGGGTGACAAAGATTTTCCTGCACGCCTCGATGACGCTGGATGGGCTGCCGGCTTTCTACCGGGCGATGCGCGTCGGCCATATCCCGTCGTGGCTGGTCGCCTTCATCTTCGTCGGCACCCTGGTGAGCGTGATCGGGATCACGATTTACGTCGGCAAAAAGACGACCGGCGAAGTTTCGGAATTCCGCACCCATCGGTCGCTGTGGAAGATCTAAAGAAGTGAATGGCACCGGTGATCAGTGAATAGGTCCCAAACGCCCGCAATGGCTGAGTCTGTTCACCAGTCACCTGTCCCCGATCACTTTCGTCGTCTCTGCGACATCGTCGCCCAACTCCGCGCTCCCGGGGGCTGTCCGTGGGACCGCGAGCAGACGAATGAATCGCTCCTTCCCGGCCTGATCGAGGAAGCGTACGAAGTCGCGACTGCAGTGCGGGCTCGCGATGATCAAAATCTCCGCGAAGAACTGGGAGATCTAATTCTGCTGGCGGTCATGCACTCGGAAATCGCGAACGAAACCGGCCGTTTCAATATCGAGGAAGTGCTCCGGGATGTGACCGCCAAGTTGATCCGGCGGCATCCGCATGTTTTCGGGGACACCGATGTCCGCGACTCGGCTGGCGTGATCAAACAGTGGGACTCGATCAAGCGTGAAGAGAAGGAGCCGGGCGGGGGTCATTATCTGGCCGACCTGCCAGCCGAGCTGCCCGCGCTGATGCGCGCCCAAAAAGCTCAAAAGAAGGCGGCGCGAGTTAATTTCGACTGGGCGGAGCTTTCCGACGTTATCGCCAAGGTTGACGAAGAGCTGGGCGAGACCAAGGAAGCAATTGGGTCAGGCAATCCGGAGGCAGTGGCGGGTGAGATTGGCGATCTTCTCTTTGCCGTGGTGAATCTGGCGCGCAAGGTCAACCTCGACGCGGAAACGGCCCTGCAAAATGCGACTGACAAGTTCGTGGCGCGGTTTAGCCGCGTCGAAGACGAGTTGCGAGCCCGCGGACAAAAGCTCGGTGAAGTGGGTTTGGACGAGCTCGACCGGATTTGGAAACCGCATAAGGCCGAAGCGCGCAAGGCGCCGTAGCCAGTCCGGAAAGGCAACGTCGCGGGAAAGCTCGGCCTGCCATTTACAAATCGCTCTGACCAGCCATATTGCCCGTCCCAATGGACCTTGCCATTAACATCCTGACCGGAATCTTCATCTTTGTCGCGATATTGATGATCCTTGTGATCCTGATGCAACGTCCCAAAAGCGAAGGACTTGGGGCTGCTTTTGGCGGTGGGGTCACGGAAAACATTTTCGGCGCTCAAACGACCAATGTGCTGACCAAAATAACGGGCTGGTTTGCCGCCATTTTTTTCCTGCTCTGTTTCGCCCTTTCAATTCTCTACGCGCAGAAGAGCAGTTCGCCCAGCAACCTGACTGAGCGGGTGAAGAAGAATCTGCCGCCTCCGGTAGCAACAACTTCGGCGACACCCACCGCGACGCCAAGTCCCGATGCTTCTTCGACCGCCACTCCTTCCGCTGTGGGGACGAGCCCGACACCGGCAGGAATCGCCCCTTCTTCGTCGGTAAAGCCGGCTAGTTCCCCGGCTGGAGTTGTCCCGCCCACGACTAGCCCGGCGCCGCCGGCGACCAGTCCTGCGCCTTCAGCGCGGCCGAGCGCCGCCCCATCGGCTTCGACTTCAGTGTCTCCGGCAGCTTCGCCCAAAGGCTAAGTTCTCTTCAGGGCCCAGCCGTAGCGCCTCTCTCTTCCGTACGGTGGGGCAGCTAAGCGGGGACCCATATTGGGGCGCCTGACCCCCGCGATCCCCGGCTTCGCCATCCCGGGAACTGCGGCGGTCAGAAAACGTGCTAACGACCAGGGGCCGGAGTCGGAGTAGGACTTGGGCGGAACGGGCCGTTCCGCGTCGGGCTCGCGGAAGAAGTCACGCCTTTAATTGCGGGCGCGGCAACTTCGGACTTGGCCGCCCGTGTCGGGAGCGGCCTTGGCGAGGTGGCCGAGTCTTTCGATGGCGTCGGCGTCTGTCTCGGCGGTGTCGGGGCGTCTTTCGGCGGTGTAGCTGTTACGATCGGACTCGGGCTCGGGCTCGGCGTACTGAAGACCGACGCATCAGGCAAAGTTGTCGATGGACCGGCGCCGTCAAAGACGGTTCCGCCGCCCGTGCCGCAGCTCAATTGGTTGAGCACGGTTACCGTCACCGGACCGGGAGCCGTCAGGGTGACGTTTCCATTCGCGGGGCTAACCACGGGAGCCAACCAAGCGCAATGCCCTGGAGGCGTCGGCGGGACCTCGGTGACCGTGCAGATGGTTCCGGGAGGAAAGGGCCCAAACCCCACCGTCTTAATCTTCGCCTTCGTGCCGCCCTTGTAGGATTGGAGAGGATCGGAGATGGCAAATGAAACTGTGTCCACGCTCGTCACCGGGCCACTTCCCGGCGGCGAACAACTGACATTGAACTTGAACTGTCCCGCATAGTTCGCCGGCACCCCCACGGCTACCTTCCTGATCTCGCCCTTGACGGGTTCCTCGCATTTCACGTTGAGGTTCGCTGCGAGGTGAGAGAAATCGAGGTTCGATTTTTCGATATTGTGCGCAGTGTTCTGAAAACTCCCGCACTTGGTGGGCGGTTTCATAGTATAGGTCACGCTACAACTCGAGGGACCTGGGGGCAGAGAGCCACCCGTCAGGGAAATGGTCCCTGTCGTGCTGACGTTTGCGCTTCCGCCACAGGTATTGCTTACGACCGCCCCGCCGGTGAAGGGAGGCGAGGGTAAGTTGTCAAAAAAGACGAGGCCGGTCTGGGCCGGGCTGGAAGGCGGATTGGTGAGCGTGATGACAACGTTGACCGGTTGCCCGAGATTGATAACCGCGGGACTAAAGCTCTTCTCCATCGTGGGCTTACACTTCACTTCGAGGTCGGCGCTGAGATGGCTAAAGTCGAGGCCATGGGGCTCATGAATATTCTCGGCGGTGTTATGGAAAATGCCGCACTTGGTGGGCGGGGACATATGATAGGTCACCGTGCAGCTGGACGGGCCGGCAGGGAGTGCACCATTGTGCAGGCCGACGACATTGAAGTTAACGTTGGCAGTGCCCCCGCACGTGTTCGTAACGGTTCCAGTGGTCCCCGGTGAGGGGAAAGGAGGATTCGGCAACGCATCGGCAAAACTCAGCCCGGTCTGCGCTGGCGAGCCGGCTGCATTCGTCAAGGTGAACACGACGTCCACGGGTTGACCAAGAGAGATGACGGCCGGCGAGAATTTCTTAACGAGGGTCGGCGGCGGCGGCGGCACAATTTGAATGCAGGCTTGCGCCGTTGTCAGCGCTGTCTGGTTTCCTTCGAAGAAGGTGAGTGGCGGGAGATAGGACGGGGTCGTGCCGCCAGGAGCGATCCGCACGTCAGCGGTGTTGCAAAGCGGCGTGGGCTGAGTCACCACCGGCGCGGTAGCGCTAACTTGGAACGAGGTTGTACCGCCCCCTGGGATTGCGGCGAGGGTGAAGTTCAGCACATTTCCGGTGAAACCTCCCGATCCTCCGGCTCCGGTGATGCTGAATGGATTAGCAAACGGACTCACAAAACTGCTCATGGTATCGATTAATTTCATCCCCGCTGGACTCGTGTCGCTCCCGGCGTTTTTCACCGTCAGGGTGAACGTAACGGGGCCGCCGCCGTAAGCGGTCGTGGGGCCGCTCTTCCCGACCACGATAGAAACGCATTTGGGCAGCGCCTTCGTCACCTTGGCAAAGAACGCCGGCACCTGAGACAGATTCGTATTGTAGGGATAACTCGGGTCCATGAATGCGGTATTGACCACATTGGTGATGCCGGAATTCTGACACAGAGCGTCGCCGGTCGGCGGCTGATTCAGAGTTACAGTAAGGTTAAAGGTCAGGCTGGCACCGGCCGAGAAAACCATCCCTGTCGGATTGGAGAAATCAATTAACCTCGTGCCCGACCAGAGAGGATTTCTCGGCTGGATATTAGGCCCCGAGGAGGGCGAGGTATAACTCAGCGGGGACGTAACATTGCTTACGCCATTGTTGGCACAGGTGTAGGAATAGGTGATATCCATGGAGGTGGCGTAGAGCGGAGAATCCAGTGACATGGCGTCAATCAGCGTCCGGACCGTAATCGGCCCCGAGGAATTGTTCTTATACGTTAAGACGTACTTAAGGGTCGCCGGATAAGACGCTATCGGTGGCGAAACCGGGTTTTCCACCTTCGTTACCTGGAGTTGGCAAATGGGAAGCGACGGCATCGCGTTCGACACGTAGGCGCTTCCGGTAGCAGGACCGCCGACGTAGGCGTAGTTCCAAATGGCACCCGCCGTGGATGTGCTGGCGCAGGCCGCGGAGTACTGCACTTTATACTTGATTGTTACCGAGGCGTTAGGCCCAAGCGTAAGTGGCATCGAGAACAGCGTGCCCGAGCTTCCGGAGCTCACGACCGGCGTGTAAGTCGTCGGCGCCCCGCAACTGACGGCCGGGGCACATGCGATGTTGTTGGGAGTCGCTGTGAACGGGGGGGTTCCATTATTCCCGACCCAATCCGTTAAGGTCAGTCCGGCAAGGGTTGAATTCGAAGGATTGGTTACCGTAATCGCGTAGATGAAAGGCGTACCTGAGGTCCAGGAGCCGACGGTCTGGACGGTTTTGCTGACATTAACCGTGCCTATTGGGGCGCACGTGGTCGGAAGCCCGGGTAACTGCAAATAGGTGGTGGCAATGCCCGACGTATTATTCGACGCGTTGGTATCCTGGACAGTTGTTGTTCCATTGGAGAAAGTCAGGAACGCCTGGTTCAGCAATTTGTTATTATTATTGGCCGAGCACTGGGAGCCATTCGTGATCGTCGCGTCGAATGTGATCTCGAACCATTCGCCAGCCGGAAGTAATCCGGGAGAAAGCGCGGGATAAGTTATCATCGGCAAATTGTGAGGTTGATTATAGCCCAGCCCAAATGAGTCCGAGATAGCCCCTGGACAGTCGACCGAGCCAGTCGATTTCGTGCACTGAAAGTTACTAATATTGATGCCGAGATTCACGTCTTGCACTCCCCCCGGAGTGCTGACGGTGTCGTTAAGGCGGAGCAACTGGCCGAGATAGACATCCGTTGTATGATACATTAGATCCGGGGTGGATTGATTCTTTACTTTAAGTTTGTAGGTAACCGTACCGGCGGTCGGCCAAATCGGGACGGTGGCCGACGAGCCAAATGTCCCCGTTGTCTTCGGTTTCTCTTCCTTAGTAAGCGTTATGTCGACCGGGAGGTTCGACGCGTAAACACTCCAGTTTAAGTTTTGGGGCTGGGTGCCGGGCCCGCTGGGAGCAAATGTCGCCGCTTGCGAGCCGGCTTGATCGAAATATCCATTGATGATGACGATCACCTTGTCGTTCTTGTTTAAAACGCCAACGGCGATATTATGGACCGACGCGCCGGGCGTGAGATTGCAGCCTGAACCAAGGTTAGTGGGGTTATTCGGTGGATTCGAGGGCCCGAAGAACCTGACACAGAACCCTCCAGTAACATGAAATCCGGCCGGCGTTGTTATGGTGAGCGATACCGGAGTGGTGTTTCCGGCCGGGTCCTGAATGCCATACGCTATGTGACCGAGCGATCCGATGGTAATCGGATTCGGCGGGAGCGGAGAGGGTTGAATATCGTAGTCCCAGGGTACTCCGGACGACGAGGAAACATTACCGCCATGTAGGACCTGGTTGGCATTCCAAGTCGCAGCCGCAAGGCTGGACGCTCCCGTGAGAGCGAGAAGTGCGGCCAGAAGCAGAAGAAAGAGGACGCCGCGAAACCTCCGCAGCGCTGCGAAGTTTTGATGATTCGTTCTAGGGCGAGTTGTTTTCGGGAATCGAGTGGACGGGTTGGTTTTCATAAGGATGGGTTTTGGGGTTCGTGGATTGCTGTTCGGCAGTTACTAGCGGAACCGGATCGGGAAGTTCCGGCCTATTTCGCCGCGCAGGTTTTCGAGAGACCGGCCCAGCGGCGGCGGCTTGTTTTCTACGCTTGTCGAACGGCGGAAAAATGACTACGATCCCCCGGTTGAACACCGCCCCTCCAAGATCAAAGAACTCGGAAGAGCCGCGCATCTTCCTTACCACGCGCTGGAGCCTGATCCTTTCGGGCGTGAATTCGAATGGTGACTCCGCCAAGACGCAGGCGGCGCTGGCCGAGCTTTGCCGGATCTATTGGCGACCTGTTTTCTCCTTTGTTTGCCGCGGAGGATATTCTCCGCAGGACGCGCAGGACCTGACGCAGGACTTCTTCCTAATGATCCTGGAAACCGACTGGCTCCAGCACGCGGACGAAAGCCGCGGCCGTTTCAGGTCGTTCCTTCTCAAGTCGCTTCAGAATTCGCTGAATCATGCGCGGGAGAAAAAGCAGGCGCTCAAGCGGGGTGGGGACGTTCAGTTTATTTCGTGGGATGAGTGGATGGTAGAAGCTCCTTCCCGGTTGTCCATTCCTCCTCAAACGCTAGAGACCTTGCCCGCGGAAAGACTGTTCGACCTTCGCTGGGCCGCGACGGTGGTGGAGCACGCCCTGCGACGGCTGGGCGAGGAATGCGAAGCGAAGGGTCGTCGCCGTCTTTTCGACGCATTGAGCAGCCATTTGACGGCTGAGCGCACTGATGTGTCTTATGCCGATCTCGCGGCAAGCCTGGGAGTGGCTGAGAGCGCGATCAAAAAACAACTGCACAATCTTCGCGAGCGTTACCGATGGCTCCTCCGCGATGAGGTCGCTCATACGGTCGCAAATCCTGCCGACGTGGATGCCGAGATTCGGTACCTCTGCGCGGCGCTCGCCGCCGGAATGGAACAACCTTGATGAAGAATCTGCTTGGCGACTCCGCGCCGGGCAAGAGCACGGCGGAACATCCCGCAATTTGCGACCGATGCGGCGCTGACACCCGGCTGGATCAAGGAACCTGTCTCAGTTGTCTACTGCTGGAAGGATTGGCAGCGAAGGGCGAAGCCTCCAGCGAGGTCTTCGAAAGCGTGCTCGCGGAAGTGGACCTGCCGGACAAGGAATGGCGTCTGGGCAATTACGAGATTCTGGAAGAGATCGGCCGCGGCGGCATGGGCGTGATTTATCGGGCAAAACAGCGGCACTCCCGGCGCATCGTGGCGGTGAAACGCATGCTGAGTTACGAAGCGGAGTCGCATGAGACGCTCGTCCGCTTTCGTCGCGAAGCGGAAACAGCCGCCAGCCTCGATCATCCGAATATTCTTCCAATCTACGAGGTGAGTGAGAGCGATGAAGGCGTTCCCTTCTTCAGCATGAAACTGGCCGTAGGTGGGAGCTTGCGGGCCGCGGCGCCCGCCCTTTCCTCCAAACCGAGGGAGTGTGTCCAACTGATGGCCAGGGTAGCGCGCGCGCTTGAGCACGCTCACCATCGCGGGATTCTTCATCGCGATCTCCAACCGGGCAACATCCTCCTCGATGCACGAGGGGAACCGATGATCAGCGATTTCGGCCTGGCGAAATGGCTGGATGGATGCAGCGACCTCACCCGGACACTCACCGCCTTTGGGACGCCCGGTTTCATCGCGCCCGAACAGGTCGAAGGCGCCGCCGCCAGGTTAACGCCAGCGGCGGATATTTACAGTCTGGGCGCGCTCCTGTTCTTCCTCCTCGTGCGCCGACCACCCTTCGTAGGAGAAAATGCCATCTCGGTCATTCGGCAAGCCGGAGCCACGGACGCACCCCGATTACGCTCGCTGGCGCCGTCGCTCGATCGAGACTTGGAGACCATCGTCGCGCATTGCCTGGAGCGCGATCCAAGGGCGCGTTATGAGTCCGCCGGCAACCTGGCAGACGACCTCGAACGCTGGCTGGCTGGCCGGCCGATTCTCGCCCGGCCGGTCCTCGCTCCTGCCCGCATTTGGCGCTGGTCGCGGCGCAATCCGCTGCTGGCTACGGCAGCAAGCGCGTGTCTGCTCCTCATCGGAGCGGTCGCCGGATTGGTGATCCGCCAAGATGCCTTTACTCCGCCTGAAATTCCACCCCCGGAAAAAAGCCTGGCAGTGCTTCCCTTCGAAAACCTTAGCTCCGCTCCGGACGATGTATTTTTCGCCGCCGGCATTCACGACGATATTCTGACCAGGCTCGCGACTGTAGCGGACCTAAAAGTGATTAGCCGCAGAAGTGTGCGCGATTACAAGCCGGGCCCGTCCCGCAAGCTCAATGAGATTGCCCGCGCGTTGGGAGTGCGGCACGTCCTCGAGGGGAGCGTCCGCCGAGTTAATGGACATGTCCGGATCAGCGCTCACTTAACCGATGCGCAAACCGGCACTCAACTGTGGGCGGAGCAATACGATCGCGATATCGCGGACGTGTTCGACGCCCAGGCGGAATTATCGCAGGCCATAGCAGACCAACTGCGGGCGAAACTTTCCCCCACCGAAAAGGCGACGCTGACAAAACGCCCGACGATCAATGTAGCGGCCTACGATTTGTACATGGGCGCGATGGGACTTATCGCGGGAGCGATTGGCTCGAAGGACGCAGCCGCGAACATAAAGAAAGCTGTCGATCTCCTCAATGAAGCTACCGAGCGGGACCCTTCATTTGTGCTGGCCTATTGCCACCTTGCCCGCGCCCATGAAAATTTATATTGGAATGATTTGGACCATACTCCCACGCGGCTCGCTCTGGCGAAGCACGCCGTGGATTCGGCCGTCCGCCTGGGACCTGATCTCGGGGAAACGCATCTAGCCCTCGCGCGCTACCATTACATTGCTTACAGGGGATATGACTCCGCCCGCGGCGAACTCGAGCTGGCCCGCCATCTCTTACCTAACGACACCGAGGTTCTTACGCTGGCGGGTTTGATCGAGCGACGGCAGAACCGCTGGGCCGCCGCGCTCCGGGATCTGCGGCGGGCAAACGACCTCGACCCCCGCAATGGGGAAATCACCCGAGCCTTGGCGGATACGTATTTGGAACTGCGGCTCTACAAGGAAATGGAACAGCTCTTAAAGGGCGCTCTTTCGACGATTCCTCAAGACGCCCTCGTTATTTACGCCAAGCTCGCGGATTGCTACTTCGCTCGCGGCACCCCGAGGAGTGTCCTTCCGTTCTTCGAATACGGTCCGCCAGGTACGAGCGCTACCCCGTACGGGACCTACTATCGCTTCACGGCAGCGTTATATCTGCGTGACTACGATGGGGCCAGGCGCTTCATCTCGGAGGGCGCGCCGAACGTTCCGGATTCGTTGAAAGGACCCTATTGTCCCAAGGTCTGGTTCGAGGCCTTAATTTCCCACGCCCAACAAGACAGTGAGCAGGCCCGGACAGCATTCACCAGTGCTCGCGAGCTCTTTCAGGCCGCGGTCGAAAAAGAACCCGAGGATCCTGCCCGTCTCAGCGCCATTGCACGGATTGATGCCGCTCTCGGCCGCAAGGAGGAGGCGATTCGAGAAGCGAAACAAGCACTCGCTCTTCGTCCCGTGGAAAAAGACGCAATGGAAGGACCGATGTGGGCGACGAATCTGGCCGTCGTTTATGCCTGGACGGGAGAGAGTGATCTGGCCATCGAACAGTTGGAGGCAGTAACAAAAATACCCGCCGGCCCATCCTACGGTGATCTCGCGCTCAACCCGAGATGGGATAAGCTCCGCGACCATGCGCGATTCAACCAAATCGTCGACTCGCTTCGACCCCCGCCCTAGCGATCCGCACCTCCAGCTGCCAAGGGCTACGGGACGATTTCCGGCTTCGGGCCGGCTTTTTCATTCAACGCCTGGGTGAATTCCTGCAGGCTTGAGACAATTTGCGGCGCCTTGGTCAGCACCGTGCTCGCCAGCTTCTCCGAGTAATCAGGGCGGCGTTGTGACATCTCGGAAAGCGCCATCATCACGGCGAGGGCGTTGTTAATGGCGTGTTTGATCTCGCTGAATTTTTTCTGCAACTCGACGAGTTCTTCGTGGGAAATGCTGCGCGCGGGTTCACTCATGATCGGGGCGATTTGGCTAGAGAAAGGGGACGGTTGTGCTTAACTGACAGGTTCGACATTTGGCGTCCGATGGCTGCGCAAACTATCAAGATAAGCGGTGCACGCCAGCACAATCTCAAGAATCTCTACGTCGAAATACCTAGGGAAAAGCTGGTCGTCATCACCGGTTTAAGCGGGTCGGGGAAGTCTTCCCTGGCCTTCGATACCCTTTATGCCGAAGGACAACGCCGCTATGTGGAAAGCCTCTCGGCCTATGCCCGGCAATTTCTCGACCAGATGGAGAAGCCGGACGTCGATTTTATCGAAGGGCTCTCGCCGGCGATCGCGATCGAGCAAAGGAGCGCCGGGGCCAATCCGCGTTCGACCATCGCGACCACGACGGAAATTTTCGATTATCTCCGGGTCCTTTTTTCGGCCGTCGGCCAGCCGCACGATCCGGTAACCGGCCAGGCGATTCACCGGCAAACCCCGCAGCAAATCGTGGATCAGATCCTCGCCGCTCCCGCGGAGACGAAGGTCATTTTGCTGGCACCTCTCATTCAAGACCAAAAGGGAGAATTCCGGGATGTAATCGAGAAGGTAAAACGGGAAGGGTTTGTCCGGATGCGGATTGATGGCGAAATCGCGGAACTGGGAGGACCAGAGCCGATTCGGCTCAAGAAGACGGACCGGCACACCATCGAAGCGGTGGTGGACCGGCTGGTGATTCGAGAAGGAGTGCGGACGCGGTTGGCCGATTCCGTGGAGACGGCGCTGCGATGGGGCGGGAACCGGATTGTGGTTTTACGACAATCCGACACTCAAACGGGGGAATGGGAAACCGTTCGATACACGACGGATTACGGAAATGCGGACAGCAACTATTCGCTCGGCGAGCTGACCCCGAAACATTTTTCGTTCAACAGTCATCTGGGCGCGTGTCCGGCTTGCCATGGGCTCGGAACGCAGCTGGTCCCCGATGCCGAGCTGATGTCGGACCCGGAAAAATCGTTGAAGGAAGGAGCAATCACGCCGTGGCGTCGCGGAACGAAGCCGATGCTGGTGTACTATCGCAACCTGCAGAGCGCGCTCGTGAAGCATTTCCGCGTCGACGAGACGATCCCGTTCGCGGAGTTGCCGGATAGTTTTAAGAACGCGCTCTACTTCGGGACCGGCGACGAGCCGATCCAAATCAACGTCGGCGGCAATGGGAAATCGCCGAAAACCGCGCGGCCCTTCGAAGGCCTCGTGCCTCAAATGGAGCGGCTGTATGCGGAGACGGAGAGCGAGTTCACCCGAAATCGGATTCGCGCGTTCATGACCCGGGTCCCCTGCCAGACCTGCCACGGGGCCCGACTGAAGCCGGAAATTCTTGCCGTCACGATCAAGGATTCAGTCGGGCGCGAGTTGAACATCCACCAATTCAGCGAGCTGACGATCGAACAGGCCGCGGAATACATCCGGAAGCTCGCGTTGACGGACCAACAGCGACAGATCGTGATCGACGTCGTCCGCGAGATCGATTCGCGGCTTCAATTTCTCGTCGAAGTGGGACTGAATTATCTTTCGCTCAATCGGGAAAGCGGAACGCTTTCCGGCGGCGAAGCGCAAAGGATCCGGCTGGCGACACAGATCGGCTCGGGCTTGGCCGGAGTCCTATATGTCCTGGACGAGCCGAGCATCGGATTGCATCAACGCGACAATGCGCGGCTGCTCACGACCCTTTGCCGGCTGCGCGATCTCGGCAATTCGGTCATCGTGGTGGAGCACGACGAAGAGACGATCCGGGCGGCTGATCACATTCTCGATCTCGGGCCGGGCGCCGGGCCGCGCGGGGGCGAGATCGTGGCGCAGGGAACGTTGGCCGAAGTCCTGACCGCGAAGAATTCACCAACGGCCGACTACCTTTCGGGCCGGGCTCGAATCGCCGTGCCTCGAGAGCGCACGAAACCGCGCTCTACCCAGGTCGGCGATGGCTGGCTGACGGTCGCCGGCGCGGCGGAGAATAATTTGAAAAACGTCACTGCCTCTTTCCCGATCGGACTACTGACCTGCGTGACGGGCGTATCCGGAAGCGGCAAATCAACCCTGGTGGACGATATTCTGCGGCGCGCGCTCTTCCGGCACTTCTACAACTCCAAGGACAAACCGGGGAAATATGCCGCCCTGCGGGGCCTGGACCAGCTCGATAAGGCGATCGTGATCGACCAAAGCGCGATCGGACGAACGCCCCGTTCCAACCCAATCACCTACACCGGAGCATTCACCCCGATCCGCGAATTGTTCAGCCAGCTGCCGGCGGCCCGCGTCCGCGGATACGATGCCGGCCGGTTCAGCTTCAATGTCAAAGGCGGACGATGCGAGAATTGTGAAGGCGGGGGATTAATCAAGATTGAGATGCATTTTTTGCCGGATGTTTACGTCGAATGCGAGGTCTGTCGCGGCCAGCGTTACAATCGCGAGACGCTCGAAATCACCTTTAAGGGGAAAAATATCGCGGACGTGCTCGACCTGACGGTGGATGAAGCCGCACGCTTTTTCCGGAATGTCCCCTCGGTGTCCGATCGACTGGTGGCATTGCTGGACGTGGGTCTCGGATACCTCCGGCTCGGACAGGCGGCAACGACGCTCTCGGGCGGGGAAGCGCAGCGGGTCAAGCTCGCGACCGAGCTCGCGAAACGCGCAACCGGGCGAACCATCTACATTCTCGATGAGCCCACCACCGGTCTCCATTTCGCGGATATCGAAAAATTGCTCCAGGTCTTGATGAAACTGAGGGACGCCGGCAATACCCTGGTGGTGATCGAACACAATCTCGAGATGATCAAATGCGCCGATTGGATTATTGACCTCGGACCAGAGGGCGGCGATCACGGAGGTGAAATCGTCGGGACGGGGACGCCGGAGAAGATCGCGGAGACGGGCGGAAGTTACACGGGGCGATATTTGAAACCGTTGCTTAAAAGATGAGGAAGAGTTCCAGGACCGAACGACAGAGCATGCTGGGCGCGGTCTTCGCGGTCAGTTTGCTGCTGGCTCCATTTGCGAAGGGCGAGCCGGCAGACCTCGCCGACGCCGTCCAGCCTTTGGACGAAGGGGTGCCGCAGGTGGCGGTCCTTCGGCTGCGTGAAGTTCTGGAAGGCGAGCTCTCTCCTGCCGACAGGAAAACGGTCACGGTAAGATTGGGCGAAGCATTGCTCGCAGCCGGCGAGGCCGAAAAGGCTTTGCAAATCCTGGAGGATCCAAGTTTGCAGGATCTCGTGGCAGTTGCGCTCTGGCGTGCGCAGGCCCTGGCCAGTCTGCAGCGCTGGACGGAGGCTCTCCCGCTGTATCAGCGAGTGGCCGCCCAATCCGCATCATCTCTTCAGGCAATGGCCCTCTTTGGACAGGCGGAGGCCCTCCGGGCATTGCATCGCCCGGACGAGGCGTTGCAATTATTTGGCAATCTTTTTTCCAATCCACAATGGAACAGCCGGGCGCAGCTGCGTTCGGTCGAATTGCTGCTCGAAAAACAAGACGCTGCCGGCGCGCGCCGGTTGCTCGATAAGACAAGACCAGTCGCGCTTTCGGGGAAAAAGGAGAAACGCTATCTGCAGGGGCGGATCGAGGCTCAACTCGATCACCACGAAAGAGCGATCGAGCTTTTCCAAACGATCCTTCGAAGTCCCGAGGGAACGAGCCGCGAAGTGCTGATCGCAACCCTCTGTGCCATCGCGGATTCGAACCTGCGCCGGGAAACGCCAGAAGCTGGAGACGATGCTCTCGAAGATTTTGTCGAGCATCATCCAGCCGATCCGGCATTACCGACCGTGTTTGAAAAACTCGATGAGCTGTATCGCGCCGAACGGCAGCCTTCGAGCCAGGAGCTGAGCCGATGGGCGAGCGATCCCGTTCAACCACGGAGAGCCCTGGCGCAATGGTATCTCGCTCGCAGCGAGGGACGGGCCGGGCGCCATGAAGGTGCCTTGCGAGCCTTCGAGAAGCTCCGCGATGAACGCGCGCCCTTACCGGCCATGGCTGAAGGCTTGTTTGAATACGCCCAATTGAAAATCGAAGACCACCGGTTTGACGAAGCACTGGCAATTCTAAACGACGCGATAGCGCTCCGGCCGGCGCCGGACTGGCTGGATCGAATCACCCAGCTCCAGGGGCACGCCCAGTATTACGCCAAACACTTCGAGGCAGCGGCACGAACATTCGAGCAGGTGGCCCACGCCTCGCCGTTACTGGCGCGTGATTCGCTCTTCAATGCCTCGCTGGCCTGGCTCCAATTAGGAGATGATGGCCGGTTCGACACGGTCGCGCAGGAGTTGTCCCAAAACGGCGGAGACGCGGAAACGCGGGGCGATCTCCTGCTCGAGGAAGGCCTTACCCAGGCGGCGCAGGGAAACAAGAAAGCCACGGCAACGCTGGAGGCTTTTCTGAAAGACTTTCCGCGGCACAAACGCGCGGCGGAAGCATCGCTGGCCCTGGCCGAGCTGGCATTTCATGGCGCTCCCCCGCGGGTCGACGAGGCCCGGAAACACCTGGCGCGTGCCCAAAAGAGTGAGCCAAGCCCCAGCACGTCCGAACGAGCGGATTATCTTGCCATCTGGATTGAAGACGCCGGGCCAAACCAGGACCCGGCGAAGGTCATCGGTGCCGCGGGCGAGTTCCTCCGAAAATATCCGAACTCACATTTCGTTCCCGACGTCCGGATGAAATTGGCCGAGACCTATTACCGTCAGCAGGATTTTCCGAATGCCCAGACGCAGTTTCAAACCCTGGCCCAGGAAAATCCGGGTGGCGCGTTTACGGAAAGGGCCCTGTTTTTCGCCGCGAAATCCGCTATCCAGAGCATGGCCGCCCAATCGCTCGATCGCGCTCTGGTTCTTTTTGACGAGGTTGTGAAAAAGAACGGCGAACTGAAATGGGCCGCGCGGAACGAACAGGCGGTGATAGAGCGCAAACTGGATAAGCCCCAGGATGCCGCCACCCTTTACGGGGAAGTTTTGCAGGGGAACGCGAAACCCGAGGAGAAACGGGAAGCGCTCTGCGGCCGGGGCGACATCTTCTACGAATCAGGCGAGGCCGATCACGAAAACTACAAGCGCGCGATCGACGTTTACGACCAGCTCGCCGCCCAGAAAGACGCTCCGCCGCATTGGCGTAATCAGGCCCTGTTCAAGAAAGGCATTTGCCTGGAGAAACTCGGCGACCGGGAAAATGCGCTCGCCACCTTTTACAAAATCATCGAAAACGAAACGCGTCCGGATCGCCCACAGCGCGAATTTTTTTGGTATTACAAGGCCGGCTTCAACGCGGCGCGTTTGCTGGAGGATGAGTCGCACTGGGAACCGGCCGCGGTCGTTTACCAAAAGCTCGCCTCCGCTGGCGGTGCGCGCAGCGACGAAGCGAAATCGCGGTTAAGCCGGCTTCGCCTCGAGCACTTTCTCTGGGAGCAATGAGCGCGGGTTTGCTTCCATTTTCTTGATGATGGAGGTGAGGGCTGCATTGACGGGGCACGGCACGCCATGCCTTGCCCCCAGGGCGGCAACCGCGCCGTTCATGTAATCGATTTCCGTGGGGTGGCCGCGCCGCAGATCCTGCAGCATCGACGCGATGTTGCGCGATGACCCGAAGATCTCCGCGATTTCTCGCAGGAAATTAACGTCGAAGGTCAGTCCTTGAGTCGCCGCGACAGCGAGGCACTCGTCGATCACGAGTTGTTTCAGCCGATCGAGCCCTGGGTTGGCAATTCCGCCTACTTCGCAGCCCAGCACGGCCGTGATCGGGTTAACCACGCAGTTCAAAACGAGCTTGTACCAGATGTCGCGAGCGATGTCCGGTGAGATCCGGCAATCGAGGCCCGCGGCGTTGAGCGCACTGGCCACGGCGTCGCTTCGGGGATGCTGCTCGATGAGGGTGTAACCGGGAGCCATGTAGTGGATCACGCCAGGCCCTGTGAAAATCGCGCCCAGTTGCGTAAAGCCGCGCAACACCGTTCCGCGATCCCCCAAGGCCGCCCGCGCAATCTCCTCGCTGCCGAGGCCGTTCTGGAGACAGAGAATCGTGGTGTCGTCGTGGACGAGCGGCGCAATCGGCGAGAGCGCTGCGGAGCTGTCCGGGACTTTTGTGGTTAAGAGAATCAACGCATTAGCGCCTATTTGATCGATCGCCGTCGCGGCGCGAATTCGCACGATCTGCGGCTCGATGCCTTCTATCCTCAGTCCATGCTCATTTACCGCGGCCACATGATCGGCGCGCCCAACCAAAGTGACGTCGTTGGAGGCGGCGAGCTTTGCTCCATACAAGCTGCCGATGGCGCCGGCACCGAGCACGATGATTTCCATGGCCGGCAAATTATCATGCCGGAGCGGGACCGCGAATCTCGCCAACTCTAGTTCGGCTCGAGGGTGCTTTGGGCGGCGGGCTGGGATTGAGCAATCGCCTGGAGAAGGTGGACCTGGGCAAGCGCGGCCCGCGCCTCATCCGTCCGGCCCATCCTTTCGAGAATATCGGAGAGCAGGAGGTATTGCCGCGGATGGTCGGGCTGGCGCGAAATAGCGCGCTGCTGAACTTCGTACGCATCCTGGAGACGGTTTTGCCGCACGTCCAGGAGCGCGATTCGATTGAGCGATTCCACGTCGTGAACATCCAGCCGGCTCGCGTGCCGAAACGCTGCTTCTGCTTTTTCGACGTCGCCCTTGTCCGCGTACAGTTGGCCAAGGGCAAGGAAGGCGCCCGCATGCCACCAATTCGCATCCGCGAACTCCTTAACGAACGGCAGCGCAGCGTCCGGAGCATTCGATTCCCTCAACATCTCGGCTTCAAAACTAATCAAGGCCCAGGTGCCGGGGTAATCGGCGCGAGCTTTGTCCAGAACCATGAGCGCATCCGGGACGTCCTTCTGGCTGTAATGCATGGAAGCGACATTCAGCGCCGCGATCCAGGTTCGTGGTTGATCATGCCCCGCGCGCTGGCCCAGCGCGATCGCGCGAGCAAAGATTTCCTCTGCTTCTTTTTGTTTCCCCTCGCTGACGAGCAGGTGCCCGAGCGCATTCCAGCCCATCGGGTAATTAGGGCTCATCTCGACGACTTTCCGAAGGAGAGGTTCGGCCTTTGCGTAGTCTCCGCGGCCTGCATAGATCTGGCCGAGATTCAAAGCCATGCGGGTTTTCGCCGAGCCCGCGCGCAAAGAATGACGATAAAAGATTTCCGGGCTCATCCAATCGCCGCTTCGGACGAAGCTGCGAGCGCTCAACGCCAGAACCGCCGCACAGGCGGTGCCCAGCAGGATTTGTCGCCCCCGCGCCGGCAATTCCGGACAGCAGCCCAGGATGAAGAGGAGGAAACCAACGCTCGGCAAGTAAAGCCAATGCTCCGCAACGGTCGCGTTAAGCTCGAAGAGGTTTGAGATGGGCAGGAAGGCGAGCACAAACCAGATGGCCCCGAGCGCGCGGATGCCTTGCGCCTTTCCTTTACGCAAGGCGCCATACAACAGGGCGGTAGCCGTCAGGATCCCAATCAGCGACAGATATTCCCTTTGAATGGCTTGCCGCCAACCTTCACTCGGCCCGATGTCCGCGGGCGAGAGAAGCGTGCGTTCCACATGGAGATTCGAAGGAACCAGCATGAGTCGCCCATAATCACCTAGCGCACGGACCATCAGCAAAGCGCGGCCCGGCGTTGGCGAATCGATCGCACCCGCCGGACTGGAAGAATTCCTTGAGGGCAACTGCCGCAAACCTGCATAGGCCGCCACGAGTCCAAGACAGATTGCCAGAACAAGAGCCTTGGCGCCCCGGGTGGAGAATCGGTCGAAAGCGAACAGATGAAAAAGAAAGAGCAGCATCCAAATGCAAGCGCTTTCCCGGGAGCAAAGCGCGACGAAAGCCAGGAGGGCGGCCGTGATGTTGCCTAGGGCGCGAAATGAAAAAGATCGAGCGCTCCGGGCACGCAGGAAAAGTAGCCAGGCGCTGCAGGCGAAGAAGAAAGCCAGGCTATCCGCCCGACCGGAAATGTAGTCGACCGCTGCGCTATGCACGGGATGAACAATCCAAAGCAACGCAACGAGGAAAGCGGCGGCCGATAAGAACCTGCTTTCATCGGGTATCCCGGCGCCCGTTTCCCGCTCAGACCAACGTTTCTGGAATGGCTCGAGCAACCTTAGCAGCAAGAAATAAAGCAGAATCCCGCTGCCGACATGCCAGAAGAGATTGGACAGGTGATACCCGTAGATGTCTGCGTTCCAGACAAGATAATCGAACGAATACGAAATGGTCTGGATTGGCCGATAGTGCGCGGATTCCGAGGAAAGAAAATGGCGGAAGCTTTCCAGAATCAGGAGCGGGCTCCTGATTAAGGGATTGTCTCGGACGAGGGAATTATCGTCCCAGATCCATTGCCCCTGGAGGGCAGGGAAACGGGCGGCGACCCCAAAGCCCAAAAGCAGGAGACAACGAATCCACTGCTGCTCGGTATAACGGAGCAGCCGGCCGAGCACCGTTTTCCTGCCAAGTGAACACTCGGGTTCGTTCATCTTCGAAAACTCAACTCGGCGAACACCGGAAGGCGCCCGACCTCAATTAATCTGCGGCTGGGAGTGCGCGAACGACTCCATCTGCGTGACCTGGGCGAGGGCTGCGCGCGCTTCGTCGGCCCGGCCCATTTTTGTGAGAATATCCGAGAGCATCCGATACTGTCGGGGCTGATCCGGTTGCCGGGCGATGGCGCGCTGCTGAATCTTGAACGCTTCCTCGAGGCGATTTTGCCGGAGACGCATTCCTGCAATCAGGTTGAGCGACTCGGCATCGTGCACGTCCAGCCAGCTGGCATGTCGCCAGGCCGCGGCGGCGTTTTCCGCATCCCCCTCCTCCGCATACAAACGGCCGAGAGCGACCGAAGCTTCGTAGTGCCACCAGTTCTTCCCCGCAAAATCTTTTACTAATTGCATCGCAGCCTCCGGCTCCTGGCTGGTCCGAAGGACATCGGCCTGAAAACGGATAACTTCCCACGTCTCCGGATAATCTCGCCGCGCTTGCTCAAGTATTTTTAGCGTCCCGGCTAGATCGCCTTCGGCCCGCTTGAGATGAGCGAGATTGATCGCGGCCACCCAGGTGCCGGGATAATCCTTGCGGGTCTCTACGGCGGCTTTGGCCGATGAATCGAACAACGCTTCCGCCTCGGCCTTTCGGCCCTGTTTGTGAAGCAAATTAGCAAGATTGTTGCGGGCCATCGGATAATCAGGCGTCAGTTCAAGCACCCGCCGGAAAACCCGCTCCGCCCCTTTCAAATTGCCCTTGCTCGAATACACCTCGGCCAGATTCACCGCCGCGCGCGTACTTGACCCGCCGGCCGCGATCGTGCGGGTATAAAACGTCTCTTCATCGGCCCAGTCGGTGCTTCGAACCAGGCTTCGAGCGCTCAAACCGATCAGCGCCAGGCAGGCGAAGGCAATGGAAGTTCGTCGAAAACGGGGCGGCAGTTCGACCACGCATCCCCCGAGAAAAATCAGGAAGCCAACGCTTGGCAAATAGAGCCAATGTTCCGCAACCGTCGCGTTCAGCGGGATAAGGTTAGAGATCGGAAGGTAACCGGCGAAGAACCAAACCGCGCCGAAAATTCGAAGGCTCTGGCCTTTCCCGCGGTGCAAACAACCGCCGATCAGCGCGGCGAGCGCGCCCAGGCCGAGCAGAGAAAGATATTCAGTCCCAATGGCGTTACGCCAACTGGCATTATCCCGGAAACCGGTTGCGTCCAGGATGGTCCGCTCCATGTGCAAGTTGCTCGGAAAGAACATGAGCCGGGTGTAATCGCCAAGCGAGCGGGCCATCAAAGTCATTTGGACCGCAGCACCCGAGCCCGTGGTCGCTGGGTGAGAACGAGCCACCGGCAGTTGCCGCATTCCCGCATAGATCGCCACGAGTAAAACGCACACTGCGACCGCGGCAAGCCGCGCGCGCCGGTTCAGATTTTTCTCCACAAAGAAAATGTGCCCAAGGAAAAGAGCCAGCCACACACACGCGATTTCCCGGGATAGAAGCGCCAGCAAACCGGAAAACGCCGCCGCGCCAAACCATATCCAGCGGGTGGCCGCTTTTTTGCCAGCCCGTCCCCGGAAGACAAATAGCCATCCCGCGGCGGCCAAGAGGAAAGCCAGGCTGTCAGCGCGACCGGAAATGTAATCGACCGCCGCACTGTGCACAGGGTGGACACTCCAAAGCAACGCGATGAAGAAAGCGGCGATGGAAAATCCCGGCACCCGCTTTTGAAGACGCTCACGAACGGCGACCGGCGTGTCGCGCAGCCAGAGGGACGTTAACAGTTTTCGGAGCAGAAAATAGAGCAACACTCCGCTGCCCGCGTGGAGCAAAACGTTAGTGAGATGGTAGCCGTACGGGTCGGTGTTCCAAAAGAAGTAATCGAAGAGGTAGGAGATATTCTGAACGGGACGGTAATGGCTGGAATACGACTCCAGAAAAAGGTAATGTCGAAAGCTTTCCAGGATCAGGAGAGGGCTCTTGATAAAAGGATTCGCCAACGAAAGGTACTGGTCGTCCCAGATCCGTTGGCCGGTCAGGCCGCGGGCCCGGACCAGAAATCCGACGACAAAAACGATTGTATAATGCAGCCAATCGGCGCGGAGGTAACGGGCGAAAACGCGGCTCAACGAGCGCGATCTTTGCGGAGAAGCAGTGGCTGGGTGTGGGTGTTGAGTGTTCATCCCGAGCGAGTGCAGGAACTATTAAAGCGCAAGAGCGCCCTTCCGTTTCCGAAAGGACGCTCTTAACATTTCAAGTCGCCGGCGCTTAGGGCGAGTACGGGGACCAGAAGGTGGCATCAGCCACATCTGACAACACGTCAAAGGAGGCTTGCGGCACTTTCGGAATGGTATCGACGGTTTGGTCGCCGAAGTCATGGCCGAGAAGGTCCTTACCAGTCAGGTAGAGGTTGGTGTCCTTCTTCACGTATGCCGTCCAATCGGTGACCAAGACCGCATCATCGGTTTTCTTGCCACGCTCGATGGCATACTGGTCGACCGCTGCGTCAACCAGACGAAGATCGTTGATGATCTTGGAAGCCTGGGAGCGCTTGCGAGCGCGAAGGAATCCAGGGACTGCGATCGCGGCCAGCAATGCGATGATTGCCACCACGATCATGATTTCCACCAGCGTAAAGCCGGCGCGTTTCGTCGTGAGTTTTCTTAACATACTAAGGAGTCTTTCTTGTTTGTTATTATCTAGTGCGAGAAGCGAGTGGCAGGACTATTTAGTCTTGTTCTCACAACTCATTCCCTGCCACTCCCGCTACGCGACAATGACAGGAGAATGAATCGTCAGATTCTTAGTTGTAAGGCGACCAGAACGTTGAGTCGGTCACATCGGACAACGCATTGTAACTGGCGGTTGGGACCTTCGGCAGGGAGTCGACTCCCTGGCGGCCGTACGAGTTGCCCAGGATGTCTTTGCCGGTCAAATAGAGGACCGTTCCGGCCTTGAGGTAGTTGGTCCAGTCGACCGTGTTGACGGAAAAGCCGCTGGAGCGGTTGGTTTCGATTGCGTATTGGTCGACGGCGGAGTCGATCAGGCGCAGATCGTTGATAATGCGGCTTGCCTGTGAGCGCTTACGAGCACGGAGGAACCCGGGCACCGCAATCGCCGCCAGCAAAGCGATGATCGCCACTACGATCATGATTTCCACGAGGGTGAAACCCCCGCGGCGTTTGTTGAGTTTGTTTAACATGTTGTTTGCTTTCTTTTTATCTCTTGTTTGTTTGACTGCGATCCACGATACCGACCGCGGATATGCGCCTCGATAAAGCAGCGTTGGTGCCAATGACTCCGCTTTTTACAATTTCTGGACTCCCTTCCCAGGGCGGGGCGGCGGCATTCGGGGCGGAGTGACATGCCCAAGGCGCCTATTCTCCGGAGGGTCCTGTCTGCTTCGCTTCGGCTCACTCACGGCGTCTTCGCCTTTGTCTTTCTGCTCCGGCTAATCGCCCTGCTCCGCCTGACCTCATCCCCCTTCCTGCTGCCGAGCGGCAGCGACATGCATTTCTACGATCAATGGGCGCAACAGATCTCCCATGGCCGGCTGACCGATCACCTCGCCTTTTACGGCCTTCCCCTCTACGCGTATCTCCTCGCGTTCCTTTACAAAGTCCTCGGTTACAGCCCTTTTGTTCCCGGCTTCCTTCAGGCCTGCCTTGACGCGGGGACTGCCACCCTGATTTTCAAAATCACGGTCCGGGCGGTGGGCCCCGCGAAACCGGACGAAAACGAGGCCGGCGGCCCGGCGAGCCGACCAACGATCTGGGAACCGGCCTCAGTGGCTGGCCTCCTGGCCGCCGCTGGCTGGGCTTTCTTCGTTCCGGCCCAGGCCTATTCGGTCATTCTGATGCCGACGTCTTGGTTCGTCTTTGCCTTCTGGTTCGTGGTTTGGCAGATCATCAAGAGAGACCAAGCGCCCTCCCCCTGGGGCTTTTTCGGCCTTGGAATTATCATTGGGGTTACGGCAATGGCGGTTGCGACCATTCTTTTCCTCATCCCGCTGGTTTTCGCCGCTCTCCTGTCCAAGGCGCGCGCTTCGGCTACAGCCCCGTCGCCCCTGCCGGTGCGCCTGGCGGCGATTGCCCTCTTTCTGACCGGCATCGGGGCCGGGACTTCACCATGCTGGCTTCACAATTGTTTTGTCGCTCGCGATCCGGTCTTTCTTTCCGCGCACGGAGGAATCAATTTCTGGCTCGGCAATAATCCCGAGGCTACCGGTTATCCTCATTTTCCCGGATTGCATGCCGGGCAAGCCAACATGCTGCGCGATTCGATTGACCAGGCCGAATCGGCTGCGGGAAGGACCTTGAAGCGCTCCGAAGTCTCTCAATTCTGGTCGGCGAAGGCCCGGGCCTACATCTCCAGCAATACCGGCGCCTGGGTGAAACTGATGGCACGCAAGATCGGGAACTTTTGGAATGGATTCGAATATGATGATTTGAGCGTGATCGCGAACTTGTGTGAGAACCGCGTCCTCTTCCCGGGCCCGCACTTCGCGATCGTGGCGGCCCTGGCCATACCGGGACTTTTCTTCTCCTTGCGCGCGCGCCCCGCCACCCGCTGGATAGCTGCCGCCATTCTCCTCCACATGGCCGCGGTCCTTCCAGTCTTCGTCACCGAACGTTATCGCCTGGCCGTTGTCCCCGGACTTCTCGTTCTGGCCGTCTGCGGGTTAAAAGATCTATGGGAGGGCTTCGCGCTCGGGCGCTACCAGCGCATTGCATCTTACCTTATCGTGCTGGCCGGCGCCGCTCTCGTGATAACCCTTCCACGAAACGATCCCACGCTCTGGGCCGTCCAGCCTTATGATTTGGGCCGGCAGGCCCTCGAATCCGGCGACTTCAAGCGCGCGGAAGAGCAATTGCAGCGCGCCCGCTTCTATGTCCCCGACAATCCCGAAACAAACCTGGCTCTGGGAAACCTCCGCCTCGCGCAGGGCAATCAAACCGAGGCAATCTCGTTCTATCAGGCGGCGCTGCGGATCGACCCGGCGCACAAGAGCGCCTTGAATAACCTTGGTGTGATAGCGCTGGACGATCACCGTCCGGCGGAGGCAAAAGTTTACTTTCTTAAGGCGTTGGAGCAGGAACCAAAAAACGGCAAAACCCATTTCCTGCTGGCCAGGGCCGAACTTGCCCTCGGCAACCTGGAAGGTGCCAGAATTGCTTTGGCTCATGCCTTGGAGCGTGAACCCGATCGAACTGAATATCGCCAGCTCAAGGAAGATATTGAACGACGTTCCCAGCCATAATTCCTTCTCGCGCGGCAAGCTGACAGAGTGGGCTCCCCTGCTCCTTCTGCTCCTAATTGCCACGGTCTGGCTCTACCGCACCCCGTACAGCGCGTCGAACCTCGAGGTCCCGCCGGATACAGTCGAATATGCCCTCGCACCGCTCCAATTCCTCGAGACCGGTGACTACAAGATCATCGTGGAAGGACGGCCGCTGCCGCCCCGGTATCCGCCCTGGTTTCCGGTGCTCGCCATTTTGCCGGCTTACGTATTGTTCGGCCATGACCCCGGTAATGCCATCCTCCCGGTAACGCTGATGGCCGTGGCGGGCGTCGGCTTTGCCTGGGCAATAGGTAAGCGTCTCGGGGCCGCCGCAGGCGGGATCCTGGCGGGGCTCGCCGTCCTCCTCCTCCCCTCATACGGGATGTGGGCGACTCAGGTGATGACGGACGTGCCGGGAACCGCCCTGATGCTCGCCACCTGCCTCCTTTATCTACGGCTTCGAGCAGGTCCCCAATCGATCTCACTCTATTTTGGGGCGGGCGCCCTTATCGCGTTCGCGACGCTGTTCCGGCCGGTTTTTGCCGCGATGCTTTTTCCCTTCCTGCTCGAAATCCTCCGCGCCCGGCAGAAGTTTATTCGCGCTACCGTCGTTTTGCTCTTGCCGATGGTCGTCGCGGCCGCCGTCACCCTCGCCTACAACGCGACCACCTTCGGATCGCCTTTGCGCAATGGTTACAAATTTTGGGCCTCGATACCGATGGATTATCCGTCGCTCATATTTTCGTTTTCCTATCTTAAAATGAATCTGTGGCTGCTCGGGCATTCGGTGTTTCCATATCTTTTGGCCGTCGGAATTGTCGCCTGGCTCATCGTGCGAAAACGGGAACGCGCCGCCCTCGCATCCTCTGGCCGGACTTTTCAGGATGGACTGACGTTTCTCGTTCTTACCACGGGGCCGATCCTGCTCTTTCATCTTTTTTACTTTTTTCCCGGCGACCGTTTCCACATCCCCATGTTTGCGGGCGCCGCGGTGCTGGCAGGTGGAATGTTGGGTTTGCTATTCCGTCCCCGCACAACGCTGCTCCTGAAGTGGTTGTTGCCTGCGTTGCTCCTGCTTGCCATTGGATCTCGAATTGCCGTGCCCGAGCCCGTGCCGCATCGCCGGCTGGCTGCGGAGCGAGTCCGGGCGCACACCCCGGACAATGCGATCGTTATTTCCGCAATTGAGCCGGTATACCTGGAACGCCTGGCGGGGCATGGATCGTCACGACGGATTGTGCCGATTTCGCGATACGTGGAGTACGCCTCGAAATTACTGGTTAGGCAGCGCGTCGATCTTCCCAATCCTTCCCGGCTCGACTGGCGCAATAGCCGGCTGGGGGCTCTGCTCCGCGGTGGAGCGGTTGAGGCCGTCAAATTTGTCGCCAGCGAACAACTGGACGCACTCGTCGCCCAGGCCGCTTCCGGCACCCCGATTTTTCTCGATTCCACTTTTGTGGGCGAAGCGGATGCCGGAGTCCTGAATCAGCTTCAGCAGCGTTTCAAGTTCGTCCAGCGCGCCCCTTACCTTTACGAGCTTCAACTACCGTGACCCGGCCAGGGCTGATCGCGGATCGGTGGCGCACAGCACTCTTCGTCGCGCTCGGGCTTTTCCTTTTCACCCGTCTTTTAACCCTGACTGCCTTTCCCATCTTCAACGACGAGGCCATTTACCTGCAGTATTCCCAGAAAATTCACGAAGATTGGGAAAAGAATAAATTCGTCTCGATGAACGGCGAGTTCACCGACTGGAAACCACCGCTTCAATATTGGATGGCGGCGCCGTTCGTCGGATGGGGAAACGATCCTCTCGTCGCCGGCCGCCTTGTTGCGTGCCTCGCCTCAATCGCGGGACTTTTCGGTTCCTACTTCTTCTCGAAGGAGCTGTTCAGCGAAAGGGAGGGCGTTTTTGCCGCGTTTCTTTACGTGCTTTGCCCCACTGTGCTGTTCCACAACAACCAGTTCACGGCGGAGACTTTCCTGTTTTCGGCGGCGCCACTGTTTTATTGGGCGGTCTTGAAACTAATCAAGCCAGGCAAGCCGGCTTGGGTTTGGGCGCTGGTCGCAACATTATTGGGAACGGCACTTCTTCTCTTCAAACAGTCGGGGTTCTTGCTCCTGGTTGTCTCGATTTTCCTGCCCTTCGCGCGATTGCGGGACAGGGAAGACGTTACGAAGGAAGACAAATCCACAAGACAATCTGGCGGCGAGCGGAACTGGAGGGAGTTCGCCAGGAATGTCCTCCTGATTATCGCGGTGATTGTTTGTTGCCGCCTTGCTGCGAATGCAGTGCTTCCGTCGGAGTTCAACGCCGCCCGGGAGCACTTTAATAGCCGCTGGGTCTTGTCGCTTCGAGAGCTGTTCAATCTCCCCATCGATACTTGGCGCGCGAATTTGGTCCTGGTCGCCGACTACATCGGCTCGTTCTATTCCTGGATCGCAGTCGCGCTCTTTTGCGTTTCTTGTTGGTTCGCACTCCGGAGAAGGAATCTTGCGGAACTGACCCTTCTCATCATGTGCGTGGTGGGCGGAATTGGAATCACATTTCTACTCCGCGGCTTTAACGAATATCTCTTCAACACCGCCGTGATCACGGCACTCTTGCCTCTCCTGGCGAGAATGATTGTCCTCGTCGGTCAATTCACCCAGACGAGGAAGGGAGAGCTGCTTCGCCGGGCGCTACTGCTTTGCGCGGTGCTTACCTTCGGCTTTTGGGGCTACCAGGACATCCGGATGAGCATTTCCGCGGGGGATTACATCAACCGAAGGTCAGCATGGGCTCGCGCCAATTACCTCAAGAGCTGGTCAACCGGCTTTGGCGTAAAAGAAATCGTGGCGATGCTGGAAAAGGAGAGAGGGCCCGGAATTATCTTTACCGATGCGCAGTGGGGTAATCCCGGGACAGCGCTTGAGGTCTACCGCGCGAAACGCTTTCCGAACCTCCGGATTGTCCCTATCTCGAGAGAATTTCTCGATCCGGCCGAAGCGCGAAAACTGACGGACGCCGCGAAGAAGATGGCGCCGACCCGGCTCGCGATTTTCTCGGCGGACAGTTCCGGACCACGCCAGCAATGGATCGGCAATGTTGAACGCGAAATGTGCGGGACCCGGACCGAAATCAGAGGCGACCCTGACCAGACACCTATCGTCGTCTGCCGGTTTTGAGCGAGACCCGGGAAACTAGGGCTTGCGGCATAGAACCGCGAGGTTCTTCCCGAAAAAATGGCCCAGGATCGGATCGAGGAACCTGCTCACCGGGAAGAGTAACCGGTCGTAAACCCAGACACTGCGCGGCGAAATTTTGGCGTCGGCACTTCGTCCAAATAACAGGGCAGCAAAGAAACCCAGGCAATCTGCATACCGCGACCGCTCCACGACAAACCCGGCCCGGCGAAGCATCGCGACCATCGGGGCGCGGCGATAGCGCCGTTGGTGTTCGACATGGTCGTCCAGAGACGACCACAGGATCGGGAATGCCGGCACAAAGATAAAAAAACGGTTCCCCTTCCGCAGTCGCGAGAAGACGATGCGGACGAGCGCTTCGTCGTCGGGCACGTGCTCGAGCACGTTCAAAGTGTAAACGTAATCGCACGACTCCGGATCGCGCTCTTCCATCCCGGCCTGGACCGGAAAACCTTCTTCGCGGAGCGCGACTTGATTTTCCGGGTCGGGCTCTACACAGGTCACTTCCCAGCCCCGCTCGCGAAGAGCTTTGGCGAATGTGCCCCGGCCGGCACCGAGATCGACTATTTCTGCAGCTTGCGGCGGCTTCGCGGCAACGACCTGGTCAACCAACCAGCGATTGTAATGCCGGGCGTCCTTCAGCAGATCGAGGATGTCATGTCCTCGATACTGGAATTGGGAAATGGGACTCGAGAGTCGGGAGGGCTGAAGTGGCGCTGGCTTGGAAGACATAGGCTTCGCGTTTCCAGAGGTTATACTTCAGGATCGCGTAAAGAGCACGGACTCCGTCGCGCCACCCGATCTTCTTCCCCTCTTCGTAGGTCCGCCCGTAATAAGAAATTCCAACTTCGTAGAATCGGCAGCGGCGCTGGGCCAGCTTAGCCGTGATCTCCGGTTCGAAACCGAATCGCGCCTCTTCAATGCACAAATCCTTAAGAGCATCTCTGCGAAAGACTTTGTAGCCCGTCTCCATGTCACTCAGGTTGATGTTCGTGAAGATATTCGAAAGCAGGGTCAAAATTCGATTTCCAACCATGTGCCAGAAATAAACCACCCGGTGGGGGCGGCCACCCATGAAACGGGAGCCAAAAACTACATCCGCTTCCCCATTCTCAATCGGGCTGAGCAATTCGGCGTAATCTCTTGGGTCGTATTCGAGGTCGGCGTCCTGCACCAGAACGATATCTCCGGTGGCGTGCCGGAAACCGGTCTCCATCGCGGCGCCTTTGCCCCGATTGACCCGGTGATGCACCACTACGATCCCCTCGAGGGCCAATTTATCGACGATTGCGTCGGTCCCATCGGTCGAGGCGTCATCCACGATGATGATTTCCGTCCCGGCGGCGACGACGGCCTTCACCTTCTCCACGATCATTCGGATCGTGCGGCGTTCGTTGAAGCAGGGAATGATGACGGACAGGGTCATTTTCTCCCTAAATCTGAGCAAATCCGGTGCCAGCGTCCCCCTGCGGCTCCCGGGGGCATTGTCTTCGCCTGGGAAATGCTAGACTCTCGCCGCATGTCGCTGCGCCCGATTGAGTCCCAGCCTCTGCCTCTCGACGGTGCTCGCGTCGAGGACGCTACGGCTTTTCGTTCGGGCCCGATCATCGCGGTGGCGGTGGTGGCCTCCCTCCTCAAGGTTGCCATCGCCTTGACCAGTTTGGGAACCAACGACGTCCTTGCTTTCTACCAATTTGCGAAGGCAGTCGACGCCCACGGCCTGACCTGGCTCTACGAACACAGCATCCTGTTTAATCACCCTCCGCTTGTCGGTTATTTTTTGGGGGGGCTGGCCCGGCTCGAACAACAGGCATTCTGGCAACAAAACGGCCTTACCTTTCCCTTTTTTCTTCGGCTCCCCGGCATCCTTGCCGATTTCGCTGTCGTGATCCTCGTCCTTTCGGTTGCTCGAAAGCAGCCCGATCTACGCCGGCCCCGCTGGGCCCTCTTCCTCTTTGCCGCCAGTCCGGTGTCGATCATGATCACCGGATTTCATGGCAACACTGACCCCTTTCTGGTGCTCTTCCTTCTCGTTGCCACGATCATGGCCGTCGATGGCCGTCCGGCGCTCTGCGGACTTTTCCTCGCCGTCGCCTGCCAGGTGAAAATAATTCCCCTGCTCCTCCTCCCCATCTTTTTCTTCTTCTGGATCGAGCGGCGCCAGGCGTGCCTGTTTCTGGGTTCGTTGCTCGTAAGTTCGCTTATCTTTTGCCTCGAACCGTTGCTAAAATCGCCAGTCATGTTCGCCAGGAACGTGCTCGCTTATGGCAGCTTTTGGGGAGTTTGGGGATTAACCTACTGTCTCCGGATGACCGGGCTGGACGAATTCAACAAGACTTCGTTCTTCAACCTTTCTGCGTTACAGAATGCGATCATGATGGTTCTGAAAGTCGCCGTCGTTCTCAGCATCCTGATTCTCGCCTGGCGGCGGCGAAAACTGCCCGCGCCCGCCCTGTTCCCCTCAATCGGATATGCGTGGATGATTTTCTTCGTCGTCTCGCCCGGAGTAGCGGCTCAATACCTCGTCTGGCTGGCGCCCTTTGTTCTCTTTCTCTCCCCGACGTTTTACGGATTTCTGGTCGCCGGCAGTTCGGTCTTTCTCTTCGCCTTGTACACGATCACTTCAGGCGGTTTCCCTTGGTATTTTGCCCACGCTTCAAACAAACTGAGCGCCATCTGCGCGCATTGGGCCCTGATTCCGTGGCTAACCCTTCTGGTTGGCTTGGTCGCGTTTGGCTTGAATGCCCGGCGGCAGAAGCCGCATTTTCGTTTCCTCAGTTTGAAGGCAATTCAACCCGTCGCGATCAGTGAATAACGAGACCGAATCACCACATTCCTCACGGTTCAGCCTCGTTTCTCTAATCGCGGTCGCTCTCATCGGCCTCGCCGGAATCGGCCTGCGAGTTTATCCCTCCGCCGGTTTTAAAGGGATCGGATACGATGAAGGACTTTACCGCGGCTACGTCAATAATCTGATTTCCTACGGCCTCGGAAGCTACCCGGAGTTCGCCGAGCATTACGTAGAGCGCCAGGAAAAACTGCCCGCCGCCATCCTGCCTCCGACCCGTTTCCTCTACATTTTTTCTGCTTATCTCTGGCACCAGGTGACCGGTGCGGAAGCGCTCGCGGCTCTCCATCATGTTTCCTGTCTATTCAGTATTCTGCTGTTTTTTGCCGCGGCCGCCTTTGCCTGGCGCCTGGCTGGAACGGCGATGGGCCTGGCCGTGCTCGCTTTGATGGCTTGCGCCCCGACCCAGATCCACATGGCGCAACATGCCCTCATTGACGGCTTCTTCGCCTTCTGGGCCACGTTATGCGTTTGGTGTTTGTGGGAGAACCTGCGGCGGCCCAATGATGCGGTGAGACTTTCTCTTTTCGGCGTGTGCCTTGCCCTCATGGTGCTGACGAAAGAGAACGCTCTCTTCGCCTACGTCGGATTACTGGCCCTGATCGGCATGAACCGCTGGCTCCGTTTCGGCACGGTCACGCGCAGCCTGCTTTTGGTCGCGGTTGCCGGTCCGCTCGCTGGCTTGGTCGGCCTTATTTTCCTCTGCGGCAGCGCCCAAACCTTCATTCTCACCTACCGGCTCCTCGCCGCGAAAGCATCCGTTTTGCCTTACGCCATCGCGACCGGGGACGGACCGTGGTACCGATATCTTGTCGATCTATTGCTCGCCAGCCCCGTCATCTTGCTCCTGGCGTGGGGTGCCATCGTTCGACTCAAGCTGGAGAACAAAGCCGCCCTTTACCTGGTCACCTTCGTGGTCGCGACCTACGCCCTCATGTGCAACATCCCCTACGGCATGAACCTGCGTTACACCAACATGTGGGACATGCCGCTCCGTTTTCTCGCCGTCACCTGCCTGGGTGATCTAGCAGGCTTTCTCGGCCGGCGCAGAGGCCTGATTCTGGCGATCGTGATCTTGCTCCTCTGCGCCATCGACTTGCGCCAGTATTACATCTTCTTCGTCCAGCACGACCTCTACGAGCTGGTCACAGCCGGATTGCTGCGCGCTCTTCTGATTCTGAAGTAGCGGGAAAAGCGAACGCCTTAGCAGGCGATCTCGAGGACCGATTGCCGAAGTTGATCGCTGGAATCGATCGTCTCAGTCAACAGGTTTTGCACCGTCGGCTTTGCCTCCGCCCGGACAAAGATTTGATAGGAAAACAGCCCTTTGCTGACGGCAATGAGTCCCTGGTTCAAGCGGAGAAGAAAACGAGACACGAAATTGTCGCCGATAGCTTTCGGGAACGGCGCCGGGATCCCGCGCACCTCAAGAATTTTGTAACCGGATTGGTCCAGGAGCGCGCCCAACGACCGGAAGGTAAAGAGACGCGTGTGAGTCGCGTCCAAAATGCCTTTCTTCCCGTAGTTGAATTGCCCGAAGAAAAGCATCAGGCGCGTCACGAAAAACCCGATGTTAGCCGTCGTGATGATCACCTCCGGCCGTTTGCAGACCGCCGCGAAACGCAGCTCGTCCATGAATTTTTCCGGCTCTTTCAGGTGCTCGATAATGTCGAGCATCATGATCTGGTCGAACCCGGAGACATTCACGGGAAACTCGGTTCGATCGAGGTTCCACCGAATGAAATCGAGGCCAGCTGCGTTCGGGGAATCCGGAATGTACTGGTCCATGCCGGTCACCTGGCATCCCTTGGCCGCAAACTCACGGGCGACATAGCCCTGGCCGCAACCGATATCGAGAACGCGATTGTTCGGGCGTGCCGCCTCGATGGCCGCCGAATGTGAGGACGGATAGCCAAGCTTGAGATCGTAATTTTCCTCCGGCGGATGCACGTCGAACTTGCGGTCGAAGAGCAGGTTCATCTCGTGGAATTTCGCGCGGAGCATCGTCCGAAAGACGTCCCAGGCGTACTTCATCCCATTGACGTGGCAAATCTCGTCGCCGTAATAAGTCGGGATCGGCAGTTCACAGATCCGCAGATTTTTCATCACCAGCTGAACAATGATCTCGGTGTCGAAATGGAAGTCGTTGGTGTTCTTCTCGAACGGAATCTGGGCGAGAGCCGCGGTGGAATAGAGCCGGTAACCTGAATGGAATTCCGACAGCGCGGTCCTCAGCATCCGGTTTTGGAACGTCGTCAGAATCTGGTTGCCGACCCATTTGTAAGCGGGCATCCCACCCTGGCGCGCCGCCTTCTTGTCGATCATGCGGGAGCCAAAAACGGCGTCGGCTTCGCCCTGCACCAACGGGCCAAGCAACGCTGGCAGTTTCTCCGGAGCGTATTGCCCGTCCCCATGGATCAGGGCGACGATGTCGAAGCCGTTGTCGATCGCATAGCGATAACCGAGCTTCTGGTTTCCGCCGTAACCCTGATTTTCCGGGGTGCGGAGGACGGTGATTTTGAAGGCTGAATTCCGCCGCTGGTAGCGCAGCCCGTTCAGGAAAGTGTTGTCCGTGGACGAATCGTCGATGATCAGGACCTCGACCTCCGCACTTTGAAGGCTGGGCGGGATACGGCTCAGGACTTTTTCGATCGTCGTTTGCGCGTTGTAAGCGACGATGAAAATGAGCAGCCGCTTGCGTCCCAGATCGATTCGATCAGGCGCGGCAGGTTCCAGCTCCGCGAGGTGCATGCCTCGGTTAGAGCTAGAATTAGGCCAGAGGGTTGACTCAACCCGGGCCCTGGCCGCCAACCGTCAACCCCGCCAGGCAGAGGCGCTTATTTCCCGTTCAACCCCGCCCGCGGCTCGCTTTTGCCCAGAACCGAATTGGCCGTGGCCAGGAGGGCCTCGTCATCATTATCGGTCAATTCCGCCAGGAAACGGCGAATCCGGTGGAACGATTGGCGAAGGAAAAGCTCGGCCGCTCGGCGGCTCTCCGGGCTTGAGGCGCCGTTTTGAGAGACACCCTGCAACTGAGAATCCAGCCGGCTAAGCACGCAGGCCGACGCGAACATTTCCATCGCCACGCCCGCAATTCGTTCCTGGATCAGCTGCATGTCCATGACCGGTTCGCGGTATTTAATAAGCGCTTTGTTCACGCTCAAATTGAAACGCCAGATCAAACGCCCGAGTTGGGCGGCCTGCGAGCGCAGGCTCTCGCTCTTTACTGGCACGTTCGGGATTTTCACCGCCGCGCCGAGTCGGTTCATTCCCGCGCTCCAGGCCTTGCCCAAACCGCGCGAAGGATTGAACATCGTGTCGTAAATTTCCTTGAACTCCATGCCGGGTCCCCGCATCCCGACGAGCGCGATGAATGAGGTCAACACTTCGTTACTGCCTTCGCCGATCTGGTTGATCCGCGCGTCGCGCAACATCCGTTCGAGCGGCAGATCGGTGAAGTAAGCCGAGCCGCCATAAATCTGGAACGCGTCGTTGACCGCTTCCCAGAGTCGTTCTGTCGTGAACACTTTGAGCATCGCCGTCTCGATCATGTAATCCTCGAGCCCGCGATCGATCAGCGACGCCGTCACCGCCGTCATCGCTTCCATGGCGTAAAGATCGGCCGCCATCCGCCCGATCTTTTTCTTCACCAGGTCGAAATCGCCCAGCGTCTTTTTGAATTGGCGGCGCTTGTTCGCGTGGTCCACCGCCAGTTGCAGACAACTCCGCGCCGCGCCTGTGCAACAGGCGCCGAAGGTTGTCCGGCCAAAATCGAGGACGGTGAGTGCGACCTTCAGGCCCTTCCCGATCGGGCCCAGGATATTCTCCTTCGGCACCGCCACGTCGCGCAAGGCGAAACGCCCTGTGGCCGTGCCTTTGATGCCGAGTTTCTCCATCCGCGGCTCGAGCATTGTGAAGCCCGGCATATCCGGAGTTACGAGAAACGCCGTGATCGCCGTCTTGTCCGAACCCGGCACCGGCGTCCGCGCCATGACGGTCAGCACGTGCGCGATCGAGGCGTTCGTGATGTAACGCTTTTCGCCATTCAAAATATAGTGCGAACCGTCCGGGCTCGGCGTCGCCGTTGTCTGAACATTCGCCGCGTCGGAACCAGCCTGCTCTTCCGTCAGCGCGAAGGCGGCCAGTTGCTCGCCCGTAACCAGCGGCGGCAGCCAGCGCTGTTTCTGTTCGCGCGTCCCGAACAGGAGCAACGCCCGGATCCCGATCGAGTGATGCGCATTCGTGAAAACCGAGGTCGAGGCGCAGCGGGCGCCGATTTCTTCCAACATCTTGCAGTAAGCTCTTTGGGAAAATCCCCGGCCGCCATATTCCTTCGGAGCCGTCATCCCGAGGACCCCGATGTGAGCCAAGCCGTCGATAATGTGGCGCGGAATGTCAGCCGAGCGATCGATCGCAACGGGGTCCAGCTGTTGATCCAAAAACTCCCGGATCTCGATGAGCGATTTGTCCAGTTCCGCCTGCTGCGTCGCCGCGATCCGCGGATAAGGCATCGCCCAATCGGAAACGAAACGGCCGAGGAACAACCCTTTCGCGAACCCGAGCGCCTGTGGTCCCGTAAAAAGAAGCTCCTCTGCCTCCTTGATCTCCTTCTGCCGCTGAATCTCCGCTTCGTTCATAAACTCCAATCGTCAATCGCTGTGAAAGTTAACGCCGGCCCGTTCCTTTTGGAAACGGGGGTTGCTGCAAGAGCCCGGCTCAATTGCGGCGTGACTAAATCGTGGATGCCGGCCCCTCTGACAACCGATATTTTTTGGTAGGGACGGCGCGCGGCGCCGTCCGCGAGCTGAAAAACGCGCCCGAGTTGATGGACGCCGTAGCGCGGCGCGTTACCCGGGTTGCGCCGGCCGCTCTACTTGCGTCACGTAAAGGGGAATCGATCCCAACTGCCGCCCGTCGACCGCCAGGTCGATCGTGTATTCACCAAACTTCGGCAGACGGATCTGCTGGATCACCATGACAAAATGGGAAGTAACCGTGCGCTGTCCGGCTTGAAAATTTACCGCCAGGGTGGAGTCGAACTTGGGCATGACGATGTTCCCGTCTTCATCCGCAAACGTCAGGCTTACCCTGTGATCGCCCTCCTCGATCGCTTCGAACCGCAGCCGGCCGGCAATGGCGCATTGCGGATGAGCCACCGGCGCTTCAAACGCACGCAATGAGTCGAACGTCCCGATGATGTTCAGCTTCCCAGCGTGTTCCGTCGCCGCATCACAAAGCGTGAAGATTTCCAGTTGCATGATCAGCGAGTTCGGCCGCCAGACAATAATCGAGTTTAGACCCAACCCAAGTTCAGAATCGGGATGTTTCCACGGGTATGACCAATCTGCCGAAATTTACTTGCATGTTTTGCCCGGTTCCTCAGCATCACCCGCGGTTGCATTCCTCTCCTCAACTGGAGGACGGCGACTGGAACAATGATTCCCCGCGCAACTTCACCCCGGACGAATCTACAGGCGCCGCTCTCCAGCCGCTCCGAATCATTGGCCCGCCGAGATCCCGCGACTAATTGGCAAAACCTTGGCAAGGCCCGGGCGTGCTGCGCGGTGCTTTTGGCCATCGCCGTTTCGCGAGCGTTCGGACAGCAGGCAACATCTGAGCCCGTTTTTGTTTACGGCAGGGATTGGATCGAAAGCGTGCCCCGGACCGATCTGGAAGGCGACGAACTGACCTCCCAGGATAAGCTCGCAGCGGCCATCCAGCGTGTTCCGAATGCAACTATTAATGCCGCGGGAGCAAACTCTTATTTGGACGTTTATAGTATTCGCGGCCTGGGCAACACGCCGAACTTCAGCAAACAAGCGGTCACTCTTTATCTGGACGGCGTTCCTAGCTCAAGCACGTCCACGAACTTCACGGAGCTGGGAGAGCTGGAGCAAGTCACCGTGTTCCGCGGCCCACAGGGAGACTTTTTTGGGAAGAACTCCGAGGCGGGAGTTGTCGAGATAACCACGGTCGCGCCCGGAACAGTTCCGCAGAGAGTAGTCGCGGCCACAGTCGGCAGCTACGACTCAGCTAACGTGAAACTCTTGCTGGCTGGACCGGTCGCGAACGACCAGATCCTGGCCAAGATCGAAGGCAGCTATCTGAGCCGCGATGGTTTTCTTGAGAACGTATTCCTGGGCACACGTCCCGATTTCCAGGAGCATGGCTTTGCCCGCGGGACTTTCCGGATGACTCCCGCCGAGGATTGGGATTTTGTCTTCTCCGCCGAAATCCACCGCGCTCGCGATGGAGTGCAAAGATTCGTGCCGGTCTTCGCACCCGATCCCTTCCGGGTGGCGTTTGATTTCGACGGACGGACGGACATCCAAGGCAACGTCGAATCGCTCACCATCTCTCACCGGGTCGAGGCAGGGCGCCTGACCTTCATTACCAGTCATCGGGACTGGACCCTGGATCCGTACGAGGCCGACCTGGATTATTCGCCGGCGCCGATCGTTCGAGGCAAGATCCAGTTGGAGCAGAGGCAGGTCGCCCAGGAGATACGTTTCGAGTCCACCGCAAATGACGCTCCCTGGAGGTATCGGGTGGGGCTGTTCACCGACCAGGTGCTAAGTAACGGCACCGAACTTTTTGCGCTTCCGGGATTGCTGAAGGAAATCAAATTCGAAGACGACGAATTTGAGCTCGCTATTTTTGGCCGCGCTACCCGCCGCTTTGGCCAGGCTTTTGAGTTAACCGGCGGGATGCGGCTGGCCTACGATACCGAGTCGATCACGCGCCGGCGGCAATTGTCTGTGGCCCCGGCTACAGCTTTCGATTCGACCCGCGCCGCATGGAACGTGCAACCCAGAATCGCACTCGCCTATCGTTGCTCCGAGGAAACCAGCGTGTATTTCGTTTCCACCTATGGCTACAAAAACAGCGGGTTTTCCTACTTCGAGACCGATCCGCGGCTGGCCAGCTTCGATCGCGAGCGCGTTTGGTCGAATGAAGCAGGAGTGCGCGGCGATTTCTTCGATCACCGGCTGGAGGTGCGGTGGGCCGGATTCGTTAATCGCATAGAAGATTACCAGGTCGAACGCCCGGCGGTGCCACCCGACATTACAGTGTTCAACGCGCCATCGGTCCTCGCCTGGGGGGGTGAGATGGAAATAAACGCGCGGCCGGTAAACGGCCTCCAGTTGCGGGCCGCGGCGGGATATACCCATAGCGAATTCCGCGAATATCGCGATCCTTTCACGGATGCGAGCTACCGCGGTAACCAAACGCCATTCGCGCCCAATTGGACCGCAAGTTTTGAGGTGCGCTACAGTTATCGGAGCATCTTTGCCCAGGCCGAAGTGATGGCGAGTGGCCAGACATTTTACGACGAGGCGAATACCGCAGAAATGAGGGAAGGCCCCCATGCCCAGGGCAACCTCCGCGTCGGATACGAAGACAACCGCTTCGGCGTTTCTGTCCATTGCGATAACATCTCGGACACCCGTTTCTTTACGCAGAAAATTACCTACGCGGGTGTCGGCACTCCGGCACCGCCGCGCACTTTCGGGGTGGAGTTCCGGCTACGGTTATGAACGCTCCCTATCTTGGGAGAAAATGAAATGAAACGTTATTTGACTGTGATGGGCGGAATGGTCGCGTTTTTCCTCGCGCTTTTTTTTCTCGTGGAATATCTCGGCGTCCCGATCCTGGTCGATCCCACACCGTGGTTGAATCACGGCGGTCTCTGGGCCGCAGTGCTCGGAGTCGGGCTGCTCATCGCCGACGTCCTGCTGCCGGTCCCGTCCAGTCTGGTCATGGCCGCGCACGGCGCGCTTTTTGGCGTCTGGGTCGGCACGCTACTGTCGCTGGCTGGGAGCACTGGCGCCGCTGTCTTCGGATTCTGGATCGGGCGGCGCGGCGGGCCGTTGTTGAATCGCCTGGTGAGCGCAGAAGAACGAGAGCGGGCCGACCGGCTTCTCAAACGCTGGGGCTCGCTCGCCATCATCATAACGCGCCCGGTTCCGTTACTAGCCGAGACGGTGGCGATCATGGCCGGCGCGTCACCGATGGGATGGAGTCGAACGATCCTGGCCGCGCTCGCCGGCTCGCTCCCGCCGGCCTTTCTCTACGCTGTCGCCGGCGCCTCGGCCAGCCAGTTTCAAAATACCGTCCTCATGTTTATCCTGGTTATCGCGATCGCAGGGTTCTTCTGGATCATTGGCCGCCGCAGGTTTTCGAACGATTAGATGCCGGCTCAACTTTGGAGATCGCCACTGATCAAGACGTGGTTACCGAACAAGGCCGGGCTCGTCGTCGTGGCTACGCGGACGAGAAAGACGGATGCGTCGCCCCCACGACCCGCTGCAGCGTGCGCCGATAGGTGACTTGGTCGCCGATAATCATCGTGTCGCCGCACAGCTCGTAAGGCCGCACCTGGTCCGTGCCAACCTGCGAGGGATCCCAGGCGCCTTCGACAAGAACATGGATGTTGCCGGCGTCGAGCGTGTAAGTGCCGTAATAGCCAATGTAATTGTTGAAGATATCGAGCGCCTCGGCCGGCGTCGGATTGTCGGGGCTGGCGATGGCGACGGGCGGTGTCGTCATGATCTGCACCGATGCGTGGCCCGTGGGGTCGAAGAAGAAATAACCGCTCGGCGGATTGCCGAAGACGTAGGGCGTCCAGCTGTTCGCCGCCGAGTCCCAATTGTCGGCGGAGACTAGTCTCCAGACACCGACGATTGCCTCAATGGCGCGGCTGCTGTGCGGATGTGCCGGTTCCTGTTTGTCCATGAAGCTGGAACGGTACGTCTGGGGCGCCCCCTCGTCAATGGAGGCAGATTTGGTGGCAGGCTGGGGCGAAAGAAAATGCGCGCCGATTTTGCCGTTATGGATGCCGGTTCAACGTCAAAAATGCGTGCCTCTTCATGTTAACCCTTGACTTCGCCGCGGCGCATCAAACAAGATGCCTCGACCATTCCGCCGCACAGCGGATCAACCCCGATTCACCCCTACCCCTACCCCTACCGTGAAAGGCAAATTAAGGAGCGAACTATGGGCTACAGTCTGACTCGACATAACAGGGCCCTTGTCGTCATCGCCGCGGTTGCTTTCGTTACTCTCATTAATGGTAGCTGCCAACGACGGCCAACACCGACAAATAATGCGAACAACGATAGTGGGACCCCATCGCCCACCGCTGCTGTCTCGCAGGTGGTTATACCGCCCTGGCCGCCGGCCTTTCCGCCGGAGTTGCCGCCCGCGAGCCTGAGCGGCAACATCCCTCTTTCCGTCCCTTTGCCCCAACAGATTAATTCGCCCGTGCAGATACGCCCCGACTTCGACTACTTCTCATGGCAATCATTCATCGCGCTAAACTGGCCTGCGGCGACCGGTTCGCGCGGCGTCCCGAACCAACCCGGCAACCCGGACGTTTTCCTCAAGGCCGCGCCGGGGACGCCCCTCGTGTGGGGCACCTACAAAGACTCCTTCGAGTTGTTCGGCCAGATGGGGCAAAGGCCGACGCCGTGGAACTCGACGGACATGGCCGTCGCCCCCTGCCCCGGCGGGCAGCCCGGCCAGAAGACGCTCGCCTTTCTCTCCAAGGGGAACACGCCGCTGATGCAGACCTCGCAGGCGTTCTCCTTCCCGCTCATCGACCAGCGCGGCAACTTCGTCTACTACGACATACGCTATGACGAGGCCCAGTACAACTTCATCCGCGGGGATGACGGCAAGCCGTCCTCGTGGCTCTACCTGCTGAAGAACCTCATGCCCGCGGAGAACGTGCCGAAGGGCTTGCAGATGCCTGGGAGCTCGCCGCCGAGCACGCTCGGCTCGATCATGGTCAAGGCGGCGTGGCGCATCAAGACGGACAAGGACGACGCGACCCGCTACTACTCGACGACCGCGCAGATTTACGACCCGCTGAAGCAGAGCTGCACGCAGACTACCGTGCTGCTCGTCGGCCTCCACATCGCGCACAAAGTCTCCCCGTTCACCGAGTGGGTCTGGTCCACCTTCGAGCAGGTGGACAACGTGCCCGCGGACGCTGGCGTGACGCCGACGCGGCAGCCGCCGCCCAACGGCTACTCCTTCAACAACGGCACGGCCACGCCCGCCACGCCCAACGGCTACGACTACAAACCGGCAGTCGCGACGTCCGTGCAGCCAGCGCCCGCCGTGCAGCCTTCGCCGGGTACGCCCGTGCAGGTGACGCGCGTCAACCCTATACCCGACACCCCGCAGGGAGCCTCCACGCGCGACTTCAACGCCTACTACCAGCAACTCCTGAAGGGGACGGTCTGGCAGTACTACGAGTTAGTCGTGACGCAGTGGCCCTTCAACCCCGGGCTCGACAGCTTCGTCTTGATGCAAAACGGCGGCGTCTACCCGCGCGACGCGGGCGCTGCCTTCCCCGTCAACGGCGCGGTCAACACGACGATGGAGACCTACTTCCAAGACCAGAACGACGCGGCCGGGGCGGGCGGCAACAGTTGCATGAGCTGCCACTACAGGGCGGGCCAGTCGGACTTTAGCTGGGGCCTTAACCGGAGGGCACACGATGGATAAGAAGACCGAAATCTCGCTGCGCACGGGCCAAAGGCCCCCTCAACCGGAGGCGGCCTCGGCCGCCCCCGCTGCCCTGACGGCGACTCCAACGGCTGCGTCGGCAGCACCAACGGCCAAGCCTGCGGGTCAACCACCCACGGGCTGGTGGATGTATCACGGCGACCCTGCACACACGGGCTACGTCTCGGACAGCGCCATCAACAGCACCAACGTCAACACCCAGAAGGGCACTGTCCAGCCGCCGTTTAATACTCTCTTCACGCTGCCGCTCGAAGGCCCAGTGCTCTCCGTGCCCGCCGTCTCGAACGGCTTCGTCTACGTCGGCCTTGCGAACTACCAAAACGCGCCGGACGGCAGCGGCAACGGCGGGGCCTTGCATAAGATAGACATAACGACGGGCTCAATCGTCCAGACCTTCGCCTGGAACCTTGGCACCGACACGCGCGACATCCACAGCTTCACGGGGATGGGCTGCACACCGGCGGTCGCCTACGGCCGCGTCTACTTCGGCGCCTTCAACGGCAAGCTCTACTGCCTCGACGAAGATACGCTGCAACCGGTCTGGGTCACAGACCTGCGGCTGGCCGACCCCGCCCACAACCAGCCCATCACGAACAACGCGGGCGTCGCAGGCGGCGCGCCGGCCGCCGTCGTCTGGTCGTCGCCCGTCCTCTCGGCCGACGGGTCGAAGCTCTTCGTCGGCTGCGGCGAGGGTGAGAACCCACAGCTCTACAGCTTCGTCTTCTGCCTCGACACGGCCACGGGCAACGTCAACTGGATTTACTGCACCAACAAGTTCGACGCCGGGTGCGACAACCTGCCGAACTTCCTGCCCGCCGCGGCCGTGGACGTGGGCACGCTGCCGCCGCAGTACACGGCAGCCAACAATCCGCCCACCAAACAGATGGGCTGCTCGGTGTGGGGCGCAATCGCCTACGACTCGGACCTCAACCGCATCTATTGCCCGACCGGCAACCAGGCGCCCGAGCCCAACGCCAACTGGCCGGGCTGGAACTACCAGGGGACGGCGCCCGCCTTCAAGCCCGAGCTGCCGAGCCCCGGCTATTCGAACGGCGTGCTCGCGCTCGACGCCGACACAGGCCAGTTCCAAGCCTTCTTTCAGGTGCCGCCCGAGAGCAACTACCGCCCCTCCGACATTGACATCGACGTGGGCGGCGCGCCCATCATCTTCATGTGGGACAACGGGAACGCCGTCCAGAAGGCCGTCGGCTTGGGCTGCAAGAACGGCAGCTTCTTCGTGCTCGACCCCATAAGCCTCGACCTGCTCGCGCAGCGCCAACTCCTCCCGTATCACAACCCGCCGACGCCCGAGAAGTGGATCGCGACCGTCGACCCGCACCCGGACCCTGTGACCGACAGCAGCATCAACCCGCAAATTCCCAACGCGGTCTCCAACCAGATACCGAACGAAAACTATTCGGGCGTTTTCAACACGCCCGCCGTCTACCCCGGCTCGGGCGACAATCCGCAGACGATCTCGCCGCGCATCTTCTTCGGCATGGGCGGGCCGAACTACCACTCGCAGGCCCCCGGCATCGACTACAACTCCACGCCCTTCATGCGGGCCATCGACCTCTCGAAGATTGACCCCCGGACAAACCAATTCCGGGACGCCTGGCCACTCGACGACGGCGACCCGCAGCGCTACGTCAACACCTCGTTCACCGACCCGAACATCAACACGCCGGTGGGGATGTACACGACGGCGGGCGAGAGCGGCATCAGTTCGCCGGCCGTCGTCAACGACGTAGTCTTCGCCACGACGAGCAAGATCGCCATCTACGCTTTCGCCGTCAGCGACGGCACCCTGCTCTGGTACGACGACCTCGGTATGCAGACTGACGGCTACAACGGCGGTTACGGCTTCTGCCTCGGTCCCGCCATCTGGAAGAATTTCGTCGTAGCGGGCGCGCTGGTCTTCGGGAGAGAAGGGGGCGGCCTGCTGAAAATTTACGGCTTGCCGCCGCAATCAACCCCAACGAGCGCGCGGCAATAATCGCGATGACCGCGCGTATCTTACCGGCAATGAGGCCGAAAATGACAAACGAAAATGAGGAGGACGATAATGGCTGTTTCTTTCAGCAATGACATCCAGCCCCTGTTCAATCAATTCAGAGGGCAAATGATGTGGCGCTTTGACCTGACCAACTACGAGCAGGTGAAGGCTAACGCCTCAATCATCAACAACCGTCTGGCTAACGCAGCCACCTACGGCCCGATGCCGCCGCCGCCTTTCGACCCTCTCACCGAGGATCAGATTCAACTCTTCGGACAATGGATCCTCGACGGCTGTCAGCCGTAAGCGCGACGCGGGCTGCGAAGGACTTCCGTTCCAGCCCGTAAGAATCAAGGTAAAGGCAGCGCATCTCCCCCGCGGGCAGGGCGGCCATCCCACGGGCTGCTGTCTCGCCCGGCCCCTCGCAGGGATCTCCTCTAACAAACAGTAACTCGCTCCTCACTTATTGAGGGCAAGCGTAAGCCCAATCAGGATGAGCCCCATGCCGCCGAGCAAGTCCGTTTTAATCTCGAGAAAGCTGACGCTGATGCTTCCCAGCCACAGACCGGCCAGGGACATCAACGCGCTCATCGCGCCGACCACTGCGACCGAAAGCAACAACGGAAAACCAATCATCCCCAGACTCGCCCCCGCGATTAGATTGTCTAGACTCATCGAGAGCGGAAGGCCGAATACGATCCAGCGGGTTTCTTCCTGCGCTTCTTTTCCCTCGCAGAGCCGCGCCACGTAGATGACGTAAACTCCATACGCGCAGAGCACGAGCGGGCCGAGCGATTCAACCCATGCGCCCGTATATTTGACGAGCAACTTGCCAAGCAACAGCCCGACCAGAGGGGCTAACGCATCGCACAGCCCGAACGCGAGGGCGATTTGAGCATGCGGGATGCGACGTAACTTGATCGCCCCCAGGCCGAGCGAGACCCGAAAGCTGTCGAGGCTCAGAGTGAATCCCAACAGAAGCAGTGTTTTCACCCGGCACCTCTCGTCCGAGCGGTTGACTCAAACGTGCGAATACTCACGGGAGGCGGATAATCAGAGTCACGAACGTCACAATCGTGCTGAGCATGCCGAACAAGGCCGCATAATCTTCAAGCATGGGCGGCGGAAAGTGTAAGACTGATCCTCCGTCAAGAACGGGTGACGAGAGGCTCGGTCAAGGGCGTGAAAGCATCTCTGCAACCGCCGGCAAGAGCCGCGACCCTGGCGAATGCAATTAACGAGAACGGGAACGCGATGAGGGCAGCGGGAAAGCGAGGAGGGAACTCTTTCATCCACCCATCTTGCAGATCACCCGGCCTCGATTCAAGACATTCTTCAGGGAGTTGTAACTAGCTAGCCTTCGGGGCCTGAGGCGGACCGTCCGACGATGACTAAGGTCCTCAAGATAACGTTCAGGGATCAACTCCATCGCAATGCTGGTAACGGGGTCCACCCCCTGAAGAGGCATACCTTCCGCAGCCTAACTGCAGCCCTGGCTCGTCCCGCACTCGGTGCAAACGCCGCAGGCGCCCGCGCGCACGACCTTGTTGCTGCCGCAATGAGAGCAGGTGATGTCCATGAACATGTTGCCGAGCGCCTCGGCGACGCGGTCGGCGTGCGTGTGGCCGTTGGTCGCGACGTGCGGACTCCCCTCGTTCGGGATGTGACCCGCCACGACATCGATCAGGTCTTTGTCGGCGGTCCGGGGAAGATCCGAGACAGGGCGGTTCACCGCCTTCTTTTCCATGTCGCTGATCTCTTTCATCGGCAATTCCGCCTGGCTGCGCGACGGTGAAGTCGCTTCCTTGTAGCCCTTGATGAACTGGCAGCCGAGCCAGCGGAAAACGTAATCGGTGATGCTGGTCGCGTTCCGGATATCCGGATTTTTCGTGAACCCGCTCGGCTCAAATCGCTGATAGGCGAACTTCTTCACCAGGCTTTCCAGCGGGACGCAGTACTGGAGCGCGATCGACGTCAACGTCCCGACGGTGTCCATCAATCCACCGATGGTGCTTCCTTCCTTCGCCATCGTAATGAAGAGTTCGCCTGGCTGGCCGTCTTCGTAGAGACCGACCGTGATGTAGCCTTCGTGGCCCGCAATCTCGAACCGGTGGGTCAACGACATCCGGGTGTCCTGCATCCGATGCCGCACTGGCTGGTTCATCCGGCTGCGCAACATTCCGATCTCGGCCTCGAGTTCCAGAATTCGCTTCTGCAATTCGACTGGCTCCACTGAGACGTCGAGCGAAATCTCCGCGCTCGTGCCGCCCATGTCCTTGGTCTTGCGCGTGTTCAATGGCGCGGACCGCTTCGAGCCGTCGCGATAAATCGCGATCGCTTTCAGGCCGAGGCGCCATCCCTCGATGTAGGTGTTCATGATCTCCTCGACGCTCGCGGTCTCGGGCATATTCACCGTCTTGGAAATCGCGCCGCTCAGGAACGGCTGCGCCGCCGCCATCATTCGCAGATGCGCCATGTAACCGAGACTGCGCTGCCCTTTGTAAGCCTTGAACGCGCAATCGAAAATTGCGAGGTGCTCCGGCTTTAACCCGGAGGTAATGGCCGAGCCGTCGGTGTCGGTCACGTCTTCGATCGTGTCGAACGCGTCGATGTGCGCGATGATCCGCTCAATCTCTTCGGAATTGTAACCGAGCTTTTCCAGCGCCGGCGTGACGGTTTGGTTGACGATTTTCAGCATCCCGCCGCCGGCCAGCAATTTGTATTTCACCAGGGCGATGTCGGGCTCGATTCCCGTCGTGTCGCAATCCATCAGGAAACTGATCGTGCCGGTCGGCGCGAGGACGGTGACCTGCGCGTTGCGGTATCCGTATTTTTTGCCCAACTCAGCGGCGCTGTCCCAGACCTTCGCCGCTTCTTCTTTCAGATAGGCGAATTCCTCGTTCGCCGCGATCTCGCTCACGGCGGAGCGATGGAGCTCAATCACTTCCTGCATCGGCGCGACGTTGTTTTTCGCGACTGGCTTCGACACCCCGCTGCAACGCGCATCGCGATATCCGGGGAATGGTCCCATGGCGCGCGCGATCCGGGCGCTCTGCTCGTAGGCTTCGCCGGTCATGATTGAGGTAATCGCTCCGCAGATGGCGCGGCCTTCCACGCTGTCGTAGCCGTAGCCGTAACTCATGATCAGCGAGCCGAGGTTCGCGTAGCCGAGGCCGAGGGTGCGGAAAATGTGCGAGTTCTCCGCAATCTCCTTGATCGGGTAACTCGCGTTGTCGACCAGGATTTCCTGCGCCGTGATGAAAACCCTCGCGGCGGCCTTGAAACGATCGACGTCGAAGACGCCGTCTTCTCCCTTGAATTTCATCAGGTTCAACGAGGCGAGATTGCACGCCGTGTTGTCGAGGAAGAGATATTCCGAGCAGGGATTCGTGGAATGCTGCCGGTCGGTTCCCTTGCAGGTATGCCATTTGTGGATGGTGGAATCGAATTGCATCCCGGGATCGCCGCAGATGTAGGTTCCTTCCGCGATCTTCCGCAGTAACGAGCGCGCTTCCTTCCGTTCGCACGGTTTCCCGTCGCGCACCCGCTTCGTCCACCATTCGCGGCCTTCCACCGCCGCGTCCATGAACTCGTCGCTCACCCGGACGCTCAGATTTTCGTTCTGATACATGACTGAGCCGTAAGCGTCGCCGTTGTAACTGCCGTCGTATCCCTGCTCGATCAGGGCCCACGCTTTCTTCTCTTCCTTTTGCTTGGCGTCGATGAACTCTTCGATGTCCGGATGCCAATCCTTAAGCGTGTTCATCTTCGCCGCGCGCCGGGTTTTGCCGCCGCTCTTCACCACGTTCGCTACCTGATCGTAAACTTTCAGGAACGATAGCGGCCCGCTCGGCTTCCCGCCGCCGCTCAGCTTTTCCCGCGTGCTCCGCAGCGGGGAAAGATCGCTGCCGGTGCCGCTGCCGTATTTGAAGAGCATCGCCTCGCTCATCGCCAGGCGCATAATGTCTTCCATCGTGTCGGCCACGCTCTGGATGAAGCAGGCGCTCCCCTGCGGATATTCGTACTGGGTCGCGGCCCGCTCCGCCTGGCCGGTCGTGCGGTTGTAGAAATAATTGCCGGGCCCGCCATCCCGGCCCACGCCGTACTGGTGATGCAGGCCGACATTGAACCAGACCGGCGAATTGAAAGCGCCGTGCTGATTCACACAAAGCCAGGTCAGCTCATCGTAAAAAACCTCGGCGGCTTCCGCATTGGCGAAATAGCCATCGGAGATTCCCCAGTCCGCGATCGTTCGCGTCACCCGATGGACCAGTTGCCGCACCGAGGTTTCCCGGCCGCCCTGGTGCGGATCGGTCCCGTTCGCGATGTCGCCGTAGAAATATTTCGAGACCGCGATCTTGGTCGCGAGCGCGCTCCAGCCTTTCGGCACCTCGATGTTCTCCTGCTTGAAAATCACCTTGCCGCTGTCGTCGGTGATCTCCGCCGTGCGCCGTTCCCAATCGATCTGCTCGAACGGCGCCGCGTCGGCGTCGCTGAAGACGCGCTCGAAGCGCAGCCCTTTATTCTTCTTTTTGCTCACGCGATTTTTGGTCCGAACCGAGGATTTGTGAGGGCGATTGAGCGAGGATGGTGTGAGACCGGGTTTGAGTTGGATCATGGCGGCAGGTCGAGCGGAGTTTGGGAATAGACGGAGAATAATAGTGAACAGCCCAGCTAATAAGTTGTGAATGAGAGCGAACTACATCCAACAACCATTACTAGCGGAGTTGTCATGGCGGATATACAAGATGGAGTGCTCTGGCGGCCGGCGGCAAGTCGAAAATTGTAACATTTTTAGGCCTTTCCTTTGAGGCAGTTAAGCGCGGCTGCCGACCCTCATTTGGCCCCACGTTTTGGTCGATTCGCGGCCAGTTTACAAACCCAGCCGCCCGCCGCATAATGCCCGTTGCGAATCGCCGGCAAGTCGCAACACAGACCTGGGGAAGGGTGGCTGAGTCCGGTTTAAGGCACTCGACTCGAAATTGCAAAACGGCGTTTGCGCAGTTTCGCACTGCTTTGCAAATCGCTCCCGCACCATGGAAAACCGCCGTCGTTGGAGCGCTTCCGTTTTCATGGCGTTGCGCTGTTATGCGCAAGTTTGATCCCCGACCGCATAAATCGGCCGTATAAAATCGCGGACCTCTCTGTTCGGTTGTTCGTGCTTTTTCAGCCCTTCGCCTCCCCTGATGGCTCGTCGCAGAACGCGATTGGATCCACCGGGGCAATTCATCGCTTGTCACGCAATAGCACGACACGTCAAAAAGCGCACCATGCAAACCTTACACGACTGTATTGCTCTCTTTCTCAATCACTGCGAATTCGAAAGGAACTTCAGCGGACATACAACAAAAGCGTATAGACTTGATCTGGCGCAATTTGCACGGTTCACGCTCGCGAAGACTCCGACAACTGACGTCTCGACGATCCATCGTTCCGTCGTGCGTGAATACGCTCAGAGCCTCCATCATTACAGCCCACGAACCCAGCGACGAAAGCTCGCATCTGTAAAATCGTTTTTCGGATTTCTGGAGCGCGAAGAACACATCGAGTCGAACCCGACGCGTAGCATACGGCTCGATATTCGGCTTGGACGCCTCCTGCCTCGAACCATGAGCTTTGGAGCCCTGCGAGCATTTTTCCAGCAACTTTACCGGAAAAGGAGCTTGCATCTAAGGAGCGATCAATCTCGCGACTTGGCAATCCGTGATGTGGCGCTGTTCGAACTGCTATTTTCCTCGGGGATGCGGGTTTCAGAAATCTCAAATCTTCGAGTTTCAACAGTGGATCTCGAACGGAGCGCTGTGCTAATTCGTGGCAAGGGAAACAAAGAGCGTTTTATCCCCATCTGCGATCAGGAAGTGCAGTCTGCCTTGGCCGCTTACGTCGCCAATCTGCGGACGGAACGTGCAGAAACCGCATATTTCTTCGCGAACCGTTTCGGACGACGGCTTTCGGAGCAATCGATCCGGATGGCGTTGAAACGACACGCCAAAGCCGCGGGACTCGAGAAAATCACGCCTCACATGTTCCGACACACCGTCGCCACAATGCTCCTTGAGCAGGGTGTCGATCTTCGCTTCATCCAGTCCTTTCTGGGCCACAGTTCGATCGTTACGACAACGATTTACGCACACGTTAACGATAAATCGCAGCGGCAAATCCTCAATGACCGCCATCCCCGCCGCCTGCTTGGGTCGCTGCTCAGACACCATACTGATGCAACTGAAGGATAACTAAAAATTATCGTATTTGAAATGCGAGAGTCGCTCGTCAAATGGGGCCTAACTCAAAGGAGCGTGTTCTACGATGAGCTCAGCAACATGAATCCAGTCTACGCAGTACCGACTGGAGAAGACGCCTTATGGCCACTCGAAGTGGAGCGCCGCTATCACCTTCGCAATCTGCGTCTGCTCTCGCTTTACTTCGACCATATCGTAATAATGACAGGCAACTTGCTGAATTTTACGAATTATACGACACGCGCGATTGTCCTCGAAGTTATCGCTGATCGCCTGTTTAGTACCTTTTGCGAGTCGGGCGTCATCATCTTTTGTGGCTGGGGGACACGCGGCTCAGGTGACATGCTGCAAAACCAAGTTGACTACTCCCGAATCTACCGACCGGAATTGAAAGAAGCGGACATAGTTCATCAGCTGCGCCAAACAATTTCCGCTGGCGAACTCTTAGTGCGGGAGGAATCGTCCGGGGAAGAAGATTTCATTGATACCTTCCTCAAGAGACTCAGAATGCGCTCCGAGAGATCTCAACATCCAGAGGAGTGGCGGCGCATCGAGAGTCTCTCGTGCTCAGTCCACGACCGCGCCGGCTATTTGGGCACACTTGAATTTTTTCCTCAATTAGCAGATCTGAATCCGGCGCTGAGGAAGCAAGTCCATGAAACGTACTTCGACGCTTGGATTGACTACGCAGCGGAACGATACTATCCAATCGCAACCTATGAAATACCTCGGCTTCGGCTGAATGTGTTTCGCGCTATTCCAAAAGAAGGGGATGCGTCCCAAGCCTTGGCCTCAATCCTGCTCTCCCCGGAATATTTCCAGGCATTTCTACTTCGGTTCGTGACAAAGGACGAGTATTATCGGCTGATCAACCTACCTTGCAACCGGTTGATCCAACTTCGTAATGGAGATTGGCAGATATTCCGGGAACACTACCATACTTATCTAGAGGCGTGCTCGAAAGTGTTATGGAGAATCCAACTTCTCGAGGGTTTCAAGGCATTCGAGACGATTGATAGTGCCTTCGAAACAATCATGGCAGAAACCATTCGTGATCTTCCCGCGTCAATTGATGTCACGTACTTCACGAATTTTCTCTCAGACGTAGTAGGTTATTGCGGGCTTGTGCCTGGAATCTCCGCGTTTGCGAAATCTCTATTGAAGCCTTTCGCCGACTTTCTGAACCGTAGGACGAAGAGAGTAGTTAGGCGTTTTCGTTCACCGACCTTCTATCCATTCATCGATAAGATAAGGACCGCCGTCGCCTAACACGGTCGGTCACAGCACATTAATTGTAAGTATTTCGTGCATCAAGAACAGGAAGTCTGTCCTCAAAAATAATGCGTCGGCACTATCTGGCGAGAACATCGTTGTCCAGCGCCGTACATCGTCGGTGCTAAGCAGTTTTTGGCCTTGGCGCATCAAACTCATGAGATTCTCGGATACATAGAAATGTTCCGCCGAAGAGAGAGGACTATGCATTGGATAGGACCAGATCTCGATTCTGGAGGACGACATACCAAGCGACGCGGCTAACGCAGGCAGACGACGACCAAGGAAATTGTCAAAACTCAACGGGGGAGACTCTTGCGCTGCCTCGACGACGCGATGCAGCAAGCCAGCGTCGAGGGGCGAGATGAGAAGGTGTCCAAAGTCTGAGTCCTTAAGGATTAAGCGACCTCCTTGCCGAAGAAGAGCAAGATATTGGTGGATGGTGCTCTTGGGGTCTCTGAAATACGATAGGCAGTTGAAGAAGAGAATTACGTCGTAGCGTTCGTTGCCGATTATCGATTGAACTTGACCCACATCTGCACAAAAATATCGAATATTGTCTCCGAGGAGAAGTTGTCGTTGCCTTGATTCAGCAGCGTCAATGAGAGCGGGATCTTTGTCTACGGCGTGGACCGTTCCCGTTGTGCCGACCATCTGAGCGTAGTACTCGGCGTAGTGCCCAGGGCCACAACAAAGATCAAGGATACGATCCCCCGCACCGATCGGCAGATTGGATAGCTGCTGAAAGCGGCGAGGCAGTTTTGCGCGAAAGTGATTCTGAAGCCACCACTCGCTCGTCAATTCCAGCCCCAAAAAACCCTTCGTCTCTCGAACTGACATGAAGAATAATTTTTAGTTATCCTTCGCTCCTTGGATTGAACGCTAAGAGCGAGGTATATTTTTTGGAATAGCGAACAGTTGAAAAGGCTAACACGGGACGGGAGGATCCTTCGGAGTAACAGGTTTGCAGCCAACGTTGATGATGGACATTCGCATTTTCCGTGTCAAGCGAGAAATGCAGGGGGCGATTCGGTAGCCGCCGGCTGGCGTTAAGTGGCAACGGAAGCGAGTTTCTCGACTGTACCTCTCCCTTTCATTGTTGGATGGCCCGCGCCGCTGGCCAGGAGCCCGATCGGTGAGAAATCACTGAAGGATAACAGAGGATTATCCATATTTACTCAAGCGACTGGCAGCTGGACGATGTGAGAAACTATGTTGAGCGAGTCGGTCGCCCGCCCGTCTTCGTCTCGAACTGGGATTCTGATCCTGGCAACCAAAGCCTGTTGGGCAACATCATAGCATCTGCGACAACGACATCCGCTCGTGCCTTCTCAGACTATGCGTATGGTGAAGATCTCACCGAAGAAATCTCGTGCTTTCTGGGCCTGCTTGCCCGAAGCGGAAATGTAAATCTTCAGCCGCGAAATATCGCGGTAACACTGAACGCCACAAACGCGCTTTACCTTAGCCTTCACGCGCTGAAGCGGCTGGGGGTCAATCGTTTCTTGGTAATTACTCCGACCTATTATTCTGTCATCGAAACGCTGGATTCATTTGGCTCTAGCGTCATCTATCATCACCTTCTTGATGAAGAGGCCTTTTTCCTCGACCTTAAGGCGATTCGCCGAGCAGTGGAATGGCAACAAATCGATGCAATCATCCTAACCGATCCGGTCTACAGCGCCGGTATTGAGCATGACATTTCGGCTTATAGCGGCCTTTCTGCGATCTGTAATGAGCATCACATATGGCTCCTGTGTGACTACGCGCTCGGAGGGCTTTTCTGGCACAGGCCGCCGACGCGACTACTTGACGCCGCAAAACTGTCTGCTTTATCCAGCTTGGAGCGGTTTATCTACATTGAGTCTCCACCGAAGCGGCTATTTCTGAACGGAATGAAACATGCGGCGGTCGTTGCATCAAGCAACGTCACCAATTTAATTCACGATTTGGCTTCGCGCATGTCGGGTGGCTTCTGTTCCACCCAATTATCTGTTCTCAAGGCACTCTATGATCCCAACAATCAAACGGGCATAGTGGCTTACATGGAAGGTAACCGCCTTCGTATCGAAGCCAATTTCGCATCGCTCCAGTCCAGCCTCCTCGGGACAGCCTTCTACACATATTCCTCAAATAGCGGCCACTTTACAATGCTATGCCATAAACACCGCCGCATCGAGAACGCCAACACCAAGCGCATCGTTAAGCGCCTTCTTTGGGAGCACGGGCTTTATGTGCTCCCTTCAGAGCACTTTTCCTACTACGGGAGAAATCATTTTGGTGTACGCATCAATCTTATGAATGATGTGTCGGCATTTCTAATCCCCCTTAATCGTGCTCTCACTGAAGATCCGGAGCTCCTTGATGCATTCCGCTAGTTTTCGAGCGTTCTCATAAGACCGTGCGGAAGGAGGGGTCAACAAAGGACGGATTTCCTTGTGAAGTCTTGCGACATCCTTTACCGTAGATGCGTCTCGCAAAAGGCCAACATACTTCGCCGACAATTGGAACTCGAGAACGATGCGGACTAATGTTGACGATACTTCACGCAGGCAAATGGCTAGGGCAAAGACGGTGGCGCCGTGTCCAATACATTCGAGGATTAACGAACCATGTCTTTCGCCGAGTACCACCAGTCCGGCCGCTTCCATTGCCTGGTCTTGGAAGAAGCCCTCCAAAGAGGTTTTGACCCTTTCGCGATCCCACTCTTCAATAGTCAGTTCAAAATACAAAGCCCCTGCTTCAGGTGGTCGTGGCGATTGCCATTGCAAGAGAATTGCCTGTATCCAATTCTTGAGAAATGACACTTTGCTTTCGATTTGCAGACGGTCCACTAGAGATATTTCTTCCAGATCAATGTCATCTAAGGCACTTACTAATGCGAATAACTCATTTGTAGCGACAGCAGGGCTGTCGGCATAGAAGCTAAGGAGACCTATTATGCGTTCGGCCGAGTTCTTCCTGATGAATGGCGGTTCGCTGTTAATAGAATGGATTACCCCACGAAATAGCGGCAGTAAGGCCTTACCTCGCTGGGCTAGATAATTGTACAGTACGGCGCAATTAAAGACCTCATAGTAACGCGTCGCAGCTGCATAGGAATCCATCAGGACTTCAAGGGATGAAAGATACTCCGCATTCAGTTGTAACGTTTCGCCGCGATATGTAAGATGAATGTTTTCAGGCGCTGAGCCCTTGAATAAGTATGTTCCCAGATAATCTGGATCCAGGCGAACATTCTCGAATTGGCAGTCAGCAAATTGAAAATTCGTCGCTGTCATATTCGAGAAGTCAACATTACGGAACGTGCATTTCGTGAAGGCTAACGTGTCGGCAGTATTCGTGCGAAGATCGCAGCTGTCGAAGACACAATTCCTGTAGCGGCAAGCGCTTAGTGTTGAGTTAATTATGGTTTCGTATGAGAACGTGCAATTCTCATAAACGCAATCTGTAAGTGTACACGTGTCGGAATCATTGCGTGAAAAGTGAACTTCATCGAAGTAGGTATTCAAAAAATCCGTTCCGAATCGGCAGTTTTCAAACTGCGATAAGCGTATAAAAGCATCGATGAAATCGGCTCGATTAAAATCGCTTTTCCAAAAACGAACGTTGTCAATTTTAGCCCGGCGGAAGTCGCCCCGAAAAAACGAGATCGGCTGTTGCTCCTCGAGAAAATCAAAATCCGCAAAGAGGACGCCCTGAAAACTCTCGTTGCTTCTGTCTAGGCTGGTAGTTGGTTGGAATCTGGGAGTTGCTGGACCAATTTGAGACATAATCCTCTGTTATCCTTCGGTTTGACGAGCAGCAAGGAAAGTCAAAATTTGATCGGTGCTTGCTGGAGACGATCTCAGAAGGGCGAACGACAATGCGAGCGGGACGCTTCTACATTTCGGATCGCCCCAGAGGCCCAAAAACAAACCAATGGCGCTTGCCGCAGTTGCGGCTGCGATCATCGAAAAGGGATTACTTCGCGTCCTGTACATATGGGGAACAACCCATAATCGTTCACAAAGTTAGAGTCTTTGGTCAAGCAACTTTCAGAAAAGCGGATTTGTAGACGGCGTCTGTCGTTTTTTGGGGATATTACGCTCCTCGAACGATGCCAATTGAGATGTCCGTGTTTTTTCAGTCAGTCGGATAGAGCTTCAACGATGATATCGCGTTGCGTTAAAGGCGACTGACGCTTAATGCGGCGTTCGACCGAAGCGCGCAAAAGCGCTGTCGCGATACCCGGGTCGATCCGGGCATTTATCGAACCGGATCCGAAAATCGAGTACTGACCCGGATTATTCGATGTCTGTCTTCAACAGATGTTTCATTCCATGGCCGCCGAGAAACGCTCATGCTCCTCGCATGTCCGAGGCCCTGAAAATCAGCGGTTAACGGCTAGACCCGGAATGATCAAATACCGCCGCTCCGCGGGTTCTGAGACGCGGTTTACAAACGCAATCGCCCACCCCATAATGGCGGTTGCGAACGCCGGGTGACCGGCGTGCCGAAGGAAGGGTGGCTGAGTCCGGTTTAAGGCACTCGACTCGAAATCGAGCGTGGGGTTAAACTCACCGTGGGTTCGAATCCCACCCCTTCCGCCACAATCAGGTGGCCGTCTGTCCGGTCAACTGCTGGAGCTTGATCACGACGAACTCGGCTCGTTAAGCGGCGCGAAGCCGACCACGATATTGACCACGCCGGCGTTGATATCGTCCTGCGTGGTCGTCGTTTGGTCGCACTTCACGAAGTAAGCCTCGGTCGGGGTCTGGCCCTGGAAGGCGCCCTGCCGAAAGAGCTTGTGCATGAACGCGCCTGCGTTCAGCCGAATCTCGCCGTCCGGCGGACCGGAATGTATTTCCATTCCGTCATCGAGCTGTCCGTTCCGGCGAGCGTTCGCGCTCCCCAAACCACCGCGGCCGAGCCGGCAATACTCCGGAGACAATTGATGCGGAGCGGATTCAACGCCTCATTTTCCGCCTCAGTCCCGACGATCGCCGCCTGTTACTCCGCTGGCCGAAGCTTCCAAACCGGCGGGCGCCTTCCAGACCCCGCTTCTCGCGTCGCTTCCGAGCCGCCGTTGAGGAAGATGCCGCACCGCGTAGCTCATCGTGCTGAACCGCCAGAGGCCACCGAAGATCCGCTCGTAGTGGTCAAAGCTGACAATTTTGGTCGGCTTATTCCGCGGCCCTTTCCGCGCCCAACCAACAAATGCGGTCGTCGCTGTCGGGATACCCTCGATCGGGTGCACGCCGCTGCTTACTTCTTCGATAAAAACCCCGGGGAAGGTAACAGTGGAGGGCATGCGATTCCCGACGCCGCCCAGCAAAACAAAAACCTGACTGACGCGCAACCCGGAACAGCCGCCGGATCATTTATTCCGCTGCGTTTTCCCGGTCCGTGGTGTAACACAACCCACGTGATGCAATAGGTGCTTCAGGTTACCCGCTGACGTGAGAAAACCTTCCCGAGCCAAATGTCGACGTCGCGACGCCGCCCGGCGCTGAAGACAGCTTTGTCCCGCTCACCATTCTCCGATGCCGACTTCCACCGATTTCACTGCTGCTGAACTTCGCCAGCTGCGGGCCCTTAAAACGCCTGCGGGCATCCAGCGTTTCCTCGACGAGATCCCGTATCACCTCGCGGGGACCGCCTGGTCTCCGCGAAAGGTCCTGCACGAGAAGACGGCGCATTGCCTTGAAGGGGCGATCTTCGCGGCCGCCGCACTCCGCGTCCTCGGATTTCCGCCTTTGCTCCTCGATCTCGAGGCCGACCAGGACACCGATCATGTCCTGGCCCTCTTCAAAATCCACGGGCATTGGGGTGCGATCGCGAAATCGAATTTTTCCGGCTGCCGGTATCGCGAACCGGTCTATCGGACCTTGCGCGAATTGGCCCTCAGTTATTTCCACACTTACTTCAACCTGCGCGGCGAACGCACTCTGCGGCGCTATTCCCAACCGGTGGACCTGGCCCGGTTCGATCGCCGGGGCTGGATGACAGCGGAGAAAGGGGTCTGGTTCATCGCCGAGTATCTCGTCGATATTCCACATCGGCCGCTCCTTCGGCGCGGACTGGAGAAGAACCTCACCCGGGTCGACCGAAGAACCTGGGAGAGCGAGATGGTGGGGCATCGGAAAAAGAATTGAAAATCGTGAGCGCCACCGGCCGTGTTTTCGGCCTCGATCTTCTCCGGGCCGCGGCCATCATGATGGTGATCTGCGCCCACGGTTTCGTCGTGCTCTACCCGCACTTCGGCGAACCCCTCGGGGTCTTCGGCCACGGCGGCTTTTACGGCGTGGAACTGTTTTTCGTCCTCAGCGGCTTCCTGATCGGCCGGATTCTGATCGGGCAGGGCGCGGGGTTGGGCCAGGACGGGGCGGTCGCGGTTTTCTATGTCCGCCGCTGGTTCCGAACGTTGCCCCTCTTTTTTCTTTTTCTCGCCGTCAATGTTCTCTTCGAGCGAGCGTTTCGGGCGCACGATGTCGGGCTCGGCGAAGCGCTCGGGCACGGATTTTTCCTTCGGAACCTGACCGCATTCCGGATGACGTTCTTTCCGGAATCATGGAGCCTCGCGATCGAAGAATGGTTTTACCTCCTCTTCCCGGCCGCGCTCTGGCTCGGACTGAAATTCACGAAACGGTTTGACGCCGTTTTTCTCTCCGCTGCTTTCGCCTTCTTCGCCTTTTCCACCACCGCGCGCACCCTAGGGGCCGGCGCGCCGGATGTGACCTGGTCCGAACAAATGCGCATGGTCGTCATCTACCGGTTCGACGCCCTGATGATCGGCATGATCGCGGCGTGGTTATCCATCCGTTTCGAAAGAACCTGGCTTCGCTCTGCGTTCCTCTGTGCTCTCTGCGGTTCGATCCTGCTCATCGCCATGTACGCCACCCTGTGGAAATTCGAGAACGGCCATCTCGCCTTTGGCGACGACAATTTTTTTGCGCGAACGTTTCGGTTCACGCTCGTCTCGCTCGGGTTCGCTCTGCTCCTTCCCTGGGCGTCGGCCCTGAGACTGGCGGCGGAAAATTTCGCCAGCATGAGTGTGCGGAAGATCGCGCTTTGGTCTTACAGTCTTTACCTGGTCCACCTCCCGGTTTTCCTCCTCGTCACCCGCGCAGGACTCGGGCCCGACGCGCCGATGCGGTTGCCTAAGGCGCTTTTTTCTTTCGCCCTCCAGATAGGCGGCTCGATTTTGCTCAGCGCGCTGCTCTACCGTTTCTTTGAAGCGCCCTGCACGCGGCTGCGCGAGAAAGCAGGACCTGCGGTGGCGAAAATTTTCTCGGCGTCGCAGCAGTAATCAAGGAGCGGCGCTGTCCACACCGCCGTCTGTTTTCGTTCGGCGGTTTGTAAACCGCCGCTCCTTGGTCTCGGATTCCGGGATTTGCGGGAAGCCGCGGGCGTCGAGCTGCACCGGGACCAGCTGAAAGGAAGGACGGACTCCGCCCAGATCGAAAGCCAGAAGCTGTCCTCGGTTCCAGCTCGGCAACGTCGGGGCGCCGTCGAAGACGAGGTTGCCTAACGAATAGAGGATGGGCCGGCCGCGATAAGCGTCGAACGGCTGGAGACAATGCGAATGACTCCCGGCGATCGCGTCCGCACCGTGATCGATCAAGCACCGGGCCAGCTCACGTTGCCGCCCGGTCACCCCGTCGCTGTTTTCCTCACCCCAATGCATGAAAACCAAAACGAATGAGGCCCGCCGCCGCGCTTCCACGATCACAGCCGCAACGCGATCTCGATCGAGGGCGTTCTCGTCGTTCGTATCGTCGAGCGCGATGACCGCGGCGTTCAGGCCAGTCCGCGTCTTGTAAATCTCCGGTCCGTTCGCTCCGATCACGGACACGTTGTTCGCCTGCAGGCGAGCAATCGCATCCCGTAATCCCTCTGGTCCGAAGTCGCCGGCATGATTGTTCGCCAGACTGACGCCGCTAATCCCTGCGGCCGTCAGGACTCGCATGGCCTCGAGCGGCGCTCGGAAGCAATAACGTTTTCCGGCAATCGCTGTTCCCTTGTCGGAAACCACGCACTCCAGATTAACAATCCTCGTGAAGGCCTGATCGAACAGGGCCCGAACCCCGTCGAGTGGATCCGCGCCGCGCGCGATCTCGTCCCCCACCCCGCGGCCCAGCATCACGTCACCACCCACCAACAGGTCGATTTGTTCGCGCTTCTTCGGGACCTGCCAAAGATCGAACCGGTCCGCCTTGCGCGAGGCGAGGAGTCGACCTAACGACAGGATCTCCGGGATTCCTTCCAGTTGATGCGCGACCCGGTCGCCGCTATCCAGAACACCGAGCGGCGGCCGATCTTCCATCACCACCGCGACGTGACTTCCCAGGTGAACGATTAAGCCGTTTTCGAGTGCCGACGAGTCGACCTTTCCTTGCCCGGGCCGGACATTCCGGGCGACTGGTTCGAGATATTTCTGCAATTGCTTCGGATTGGACCAGGCCGCCGGATAGCCTTGCCGGCGCAAAGCGTAGACGACGAAGTTCGCGCAATCCGCGCCGAACCCGGTCTCAGGGCCGGTCTCGCCGCCCGCTCGCAGTTCCCCGCTCCCGAAAAGATACGGCAACCCAAATTGTTCTGTAATTGCCGCGCGAAAACCGGAACCTGCGAACCGCCGCACCTCGATCGGCGGAGTTTCCCGGAGGTGGCCGTCCATCTCCACGTGCGCTTTTAGTCTCACCGCGCCAAAGTCTTCTGTAGCCATCGCCCTCCAGGCGACGGCGAGAGAAATCGTCCGCTCCGTTCCCGGCAACCGGACCTCGCGCCACCTCGGTCGCGGCGGCGCCCCGACTGCGAATCGGCTCTTGTCCGAACCGTCGTCGGTCAGGTTGCACCGCTTGTATTCCGGCACGAGCGCGACCCATTCGATCCGCGAAATCGCCGCGTCCGTTTCAACTTCGATTTCGGTCCCTTCGCCCGCTGGAACCCGCCAAATCCGATCGGTCGACGGCTCATGATCTTTGACCGCGAGTCGAACAACCGGCGTCTCCTTCTCCCATGCCTCGAGCTGCTGGTCCCAGAGGTCCGGCATTGTCCGCACCGCGATCCGGTTACGGTTCGCAAGGAGAAGAGCGCGCAATTCTTTTGATGCGTTCGCGAGACGGAAGGCCGGGATTTCCTCCTTTCGCCTTTGAAATTCCCGCGCGCGCAACGACCGATCGTTCGCGACGCTGGTGAACGGCTCGAATTGAATCGTCGCCGTCGGTAACGATAAAGAAGCCGCCAGCGCCAGGCGCACCAGGTCGTCCGCCTGTTCGTCGCTTTTCAGGTAAGGCCGGGAAATGGCGATGGTGACCGCGCGCAGATTTTTGCATTCCACCACGAACCTCCAAACCCGCTCGAATTCCGCGGCGCGCCGATTCGCTGGCACGTCCGCAAAATAATCGAGGTCGATCGTGACGATGACCGGCGGCGCATCCTTCAGCTGGGCGCGGAGACGATCCAACTCAACGACGCGGTAACGGTCGCGAAACGAACCGGCCACACGCGGGGCCGCTTCGAGGTGCCCATCGAGTTGTTCGCGCGCTTCATTTTCGCTGGTCCCGTTCCGCCGCACCCAAAGCACGTTGGAGACCGGCGCCGGCATGAGCGGCTCGATCCAGTTGAAGCATTGGACCGCGCCTTTCTTTCGCCAGCGTTCCAGGAGCTCCCGCCGTTCCTCCAGCGAACCTACCCGGCGCAGGCGTTCCCGAATTTGATCCGAATCGAAAATCCCGGACGCATCGGTGTGCGCGTCGAAATGAACGAGCGTGTGTTCCTCGTCGAGATCGAGCTGACCGGCCAGCCAGTAGAACGACCCGGCGTGGTTGTCCTCGAAATAAATGGGAAGCGTGATCGGCCCCGCCCCGGCCCACCGCGAGGTGGCGGCAAACAGCGCAATCCCGAGCCAACGCCAGTTCACCGGGCGCCTTGGATCTTCGGTTTTTGGGAAAGGATCGTTCGCAGCTCGACGTGCGAGATGCAGGTGTCGCCGCTCGTCCCGGCGTGCACTTTCTTGATGACCAGCTTCACGCTGCTGACCGGTTTGGTGTAACCGCGGACCGGGATCGGATAGAGCGCGCTGAATGGTTCATCCGGGATCGCCACGGTAAAGGTGTGTTCGCCGTTCAACGTGACCTCCAGTTCAGCCACGCGATTGTTTTTCGCCCAGAGCGTGGCGTCGTAAGCCTTGTATCCCGGCATGATCATGATCGCGTCGAGCGGCTTCGGTTTGTGCACCGTGAGCGTAATGTTTTCGCCGATCCCATCGCCCTCCACGCCTTCCGCCCACGTGCCGGAGGACATGCCCTTGATGTGTTCGACCTCGAACGTGCGCTCGCTCTCCGCTTCCGCGTCGTCCGATTCCTTCTTGCCAGGGTCGGGCGTCGGCGCCGGGAGCGGTTTGCGGGTCGAGCTCGCCACCGCGTCGTAGTCGCTGTGCTGAACGAAGTAGCGGTTTTTTTCGATGACGTACTCGGCCCGGAATTTCTGGTCTTCGTAGTTCACCTGGAATTCGCCGTGCGCCGGATAGGTGTTGTACTCGGGATGGACGATAATCTTCATGTCGTCCGCCAGGGTTGGCTTCAGGTTCTGGAATTCCCAGACGAACTGGGTGTCGGTCACTTTCCTGAATCGGTCCTTCGGTTTCGCGATCGAAATTTCTTCCGGGCGTGGGTGAAGATAATTGACCGTGATTTTTCCTTTCCCGATCGGCCCTTTCCAGGTCGCAGCCGGCGAGAGCGAATAACGAAAATAGAGCGCGGCCGAATGCGAATCGTCTGAGACGGAGCTCTGGTTCGCCGCGTAAGGCGAGCGATACCGAATCAGAATTTCCCGGGTCTGACCCTGGGTGAACGGGATGCTCGACTTCTTCCAGAGCCGTCTCCCGGGCGGGAAATCGCCCCAGCTCGGATCCTTTTCCGCTTTCGGTTTTTCGCCCTTCGCGTCCACGTTTTCGACCTTCAGATCGGTCCCGTCCGCCTTGATCGCGTAACCCTCCAGATCGGTCGGGGTATCGCCTCCTTCGCCCGAATCTGATTCGGCCCAGCGTTCCACCGGAAAAACGAAATCCTGCTCCACCTGGCCGCCGGTGTTCTTCATCCGGTAACGGACTTCCACCGCCGCGAATTCCTGATGGAGATCGATCGTCAGTTTCTCATCCTCGATCGTGACGTTGGTCGTTTTCTTTTGGTCGCTGGCCGCGCCGTTGCCGGTGAGCGGCACCCCGGTCTGCCATGCACCGCCATTCCCAAACAGGTGCGCGCTGAGGAGAATGAAAAAAACAGCTGCCATCAAAACGCGAATCCAGATCATCTGTCGGTGATCGTATGGTAGACGACCCGCCTTGAACAAGATGGATATTCTCGCAAGCCTAGAATCAAAAGTGCACCCAGAACAGGTTGGCCGCGCCTATTCTTAAAGACGTCGATCAAACGTAGAGAGGAACCGAGATCACCGGGCGAAGCGGGACGAGGATTGTTGAATACCGTCGTCTGATATTGTCATACAGGTCCGCGGTCTTCGGAGCCGAAACGGTCACAACGAGAGCATAGCGTATCTTCTGCGCTACGTTAACGGGAGCGCCGCCTTCTCGCGCGACATAGTGAATATCGAAGACGGGATTGCGCAGACTTTGAGGCTTAAAAAATTTCGCCCGATGAAGAGTGGTTTCCCATTTGTGCGCATCCCGGCGTAGTTCGCTTTCGTTCGAGAACTCTCGCAGCTGGAAGAACGGTTTGCTGTCAGGCTGGCCCGGCGCAACATCCGCTCCGGGTCGAACTGTAAAACGTTGATCATGGGGTCGGAATTTCACATCCAAACCGCTGCGCGTGTAATTTCCGGGATGCTCAGGATCGGTTCGGGTTGCGTAACAAAACGTCGCGCGAATACCTACCTTGCCTTTCATTTCTGAAGTGGGGACCGGTATCTGCGCACGCAAAAACTGAGCTGGGGTGAGTTCGCCCTGATAGATGATACGGGCTGTTCCATCTGGGCAAATAATGTGGTCTTCAATACTTTGAGCGACCCGTCCCCAGCCACATTCAGTGCGATCGTCAGTGTCGCATTCGGTGCAGTGAATCAGCAACGCCTTTAGAGCCAAGGGGGTCATGATGGGTCCGAGGTAGCTCCTGATACCAATCGCCGTCCGTAATGCTGCAGGCGTAGCGAAGCTAGTACCCATGGTTACATCCAACCGCGTAGGGTCGGTGCTATCAACTACGTTAAATGGCTCGCTCTCGGACCCGCCGAAATCTACGCAATCCGGCTTAACCATACCCGGACTCCTTCCGGGCCCGAAGGAACTGTACAATGCGCGTGACCAGCCAATCGATGGCGAGTCACATGCCCCAATCGCAAGACCGTTCACGCTATCCGAGGGAACTTGAATGCGTGCGTTTCCAGTCTCCCGGTCGTTTTCCCCTCCGTTTCCAACAGCAATTGCTGCAAGCACATTTCCGTCTTCAAGGTGTTCATCAAGAAAAGCCGTCCAAGCGTGCACATCCGTATCCTCAATCGGCAACTCTGGACCGATACTCAGGTTAATGAAGTCGTAGCGTTGACTCCCTAACACATTTCGGATTCGCTGAAGTACGTCATATAGTTCTAGCGGATCTGAAGGCGAATCTGAATCCAGGACGCGGTAATGAGTAGCCGTAGAAAATGGTATCTCAGGCTTACCAGTGACGTCGATTCCACCGAAGAGCAAAGCTGATGATACTTGGTGCCCGTGCTCCAGATACTCTGGAACACTTGGACCAATTCCTGGGGGATCCACCGGCGTGATCCACTTTGTCAGAGGTGACGTCGGGGACATGCCGCCATCAAAAATTGCCACGCTTGATGTTGCACTAAGTGCGTTGGCCGTCGGCAACTGACACGATCTTCGCGGCCGTACAGTTCGGATAATTGGCGGCTTCAACATACGAAGTCGCGGCATTTGGCGAACGGTGCGGATGAAGGTGAATTCCGCAATGGCTGACAACTTCTCGGTCGGTGCGGAAACGGGCAAAAAACATAGTCCACCAACGTGCAATCGCCGGTCGATCAAAGGCATGGAATCAAGCGACTTCAGCCACGCTTCAAATGCCTCAATGATGAATTCGGAGCGGCGGTCGGCAGAAGCATGAAGGACAACCTCCAAGAATATGCGCTCGTCCGTGGTGTTGATCGGCTGAATTCGATCCGTTGACTCCTGCGGTCGAATTGCTTCGATGTGTGAGAGGTCAGGAGCGGACACCTGTTGTTCACCCCATTCGGGCAAACTGTGCGCCCACCGTTCGAAAACAGCGCGCGGGGCGGCAACGAAAAGATCGGTGGTTTCAACGACGTCCGGTTCGCCTTTTCGCGTCCACTTTGCTGGTCTCGCGCGCGTAGGACGACTTCCGATGGCCTCCAGACCAACGTCTTGAAGTAGCCGCCCTGGAAAATAGCTTTTGGCGACAAACTCGGGATGCATGCGCAAGATGGCGACCGCCTCGTCCCTCGGACATGCCAATTGAGGTAATCTTCTAATTGTTGCTGCCGAGGCCACTAACATGGGAGCAAGCCGACCCCTCGCTTCCTCGAAGGAATATGGTTGGGCCTTGTCTGGATTCGTAGGAGGCGCCGATATTTTTTTGGTTAACCGTTCTCCGTGTCCGAGAAGAAAATTGATCTTATCTGGCATTGCTTAATACGGGTCGAGGTTTCGCGGGAGCACGGCCTGCTTTACGAATGGTGTCTCTACTAACACCAGTAAGTGTCCGCGCCTCGCGTTGCGATGTGATTCCACTACGCACAAGTTGAACTGCAATATCCTGGCGATCGGATCGCCTTAAATTGGACATATGCGAGGCAATTAGAGCCTTCACGTGTTCATCAATCGCTTCATCTCGCATCGCTGCAGTGCGTCGAAGAAACATGATCTCTCTTTCTGCGTCGCTAAACGATCTTCCGGCAAAGGCTGCGCCCAGCGCCAGAATGAGCGTTTCATTAACAGTCGGCAGCCATTGCCGTATCGCCGCGGCAGCTTCTTCCTTCGTTGGCAGCGGAAAGTCCAAAACCATCTCGAAGCGGCGCCACACAGCGGGATCGAGCAAGTTTGGGTGGTTCGTCGCAGCAAGTAATAATCCCGATGGCGGCCAGTCGTCTATTTCTTGCAGAAGAACAGTTACGAGGCGCTTTAGTTCACCGATCTCTGCCGCATCATCCCGGCGCTTTGCGACTGCGTCGAATTCGTCGAGAAACAAAATGGCATCAGCTCCTTTGGCGTAGTCGAGGACATGACGAACGTTGCTACCCGTGCGCCCCAAGTAGCTGCTCATCACTGCTGACAAATCTAAGGTGAGAAGTGGCTTTCTTAGCTGAGATGCCAACCAGCGAGCAGCTAGTGTTTTGCCGACACCGGGCGGCCCAGTAAAAAGGACCGACCGCGTGGCGGAAAGCCCAGCCGTGTCTAATCGTGCGCTATGCTTCCTTTCTTGTACCAGGTGAGTTAGGGCATGTTGAATAGATGGACGAAATATCGGTTCCAATTCTAGCTCGGTTGTGTGCTCAAACCTGAGAAGCTGGAATCGAGAATCTACATCGACCGGGATCGCTGCAGCGTGATCGCGGCGGAGCGGAGATTCGCGCGAAGGGACTTCGCGCATTAGAGCGGTTAGGGGAGTCGCTAATCCTGGAAGCGTTGCCTGATATCGACGGGCCAGGCGTCGCACAAACATTTGCACATCCTGCGCTCGGCCCGTCAGCGCCAGCCGAGCGAGTCGAACGATGTCATCAGAAAGTTGTGTGAGCGGATCAAGATCGGGTCGTGCCATATTGCGAGAGTGGACTAGTTAGACGACATGTCAATACAATTCGTCCAATGTGGAATATTCGCCTAGCAAAATACGCGCCGGCATGTGGACTAGTTGGATGTCGAACGAAAGAACTTGGCGCATCCTGCTTCCTATCGGGATGGAGCTAAAGCGCGATCGGTTTGCGGGACGCGGAAGGATGCAGGCTTGAACACGGCATTGCTGATGCTCATGATGGGTTCCCGATGATCCAGGCGAATTGTCGGGCGCGCTTCACGGCGGCGGATTTTGATTTTGTCGTGCGCACCCTTTCCCGGTCCCAGACGGACCATGTCTCCCTCGTCGATCTCCTCAGCGACGCCGAAACCCGCGATGCAGTGCTCGATCATCCGCGCCTGGTGGATGCGATCCTTTCCAACGCCGATCAGCTCCGGATCTCGTCCCACTTTTATTTCTACGTGCTCGCCCGCCACGTTCTGCGCGACGCCGGAATCACGGACCGCAAACTGTGCGATTATGTCGCCTCGCTTCTGGAAACATTTTCGCGCGTCAGCGGTTTGCAGGCGCCCCACATGAGCGACGAGGCCGGGCGGCAATACGTTTCCGACATGTTGATCGCGCTGACCCGCGCCACCTCGGAGCAGGCGTTTCTGCTCCGGGCGCACGTCGGCAATTACTCCCTCTTCCTGAGCGGAATTTTCCACGAGAACACGCAACGGCGCAGTCTTCGCGGCGCGCCCGACCTCGCCTTTTACGAGCAGGTCGGGCGGACGAACTACCAGCTTGTCGCCTCGCACGCGACCGCGCGCCGGTGCGAGCTGAGCGATGTTTACGAAAATCTGGCCGATCGCTTTCGCGAAGTCCGCTGTGCCTTGAACCGGCTCTCGGATTCGATTCTCAACTTGGACGACGACAGCGCCGCGCTGCATTTGTGATCTTCCGCGATGAACGAGACGCTCTTTCGCTTTGGTAGGGACGCCGCGCTGCGGCGTCCGACCTGGTGGCGCGAATCGGACAGCGCAGCGCGCTGTCCCTACCAATGAACGAAACCCTGTTCAGCCAAATCCAAAAGCTGTTCGAGCGCACTTACGCCCAGGTCGGGATCAACCTCGAGGATTGCCTGATCGATTCGCGCCGCTGCGCGCAGCTTTCCCGCCTGGCGGGCGCGAATGCGCGCGAACTGAGCGAGCTCGCCCGGACGTTTCTTCGTCGCGCCGACGATCAGCTTTACGTCGGGATTTATTATTCCCGGTGGCTGATCGAACAGCTCGAGCGCCACGATCCGCGCGCTGGCCTGAGCGATCGCAACATCCGGTCGCTCATCGCTTTCGTGGAAGAGATCAACCACGCTTTGCACGCGGCGTTGCAGTTCAAGAAGGGAGAGCGCGAGATCGCCTCGGAAGATTTCGCGCGCAACCTCGAGCTCCAGGCCCGCGTGGATACGTATCTGGTCCTCCTCCTTTTCGTCGCTTTTTTCCGGAAGACGCAAAAGGTTTCGCGAACCGACCGGCGTTGGCTGCGCTTTCACCTTTTCGCTTCGGAGGATCCGGGTGCGTTTCAGTCCGCCAATCTCCGGGGACGTTATCTCGAGACGACGGAACTGGCGGCGACTTACACGAACTTTCTCGATACCCTCAACGGCATGCGGCGGCTCGATGAGATCCGCGCTTTTCGTTCTCTCGATTACGGCGCGAAGAAGCAGCGCATTCTCGCGTTGATGAATACGAAAATCGCCGGGTTACTGGAGTAATCAGCGACGCGCGCGCGCTTTTTCCGCGCGAAAATCATTTCCGATTTGTGAAACGAAGCTCTGTCCGTTACTAATCAAAGCGTGTTCACCTTGACCATGCTCGGCAGCGGCAGCGCCGGAAACGCCGCCCTCGTCGCCACCGATCATTGCCGTCTCCTGGTCGACGGCGGATTGAGCGCCCGCCAGATCGTCCTGCGCCTTGCCCAATGCGGAATCACCCCCGCGCAACTCGATGGTGTCCTCCTCACCCACGAGCATGGCGATCACGTTTGTGGTCTCGAAGTGCTCTGCCGGAAATTTCATGTCCCGATCTATTGCAATTCGCTCACCGCCGAAGCAGTCCGGTGCGGTTCGCTGGGCGAACACCGGAACTGGCGGCTTTTCCAGACCGGCGCGGAATTCACCATCTGCGATATCCATGTCCAAACTTTTGCCGTCCCGCACGATGCGGTCGACCCGGTCGGGTACGCATTCCACTCCGGTGAAAGCTCGCTCGGGTTCATTACCGATCTCGGTTACGCGACCAAGATGGTGGTCGAACGGTTGCGCAAAGTGCACACCCTCGTGATCGAGACCAACCATGACGAGAAGCTGTTGCAGGACGATCCGCATCGGCCCTGGCCGGTGAAACAACGGATCCAGTCGCGCCACGGTCATCTTTCGAATAAGGCGGCCGCCACCGTCATCGAACAGTTGTTGAGCGGGAAACTCGAACGGGTCGTGCTCGGCCACCTCAGCCGGGATTGCAACACACCCGAACTGGCGGCCGGCGCGATCCGCGCCATGCTCGCGGAGCGCGGACGAAACGACGTCGAAGTGCATTGCGCCGCGCAGACTGAAATCAGTGTCCGGTTCCGGATCGGCGAAACCAAGGGGCGCGCATTCCAGCCGACGTTCGAAAACATTTTCTTCGAAACCAAGGCCATCGCTGTCTAGGGGCGGTTTCATGACCGCCGCCGTTGCAGATCAAAGGCCGGTCGACGGTCACCGCGCGCCGCTCCAGGACGTGATCATCCGCGATGCGGCGGAAACGGATCTCCCCGCGATTGTCGAAATCTACAACGCCGCCATCCGCGGCCGGATTGCCACCGCGCAGCTCGAGGAAGTTTCGGTCGAACAACAGCTGCCGTGGTTTCGCGAGCATTCGTCCGGCACCCATCCGTTGTGGATCGCGGAGAAGAATGGTCGCGTGGCCGGTTGGCTCAGCTTCCAACCGTTCAAGAAACGAAGCGCTTACCGCGGCACTGCGGAAATCGGCGTCTACGTGCACGAGCAATTCCGTCGCGCCGGCGTGGGGCGGATTCTTCTCGAGTTGGCCATCGCGCGGGCGCCCAGCCTGGCCTTGAGCGCGCTGGTCGGGAGCATTTTCGCCCACAATGAGGCAAGCCTGCGTCTCTTCGAACAAGCCGGCTTCGAACGCTGGGGAGTTCTGCCGCGGGTCGCAAAAGTGGACAGCGTCGAACACGACGTCGTGATCATGGGTCGCTATCTTGGCCCGCTGATTTAAGACAAAGGGCGCCCCATGGATCCGCGTAATTTCTTTTCCGAACTGAGGCGGCGGAACGTTTACAAGGCCGCCGTCGGGTACGCCGCCGTCGGCTGGCTCGTCATCCAGGTGGCAACATCGACCTTTCCGGTCTTGCAAATCCCGGCCTGGGCAATGCGGCTCGTCGTCGTTCTCGTGTTGCTTGGGTTCCCGATTGCGCTGGTCCTCGCCTGGGCCTTCGAAATGACTCCCGAGGGAATAAAACGAACCGTCAGCGTCGGCGGCCAGGGCGTTCCCGCCCGGAAGCGCCTTGGATGGATCGTGCCGATCATTGTCGTCCTTGCAATCGTCGCCTGGCTTTTCCTTGGCGGCCCGAATTTGCGTCAAAGATTCTTCGGAATGACCGGTCCGGAGCAGCGCGGGGAGACCGGCGGCAAATCAATCGCCGTTCTGCCGTTCGCGTCGTTGAGCGAAGACAAGGCCAATGCTTATTTCGCGGAAGGAATCCAGGACGAAATCCTGACGCGGCTCGCCAACATCGGTGAGCTCAAGGTGATCTCGCGCACTTCCACCTTACGCTACAAAAGCACGCCGGAAAATCTGACGGCGATCGCGAAGGAACTTGGTGTCGCGCATATTCTCGAGGGAAGTGTCCAAAAGTCCGGCGACCGCGTCCGGATCAACGTGCAATTGATCAACGCGGAGACCGACACCCATCTCTGGGCCGAAACTTTCGATCGCACCGTTACCGATCTTTTCGCGGTGGAAAGCGAGGTCGCCCAACGCGTCGCCGATTCGTTGCGGGCGAAATTGACCGGCCTGGAAAAGGTGGCCATCGCGACGAAAGCAACGGAAAACCCGGCGGCCTACGATGCCTATCTCCGCGGGCTCGCCGTCGTGGCGAGCAATCGGGAGAGTGTCGAAGCCTTTACGAGCGCGGCGGACTACTTCGACGCGGCGGTCCGCCTCGATCCGAAGTTCGCCCAGGCCTGGGCCCGCGCTTCGGTCGCGCACAGCCGCATGTATTGGGCCAGCTACGACCGCACCCCGGCGCGCGTGGAAAAAGCGAAGCTGGCCGCGGAGAAAGCGCGCGAGTTGGCGCCCGGCACGGGCGAAACCTTCCTGGCGAGCGGCTATTTCGAATACATGATCTCACGCGATTACGACGCGGCCGCAGCCGCTTTCAAGGAAGCGCTGGCCCGCCTGCCGAATAACACGGACACGCTCGTGGCCCTTAGCCTCATCGAACGCCGAAAAGCGCTCTGGGCAGAGGCGGTCGCGCATCAGGAACAGGCGGCGCGGCTCGATCCCCAGAGTGTCCCGGTGCTTTCCCAACTCGGCATTACTTATTTCGCCCTGAAACGGTTCGCGGATGCGCACACGATCGTCGACCGGCTTCTCGGCCTTGCCCCGGAAAACCCGCAGGTTCTCGCCGGGCTCGCACGGCTCAACCTGGCGGAGGGAAACCTGGAAGCGGCCGAAAAGGCGATGCGTTCCGTGCCGCCATCACCGAGCACCGATTACATCTTCGAGATTCAATTGCGGCTCCCCTTGATTGCGGGCCTGCACGCCGAGGCAATCAAATTGATCGAAAATGCATTCGCCCACCCCCCGGCGCCGGCCGGCTTTTTCGCGGGCAAATATCGCTATCAACTCGGCTTCGCCAAGGAACTGGCGGGCGATGCGACGGGGGCGCGCGCTGCTTATGAAACTGCTCGCGCGGAACTCATGAAAGTTCTCGAAGCGCAGCCCGCCTCCGCCGAAGCCCATTTGTATCTGGCCTTAGCCCTGGCCGGGCTGGGAGAGAAAGACCCGGCCTTTTCCGCGGCGCAAAAAGCGATCGCGCTTCGGCCCTCGGTCGATGCCGTGGTTGGCGCTTCGTTCGACGAAGCGTTCGCGCGGGTCAAAGCGCGTTTCGGTGAAAACGACGCGGCGATCGCCGATTTGCGGCGCCTGCTTTCGACGAAATACATCGGACCAGAGCAGATCGTCTTAACGCCCGCTTTGCTCCGGCTCGACCCCGCCTGGATACCGCTGCGAAACGATCCGCGGTTCCAGGAACTTCTTTCGGAGAAATAACCGTGAGCTGGGGCGGCCAGGGTCTGGGGAGCAGGACGGATTTGAATTAGTCGGCTTTCAGCTCGGTAACCCAGCTTTCCCGGCGGGTTTTCCATTCCTCGTCGACCGCGCGCCAGCGGACGTTCGCTTCGAATTCCAGCAACAGTTTGGCTACCGCCTTGTCCGTGATTGCGCCTTTGCAGTCGTTGACCCAGCCGGCCCTTCGGTCGCGCCAGGCTGTATCCACCGCTTTCCACTTCACGTTCTGTTCCAGCTTCAGCATCTGAGCCGCGACACAGGCCGCTTCGTCACAGGCCGCCGTAGCTCGGACCCAGTCTGGCCGCAGGCCTTTCCAGGCCTCGTCCACCGCGCTCCATTTGATGTGAGATTCGAGGTCGGCGAGCGCCTGCCCGATTGAACTTGCCGCCGCGGCACTGGCCGTCAGCACGGCGATGGTCATCGCCACCAACAGAGTTACGAGATGTTTCATGGGAATTAGGGTTTTGATTTTAGGGAATTGAATTCGTTTAAGCTTTCGGCCCGGCGCCTTTCGCGGCTTCTGAAACCATTTTCTTGAACGCCTCGGTTGATTCTTTCACGACGGCATTCGGGCCGGTCATTTTTATGAAAACATTGCCGTCCACGCTTTCCAGGATGGCGCCGCACAGCGCGTAAGCCTCCATCGGGGTGGTGGGTCCACCGGGCATGCCGCTGCTAAACGTTCCCTCGGTCATGGCGAAAGTGATTTTCACCGCCCCGACCTGGGCCTGCTCGGTGATGTGTTTGTCATCGCTGCCGGGGAACTGGGCGAACCACCGGGCGACGTTGTCCGCCGCTGAACCGCCTTCGCTGCCGCCAAACTGGAAGAACGTCACCTCCGCTTTCGCAGGACCGCGGGCGATCTCGAGCTGCGCTTTCCGCATCGGCGACGACGGCGTCACCTGTCTCCAGCCTTCGGGCACGACAAAGCTGAACGCTCCGATCTTGATCGGGCCGGAAGCGGGTTCCGCGCAGAACGCGGTGGCAGCGGCAAAGAGGAAGGCGAACAGGGCTGTTTTCATACGGAAGATTTAGCGAAAGGCGGGCGCGCCTGAAAGGATAATGGGATGCGCCCACCTCCGCCGGCAAGGTAACAACTCCGTTACATTTCACTGCTCGCGCGTGCTTAGTCGGCTCCCTATTTTCCGCGGGTATGACGAAGCCAAAGAGAACCACGTGGCCCCTCATCGGTGCAGCAATCACTCTCGCCCTTTGTCCGTTGATCTGGGTGTCGGTTTCCAAATCCCGAGCTGCGACCCCTTCCCGCCCGCAACTTTCGGCTCCGTTCACCATGCAGGTCCTTTCCACCAGCGCCGAAGCGCCGCTGGCATTGCGTTTCTTCACGACCGCGGTCAAAGCGGATTCGCGGGGCCGCGTCATCACCGGACCGACCAGCGATCCGGTGAAGGAAATCGTGGGGCCCGAAGCGGCCGGAGAACGCGGCGGAATGCAGCGGTTCACCAAGATCATGTTCGGCGCGGATTATATTAACGGCCGGCCCGATCCCGGCACCCGAATCGATCCGAATAATCCGCAGGTCCACAGTGGCAGTCAGCTCTGGCCGAATCGCGAGCAGCCGTTCCGGAGTCAACCTCGCTCCATCGCTTTGACTCCCGACGGGACTAAACTTTACGTCGCACTGCCTGGCCGCGAAGGATATCCCGACTGGCGGGTTTCCGTGGTCGATACCGCCACCCGCCGCGTGCTGAAGTGGATCGATCTGCGGCCGCCCGGAGTGGCCGCCGGTCTGCGCCCGATCAGCGTGAAAATCTCTCCGCTCAACCCGGCGATTTATCCGCGGCCTTACGCCGTTGTCCTGAATCAATATGGCAATTTCGCCTCGGTCATCGACACCGGCACCGATACCGTCCTCGGCGATTTTCCCACCGGCACCTACGGAGAGAAAGCGATCTTCAACAGCAACGGAACCCGGCTCTACCTGACGGACCGGTTCAAGGATCAGGTGCGCGCTTTTCGCATCGATGCGGGTCCGCGGTTTACTCAAATCGCCGAGATCCCAACGGGAATGACGGAGCTTGAGCGAGCGAATCCGCGTGATCTGGATTTGAGCGCGGATGGACGGACCCTTTACGTGGCGAACACGCTCGGGCACACCATCGCCGCGATCAATGTCGCGAACGACGCCAACACGCTGATCGGCAACCTGAACGTGGGCGGTCTGGCCACGGACGTAAAGATCAGTGGTCGCTGGGGGATCGTGTCCGGCCAGGAAACAAACACGGTGCTGAATGAGAAAGAGACCGGACATGGAGTGCCGACCATCGTGAACGGCGTGGCCATCAGAAATAATGGCCAGCCCCTTGGCTACACGCCGGTGATGAGCGATGCGACCAAGGCGACAACGTTCGACGACATCGGCAGCGAGCTAAACATCTTCGATACCCAGACGAACCGGTTTATCTTTCGCTACGTCGACAAGGGCCGGGATTTCTCGCAGCTCGTCACTCCCGGGCAAATCGTGGACCTGCACGACCATACCGAGGCGCAGAAGATCATTCGCGGAAGCGGGCCGGAACAGATGACGGTCAGAAACGGACTGCTTTTCGTCACCATGATCCACTCGGACAAGGTCGAAGTTTTTCGGATCAATCAAGCCCCGGCGGATGTGTCCGGAATTCTAACGCCGCTCGGATTCGAGTTCACCGGTGGCATTACCCCGGAAGGCATTGAAGTCTCTCCTGATGGCCGGACGGTTTACGCGGCCCATTTGCAGACGGAGGACATTTCCTTTCTGAGCGTGGACCAAAACGGGGTCCTTTCTCGCCAGGGTTATCTGGCGGTCGGGGTTACGCCAAGCACCCCTGACCCATCGAGGGGCGGGAATGGCTCCGGATTATTCGCGACCGATGAAGAAGTGGGGCTGCGCTGGTTCTTCTCTTCTGCGTATGCCGATGACGGACCGGTCGCCGGCGTGACTCCCGGCGGGTTCGACGCGCAAAAATCCTGCGGCTTTTGTCATTGGGATGGCCGGCAGGATGGCTGCCAATGGAATGTGGCCGCGAACGCGGTGGGCGGCGTCAAAGTTTGCCCGCAAAACAAAGACATCTCCGATAACTGGCCGGAATGGTACGAGGGTTTGAATAACGATTTCATGGCCTACGCCTCGGCTTGCAATGGCGAAGTGCTGCTCGGTGAACGCGCGCCCACTCCGCTTTTCCCGCAGACCGACATGGCGGAGCGGATGCACGCGCGGGAGGATTATGTTTTGCGCAAGACAGAAGAGAACTCGCGGGCAATCGGCCGGCCGGAGTTGAATGGAAAGGCTTTCAAGGTCGGTTACAACGAACTGGCATACCTCCAAATTCTCTGGTCGCAGAACGAAACCCGGCTCTTCCCGAATCCTCTTGCGCAAGTTCCGAGCTCTTCGGAGGCGGCGAAAGTCGAGCGGGGCCGGCAGATCTTTACCGGCAAAGTCTCACAGGGCGGCGCCGGCTGCGCGGATTGCCATCACAACGGGAACAAATTTACGAACGGGATCCTGGACGACACTTTCCAGGACTACAACATTCATGAACCGGGCGTGATCAGCGAAGATACCGTGGACGGGGAAGGCCCTTTCTTCCGGCCTGGCAACGATTACTTTTTCGAACCGTTCGCGCCACCCCAGGATGTCGGGACGCCGCAGAATTTCAGCAGCCGGAACACCAAACATCTCCGCGCGGTTTGGGATGCGGTCCCGAAATATTTGCACTACGGCGCGGCCCACACGCTGCGTGAAGTTTTGCTCACGCCAGATTCGCCTCTGCTCGCGCCCGGTGAACGCGGCTTTAATTTCCGGACTGTCCGGACCGATCACAGCCGGCCAACGGCAACCAGCTTCCTCGGCGGGCCCGCGGTGGTCCTGCCCACCCAGGTCCCGATCAGCTTCGCCGATAGCTCGGGCGCCCTGGCCGGCGATGCCAAAGGAGAGATCCTGGTCAGCCTCGACAGTCCCTTTGTCACAAACCCGGATGGTCGTGCGCAGATCGATCAACTGGGAACGAGCAATCTCATCCCGCTCGTGACCGGTGGACAGATCAATCCCGCGCTGGCCGCGAACAACATCCAGGTGATCAAGGACACCCACGGAAAGACTTCCCATTTGTCGGCGAACGATTTGGACGCGCTGATTCTCTATTTGAAATCGTTGGATCGGGCCACGGCTGGCGCGACGATCATCGTTCCGCCAGAGCCGCCTTCGCCGACGCCAAGCCCTTCCGCAACGGCCTCTCCGTCACCGAGCCCAACCGCAAGCCCTTCTCCCAGCGCCACGGTGAGTCCCTCTCCCAGTGCGACTGCCAGTCCTTCTCCCAGTGCAACTGCAAGTCCTTCTCCCAGCCCGAGCGCAAGTCCCTCCCCGAGTGCAACGGCGAGCCCTTCTCCAAGTGCGACGGTGAGTCCTTCTCCGAGCGCAACCGCGAGTCCTTCGCCAAGTGCAACGGTGAGTCCTTCTCCGAGCGCAACCGCGAGTCCTTCGCCAAGCGTTACGGTGAGTCCCTCTCCGAGTGCAACCGCCAGTCCTTCCCCAAGTGCAACCGCCAGTCCTTCCCCAAGTGCAACCGCGAGCCCTTCACCCAGCGCAACGGTAAGTCCTTCTCCCAGCACATCGCCCTCTCCCGGGTCGCGAAAAACGCAGGCCCTGAACATCTCGACCCGCATGCGGGTCCAGACCGGCGACAAAGTTATGATCGGCGGATTCATCATTACCGGCAGCGCGTCGAAGAATGTGGCTATTCGCGCGCTCGGTCCGTCCCTGCGACAAGCCGGCCTGGTTGATGTCCTGAATGATCCTATTCTCGAGTTGCGAGGAAGCGACGGAAGCCTCCTTAGCGAAAATGATAATTGGAAGGACGACTCGGCGGCCGCGAGCCAGCTCCAGGCCAGGGGCTTCGCTCTCCAGAATGATCTCGAGTCCGCGATCGTCGCGACGCTCGCCCCCGGCGCCTACACTGCCACCTTGCGCGGCAAGAACGAAACGACCGGCAACGCTTTGGTCGAGGTCTACGATCTCGACCAGGGCGCTAATTGCGAGCTGGCCAATATCAGCACGCGCGGCTCCGTCCAGGCTGGGGACTCGGTCATGATCGGCGGTTTTATTCTGGGCGGCCAGGATAGGGCCAAAATCCTGATCCGCGCGCTGGGACCATCGCTCGCGGAGTTCGGTGTCGCGGAAACACTTTCCAATCCCGCCCTTGAGTTGCGCGACGCGAACGGCGCGGTCCTGCAGCGGAACCAGAACTGGCGGGAGACCCAGGAAACAGCGATTCGCGCCACCGGATTGCCACCGGGCCGCGACGCGGAAGCAGCGATGGTGGCCGACCTGACGCCGGGCGCTTACACCGCAATCGTTTCCGGCGAAGACGGCGGCGGGGGCGTCGCACTCGTGGAAATCTTTAACCTGCCTTGACGGAGCGCGGGGCTTGGCCGTTGTGGAACGACCGCTCCTTCGATACAGTGCCTCCGTGGTGAAAACTCCGTTCCTCTGCGCCGCTCTTATCCTGGGCACGTTGTTGCGGGCTGCGCCTGTCCTCGCCCAGACCGCGAGTATGCCGGCGGCGGATTCTTCCTCACTCGATTTCAAACAGTTCGGGTTACTCGCCATTCAGGATGGCGGCCGGCGCAAACCGCTCGACACCTTCGCGCGTGAGACATTGATCAAGCTCACCGGCCGCTCGACCTACACCTCCGGCGCCAAAACGTGGCAGGCCAACGATGTGATTCTCTCGATGCTGCTCGATACCCACGATTGGAAAAGCGAGCCGATGATCCTGGTGTCGCTCGGAGAATTGAGAGAAAAGCTCGCCTTGCCGGGAGAGGAAAGACGTTTTCCCTTCGCGCGCCTGGCGGCGATGCCGGAGTTGAATGCGCTCGCGGGCGAGGCTCACGCCTTGCGCAAGGCGGAGAAGCCGCTCTCGCGTCTCCAAAGTGAAGTGATGAGCGTGACCGAACGTCTCACGCTTTTTTCCCATGTCCTGGACGGCAGCGCGTTTCTCATCGTGCCGGCGCCGGAGAAAACGACCGATCCCTGGATCGTGCCGCCGGCGTTCGCCCAGTTTTACAACGAGACCCAGTTCGCTCCCGTCCAGACCCCGTTGCAGGCCATGGCGAATGCCTACGTCAAGGGCGATGGCTTCGCGTTTAGCCGCGCGGCGAATCAATTGCGGGATGGTCTGCGCGGGCTGAGCCCGAAAATTTATCCCGAGGAGAAGCAGCTGCGTCTCGAATATTTCTACAATCATTGGGACGGATTTTATCGCGCGGCGTGGTCTTACGGGATCGCGCTCCTTCTGCTGGCAATCGCCCATCTGCGGGCATCTTCTGTAGCCGCTTCGCTGCGCGAAGCGCCGGAACGACAGAAACGCAGCTACCTCACAATCGCCGGAGTTGTTATCGCTATTGCCGGTCTGCTCTTCCACGCCAGCGGAATCGTCATGCGTTGCCTGATCGCGGGCCGTCCGCCGGTGACGAACATGTATGAATCCATCATCTGGGTTTCGTTCGCCGTTTCTTTCTTCGGGATGATCTTTTTCGCGCGCTACGGCGCGCCGGTTTATCTCCTCGCCGCGCTCCCGGTTTCGCTCGTCGGGCTTCTGCTCGTCCATCAAATGCCGATTGCCATGCCTTCGAGCATCGACCCGCTCGTTCCGGTCTTGCGCGATAACTTCTGGCTGACGATCCATGTCCTCACCATCACGCTCAGCTACGCCGCGTTCGCGCTCGCCATGGGGTTTGGGCACATCCTTCTTTTCCGCTACGCGCGCAATCCGGTCGCCGCGCGCGCGGATCAACCGATGCATTTCTGGCTTTATCGGGTGCTCCAGCTCGGCGTCATCCTCCTCGCCGCCGGCACGATTCTCGGCGGAGTTTGGGCCAATTATTCGTGGGGCCGTTTCTGGGGGTGGGACCCGAAAGAGACCTGGGCGCTGATCGCGCTCCTTTGTTACATCCTCACCTTGCACGGCCGCCTGGCCGGGTGGTGGACCCAGTTCGGCCTGGTCGTGGCGAGCGTCGTCTGTTTCCTGGCGGTCTTGATGGCCTGGTACGGGGTGAACTTCGTCCTTGGCAAGGGCTTGCATAGCTATGGCTTCGGCATCGGCGGCGAGACCTACGTGGCCGGTTTCATCATTGCCGATCTCCTTTTCGTCGCGTTCGCCATTTGGCGTTACCGCAGCACGAAATCCGTCCGTCCCTCAACATCGCCTGCCACCGTCCCCGCCGAACAAATCGCCGCCTAGTCGCGGTCGACACCTCCGTGAAGGCGGCCCTGTCTTCAGGGCTTGGCCGTGGTGGGCGGCGTAAGCCATTTCGCGTACCACTCCAAGTACCGTTTGTAACGATCGATGATGTAGCTCGGTTTCTTCAGGCCGTGGTTTTGCCCGGGATAAATCACCAGCTCCGTCGGCACTCCCAGGCTGCGCAACGCCTGGTACATCTGTTCGGTATTGAGCAGCGGCACATTGAAATCGGCTTCGCCACAAAGAAAAAGGGTCGGCGTTTTAATCTTGTCCGCCTGGAGAAAGGGATAGGAAATCCGCATCCAGGTGTCCCGGTTTTTCCATGGGACGCCGAGCTCGTTTTCGTAATCGCGCAGGTACTGGTCGGTCCCGTAACCGGCGAGCACGTTCGAGATCGAGGCGCCGCTGGTGGCAGCCTTGAACCGGGTCGTGGTGGCGATGAGATAATTTGTGGAGATGCCGCCGTAACTCCAGCCACCGACGCCGAGCCGATCCGGATCAGCCAGCCCGCGCGTCACGGCGTCATCCACCGAAGCGAGGTCGTCCTCGACGTCGCGATGGCCCCAATCCGCATAAATCCCCATGGCGAACTTCTCGCCGCGCCCGGTTGAGCCGCGCGGATTTGGCAGGATGACCGTGTAGCCGTTGGCCGCGAAGAGCTGCGCCTCGAAATTGAAGTCGCAGGCGTACTGAGACTGCGGCCCGCCATGCGGCCGGAGCAACGACGGCGGCTTTGTTCCTCCAGCCGGCGGATCGACCGGATTCACGACGAAGCCATGGATTTCTGTCCCGTCCGCGCTTTTGAATTTTGTTTCCTCGACGCGCGCGAGCCGCAAGTCCTTCAGGAACGGTTCGGTCTGCTTCGTCAGATCGCGGAGCTTGTCTTTCTCGACGGCGAAGATTTCATACGGACGATCCGGGGTGCTGGCGCGGACGATAACATTTCCGCTCCGGCTGACGTCATAGGCTGTGACTCTTCGCCGGCCATTCGTCACCGGCTGCGGCGCGCCGCCTTCGACCGATACCCGCATGAGATTCTGCGCGCCGTCATCTTCCACCACCGCGAAAATCGATTTCCCGTCCGGCGCCCAATGCGGTTGGAAAACATTGCGATCCAGCTTTTCGGTCAGGATTTTCGCCTGGCCGCCGGCCGCTGGAATTATCGCGAGCGAATTGACCGCGTATTCGATCTTCTTCGGATCGCCACCGTGAAGATACGCGATCCATTTCCCATCGGGACTCCAGGCCGGCGCGCTGTCCCAATCCGGATGCGGATCGGCTTCCGGCGAAGTCGTGAGCTGGCGTTCCTTTCCCCCGCGCTCGGCCGCGACGACCCAGACATCCCAGTTTTCGGTGCGGTCCGGGTCGTCCCCGCGCTTCGTCACAAACGCGATCTCTTTGCCGTCCGGCGACCAGGCAGGCCAGAGATCATCGTGTTTGCCGGAAGTGAGCGGCTCGACCTTGCGCGACGCGAGATCAAGCAATTGCAGGTGGGAAAAGCGTTCGGTGAGATAACCGTCGATGTCCTTCTTGAAGAAAAGGCGATTGATCACCAGCGGCGGGACCGTCTTTTTCTCCTTCTCTTTCTTCTCCGGCTCGCGCGGATCGGGATCGTGGATGACGAGAACGATCCGCTTCGAATCGGGCGACCAGGCAAAATCTTCCACGCCGCCCTTCGTTTCGGTCAGCTTTTCCGCTTCGCCGCCGCCAATCGGGAGGACCCAAAGCTGGTCGTTTTCGTTGTCGTCTTCGCGGCCAGACAAGAACGCGATCCATTTTCCGTCAGGGCTCCAGCGGGGATGCTTTTGTCCTTTGAGGCCGAAAGTCAGGGCGCGGTTTTCCGAACCATCCCATTTGGCCAGCCAGAGATTCCCGGGCCGTTTGTCCTTCTCCATGTCGGCGACCTTGACGACGTAGGCGACGAAGTTCCCGTCTGGCGAAATATTCGGCTCGTCGACGTCGCGCAGGGCGGCGAAGTCCTCCGGTTTCAGCGTTCGTGGATCGGCCTGACAGATGCTGGCTGCGGCGAGAGCGAGAAGGGCAAACGAGACGGCTTGTTTTCTCATGGCGGATTGATTCTCACACAAAGGTCACCAAGGGACACAACGGAATCGGTAGAGGGAAGGCCAATTCCCAATACCTTTGCGATCCTTGGTGACCTTTGCGTGACGAATCGTCTTTACCGGCGCCGCCGGCCGAATGAATACCCGCGATGGGTGCGTCCGCCGCCGATGGAACGTTTGCCCCCTTCGCTCGATTCCGGCTCGAAAAGCGCCGTGTAGAGATAAGGGAAACCGTCCAGCTTCAGGCGGGGAATCTTTTGCCCCATGAATCGCTCGATCGAGTGCAGGGAGGCCAACTCTTCGCCATTCATCAGGGTAAAAGCGTCGCCCACGTTTTGGGCCCGGCCGGTCCGCCCAATGCGGTGCACATAATCCTCCGGGTGTTCCGGAACATCGTAATTAATAACGTGGCTCACCCCGGCGATGTCGATGCCGCGGGCGGCAATATCCGTCGCCACCATGATTTCGTATTTGCCACTCTTGAATCCTTCGAGGGCTTCGACCCGCTCGCGCTGGGTCCGGTTCGAATGCATCACCGCAACCGAGTGCCGGCCTTGTTTTAGCCGGACCGCGATCTTGTCCGCCCCGTGCTTTGTCCGGCTGAAAATCAGGGCGCTGTCAAAATTCGTCCGCTCGAGCAGGGCCATGAGCAGATCGAATTTTTGCTCGGCCGCGACCGGATAAACCGCGTGCGTAACCGTCTCCGCCGGCGAACGCCGCGCTCCAATCTCCACCATCTGCGGATCGCGCAGCACCCACGCGGCCAGCCGCTCGATCTCAGGCGGGAGCGTCGCGGAAAAAAGGAGTGTCTGCCGATCGGCCGAGATTTGTTCGACGATCCGGCGCACGTCCGGGAGAAACCCCATGTCGAGCATCCGGTCGACTTCATCGAGGACGAGAATGTTGACGTTGCGAAAACTGAGGGAGCCTTGCTCCACGAGGTCGAGCAGCCGTCCCGGAGTGGCGACGACGATGTCGACACCGCGAGCGGCCTCCTCGCGTTGCTTGCCGTAGCCCACCCCGCCGTGGACCACGGAAACCTGCAGATCGGTGAATCGGCCGTAATCGCGAAAGGCGGTTTCGACCTGCGCTGCGAGCTCGCGGGTGGGCTCGAGGACGAGGCAGCGGAAATTCCCGCGCTTGGCCAGCAGGGTTAGAATCGGAAGGGCGAAGGCCGCGGTCTTGCCGGTGCCGGTCTGCGCGGTCCCGATCAAGTCTTTCCCGGCGAGAACGATCGGGAAAGCCCGGAGCTGGATCGGCGTCGGCTCGGTGAATCCCATCGCCTGGGTGCCGCGCACGACTTCTGTCGAAAGGCCAAAATCTTTAAATGACACGCGATGAATCTACTCTCGTTAGGGCATCACACAACGGGCACAAAGGAACTCAACGAAAGATCCAATAAACCTTTGTGATCCGTTGTCTCCGTTGTGCGAGAATCCAAAATGCCTGCGTCGCTCCGCATCTTTGTTCTCGCCGACACCCACGATAAACTGCCGGCGAAGGTCGAAGCGATGGCGGCCGACGCGGATGAGATCTGGCATCTGGGCGATGTTTGTGCGCCTGCCATTCTGCAAGCAATCGAGACGTTCGGACCGCGCGTCACCGTCGTGCGGGGAAATTGCGACGGCACTTTCGAATGGCCCCTTACGGTCGATCTGGAGCGAAACGGCATTCGGTTTCGCCTCGTCCACATTCCTCCGGACGATGCGCCCGAGGAGGTCGAGGTGGTCCTGCACGGCCACACGCACGTGCCACGAAATGAGCGGCGGAACGGTGTCCTCTTCCTGAATCCCGGTTGCGTTACCCGGCCAAATCGGGGCGCGCCGCCTAGCGTTGCGACCTTGGAAATTGCCGCCGATGGAAAATTAGCGTGGCGACTCCTGCCCCTGCGCTGACTCGCGCACCGCTGACCGAACGGCCAGCGGCCACGCGGCGAAATTAACTTTGGGAAACGATCGGGGTCACGGCGCGCTCGCTATTGGCGAACGGCGAGGGAATGCGCAGATGAGCGAACTGCCAGATGCCGATGACGGCGCTCACAACGAGCAGGCTGTAAACGACGATTTCAAACAGGCTGCGCTCTTCGGATTGAAGAAGCATCGCGTAGGTTGATTTACGAACTTGGTTTTTGGTCGGGTTTGTTTTCATAAGAAATTGTTGGTTGACCCTTCCTTATGCAATGCCCGTGCCACGGCCGGGAACAAAGTTATAAACTACTGAACGACAATTCATTGCAATTGAGACGCAGTTCTGCTGTGCGCGGAAGATATTCCGGCGCCGGGATCAGGCCGTTCCGATTTTGGGACGGTTCGGGGACCGCTGGAATCTAGTGGGACCGACGGTCAGAGACCGAAGCTACAGGTGCCGCGAGACGCAGCGATGGTCAGTCTCGGCGGCTCGACAGCGTCTCGCCGCATAAGAGGGCGGTTTGGAAAGCGCCCCTCCTTGGGCTACTTCTCTTCGCTTTCGGTCTCGGTCTCGGTCTCGTCGCTCTTCTTGGATTTCCGGTCCGGCTTCGCCTCGCTCTTGGCTTCAGCCTTGGCGCCCTTGCGCTTTTTCCCCTTTTCTTCCGGCTCCACTTCCTCCACGACCAGGGGCGCGTCGATCCACTCGATGAACGCCACCGGCGCCGCATCGCTTTTACGGGCGCCGAGCTTCACGATCCGGGTGTATCCGCCATTTCGCGTCGCCGAACGAGGCGCGATATCCTCGAACAACTTCTTGACCGCGCCCTTCTGCCGGAGCACCGCCATCGCAGTGCGCCGGGCATGGAGCGAGCCTTTCTTTCCGAGCGTCACCATCTTCTCGGCCAGGGGACGAACCGCCTTGGCTTTCGCGAGAGTGGTCTTGATCCGCTGGTGCTCGATCAAGCTGCAAACCAGGTTGGCCAGGAGCGCTTTCCGGTGCTCCGCGGTGCGGCCCAGTTTCAAAGTCTTCTTTTGGTGTCTCATGGATTCATCCTCGACGCTGACAGTTGCCTAACGAGTGGTCTACTTTTCGTCGTCGGCCGAACCATTCATGCCGGCGTCCGAGGCGATCGGGGTTTCCACCAGGCCCGGATCGAATTTCATCCCGAGACCCAGCTGCAATTGCTGGAGTTTATCCTTGATCTCGTTGAGCGATTTCTTGCCGAAGTTCCGGTACTTGAGCATCTCGGCCTCCGTCTTCTGGGCCAGCTGGCCGACGGTGGTGATGTTTGCGTTGTTCAGGCAATTGGCGGCCCGGACGCTGAGCTCAATCTCATTGACGCTCATGTTGAGAAGCTTCTTGAGCTTCATGTTCTCCTCGCTCACTCCGGCCGGTGTTTCGTCGAACTCGATCACGTCTTCGTTGAAATTCACGAACACATCGAGGTGATGGCGCAGGATCGCGGACGCCTGGAGAAGCGCGTCGTCCGGCGTCAAACGGCCATCGGTCCAGACTTCGAGGATGAGCTTGTCATAATCGGTCCGCTGGCCGACGCGGGTGTTTTCGACGGCGTATTTCACCCGGGTGACCGGCGAAAAAATGGAATCGATCGGGATCAGGCCGATCGGCTGATCGGCGCGCTTGTTTTCATCGCCCGTGGCAAAACCGCGTCCCACGCGCACTTCGAGCTCGGCGTCGAACTTGTGCTTCTTGTCCATCGTGCAGATGAGCTGATCGGGATTCAGAACTTCGTAGCCCTGGACGAGCTGGATATCGCCGGCGGTGACTTCGCCTTCCTTGTTGATCGAGAGGGAGAGCTTGCGCGGCTCGTGTTCGGCGGCCTTGAATTTGATCCGCTTGAGATTGAGGACGATGTCGGTCACGTCCTCGACCACGCCGGGCAGAGTGGCGAACTCATGTTGCGCGCCGGTGATTTTCACCGCGGTGATGGCAGCGCCTTCCAGCGACGAGAGAAGCACGCGGCGAAGCGAATTGCCGACGGTGTGACCGTAGCCGGCTTCAAAGGGTTCAGCGACAAAACGCGCGTAGGTTTCCGTGGCGCCGTGCTCGTCTTTGACGAGGGTCTTCGGCATTTCAAAACGACCGTAATGAACTGGCATGATCTGAATTAAGAAGCAAAAAGGTAAGAAGTAAGAAAATGCTGTAGAAGACACTTCTTCCTTCTTAATTCTGCCTTCTTCCTTTCCTTCGCGCCGGGTTACCCCTGACGAGTGCGGCCTCGCGTCCAGCGACGGAGACCCAGGGACCAACGGCGCAACTTCAAAAACTCGTTGCGGGACGGGAATGAACACCAGAAACCGGGGTTCGCAAGTCCCTTCTGTGGCGTCCGCCTGCCGGTGACGTTGTAGAGTGCGCTGTCACCAGCGCATCCCAGCCAGTCCGCTGGCGACAGCGGACGCTACAACGCTTCGCATAGCGAAGCGGCTACAGTCAGCCCTCTACAATCTCATCCGGCAGCTCGTTCGTCGCCGGGCCGGTTCGCGGGAAATACTTCGCCAGCAATTGGCCGGTTGCCGTGATCGCCTCCACCAGGGCCTCCGTGAAGTCTTCCCGGAGGAAATGCTCCCGCATGCGGGCCACCAACTCCTGCCAGAATTGTTCGCCGCATTTCTGATGAACTCCTTCATCGCCGATGACCGCGAACTTCTGGGCTCGAGGCGCGACAAAAATCAGGACCGCATTTCGCTCCTTCGTCTTCTGCATCCCCAGCTGCAGAAATTTCTTCCCCGCCCGATCCAGCGTGTCGTCTTCGAATCTGCCCCGCTGCAAAAACACCCGGATCTGCCCGGAAGTCTTCGCCTCCGCATCCTTGATCGCCCTGGTGATGCGATCGTGTTCGAGCTGCTGGATAAACCGATGAGTTCGCATGGTGCAGTTACCAGTCCGAACCGGCGCCTCCGCCACCAAAGCTGCCGCCGCCGCCGCTGAATCCGCTAAAGCCGCCCCCGGAAGATGAAGAAGAGCCGCCCGACCAACCGCCTCCGCTGCCCCAACCACTGCTAATGAACGGTCCGCCGAAGCCGGAATAGCCGTATCCGCCTCGCCGCCGCCCCAGCCTCATGATCGCCAGGACGATGATCAGCATGATGATGAAGCCAAGTGCACCAGCGCCGTTGGAGGTGGTCGACCGGCTTTTCTCCCGGACGGTCCGGCCATCGCCCTTGTACTCGCCGAGAATCGCTTTCTGCATCAGGTCAACGCCTTCCTCTAATCCGCCGGCATAATCTCCTGTTCGGAACCGCGGCTTAATGTGCCGCTCCGTGATGTCGAAGGCAGTGAGATCGGGCAACGCGCCTTCGAGGCCGTAGCCGACCTGGATAAACATCTTGCGATCGTCCACAAAGACGAAAAGCACCGCGCCGTTGCGCTTGTCCGCCTGTCCGACCTTCCACGTTTCAGCGATGCGACGCGTGTAATCCGCGATGTCCGAATCGGTCTCCATTTTCCGGAAGACCGCCACGAGGACCTGATTCGAGGTTTCCCGCTCGAACTGAGCGAGCTTTTCGTTGAGAGCGAGCGCTTTCTCCTTGGAGACGACGTTCGCGTAATCGTTGAAATACCCCGCCGGCTTCGGGGGCATGACTTCGGCCGCGATGAGCAAACTGGCGCTAAGGACGAGCGCTACGCCAACCGCGAAGATAGGCCGAATATGCATCGATGGCGGACGCCGCCGCGCGGCGTCCCTACCTTACGGGGTCGCCGCCGGCGATACCGCTGGTGCCGGTTTGTTGAAATCGAATTTCACGTCCGGCGCCTTTTCCGCTCCCGGGGCGGCATTGAAGAACGGCCGTTCCTTGAAGCCAAACATCTTGTTCAACATGTTGGTCGGAAAAGTCGCGAGGGCCGTGTTGTACTCCTGCACCGCGGTGTTGAAATTGTTGCGCTCCACCGAAATTCGGTTCTCGGTTCCCTCGAGTTGCTTTTGGAGGTTTTGGAATGCCTCCGTCGCCCGAAGCTGCGGATAATTCTCGCTCACTACCAGGAGGCGCGATAAAGCCGCGCTCAATTGCCCCTGCGCCTGCTGGAATTTCTCGAGCTCGGCCGCTTCCGTCGGCGCCTTGCTCGGATCGAGCTTCACCTGGCCAACACTGGCCCGGGCGTTCGTGACCTCCGTCAGGGTCGACTTCTCGAAGTTCGCCGCTCCCTGCACGGTGCTGACCAAATTTGGAATCAGGTCGGCCCGCCGTTGATAGACCGACTGCACATCGGCCCACTTCTTGTTCACCGTCTGTTCGAGGGCGACGAGCCGGTTATAGCTCCCGCAGCCGGAGAGGCTGAAGAACGACGCGAACGCCAACAGTTTGCCGAATTGGAGAAATGTTTTCATAAGCCAGAACGCGCCCTGCGCGGATAAATCGTCGTTAAATGGCCACGTAAGTCAATCCTGCGCAGCCGGTTCAGCCGGTGGTTGCTCGGCTGGGGCAGGCTCGGTTTCTTTTCGCGGGGCCGTCGGCAGGTAACGGGTCCGCAATTCTTCGGCATTCGGCAACTCGTCGAGATCGCGGAGGCCAAAATGTTCGAGGAAAAACTGGGTGGTTTCGTAGAGAAGCGGGCGTCCCGGAACTTCCGCGCGGCCGGCAATCTTCACGAGGCCGCGCTCCATCAGGCTCTGGAGGACGCCATCGACGGCCACTCCCCGAACCGCTTCGATGTCGGCGCGGGTGATTGGTTGCCGGTAGGCGACAATGGCCAGCGTCTCCAGCGAGGGCGGAGTCAGACGCGCCGGTTTGACGGCCGGAAACAATTGCCGAACCCACGACGCATACGCCGGATCGCTCACGAGCTGCCAGCCCTCTGCTCTTTCCGCCAATTGGAAGGCGCGGCCCTGCTCGATGTAATTGATCTTCAATTCTTCGAGAGCGACGGCTACCTGACTTTCGGTGGCTTTCGCGAATTCGTTAGGCAGGAGGTCTTCATCGCTGCCCGCGCCTTTGATGGCGGCGACCAGCTCACGTGTTGTCAGCGGTTTTTGGGCGGCGAAAAGGAGCGCTTCGATTACCTGGGTGAGACTCATATGCCGTATATGACCTATAGGACCTATATTCCTATCGCTTTCTCGATCGCTTCCGCGATCCGGTTTGCCTGGCGATCTATTTGCTCCGGCTCGCGGCCCTCGATCAACAGCCGGATCTTCGGTTCCGTGCCCGAGTAGCGCAGGAGCACCCGGCCTTTTCCCGAAAGCTCCTTCTCCGCGTCGCCCACCAGCTTCATCACCGCGGGCAACTCTTCGAGGGGGCGTTTCTCTTTCACCTTCAGGTTCCGCTGCGCCTGCGGATATTTCTTGAGGCATTGCTTGAGCTCGCTCAACGGCCGGCCCGTCGCCTTCATGATCCGCAATACCTGGAGCGCGCTGATGATCCCATCGCCCGTGGTAGTGAAATCGCGAAAGATCATGTGGCCGCTTTGTTCGCCACCGAGATTCAAATTCCGCTCCAGCATCTCCTCGATCACGTAACGATCGCCGACCTTCGCCCGGATCACTTTCCCGCCCCGCGACGTGAGCGCTTCGTCCAATCCGAAATTGCTCATGACCGTGGCAACGAGCGTCTGCTCCCGGAGCCGCCCTGATTCCAACAGATCCACCGCGGCGATCGCCAGGATCTCGTCGCCGTCCACCAGCTCGCCCTTCTCGTCGCAGAGCAGGGCCCGGTCGGCATCGCCATCGTGGGTAATACCGATTTGAGCGCCGCTTTCCCGAACCGCGCGCTGGATTTCAGCGGGGTAGGTGCTGCCGCAATCGGCGTTGATGTTCGTCCCGCTCGGCTCGTCGTGCACCACCGTCAGGTCGGCGCCCAGCTCGCGCAAAATGCAGGGGGTCGATTTGTAGGCGGCGCCGTTGGCCACATCCACGGCGATCCGCATTTTTTCGAGCGACATTCCGCGTGGGAAACTTGCCTTGGCAAACTCGACATAACGGCCGAGCGCGTCATCGATTCGCCGGGCCCGCCCGATTTTTCCGGCAGTCGGCCGAATGGAATCGATCTCGCCGCTGAAGACCAAATCTTCGATCTGCTGCTCGATCTGGTCGTCGAGCTTGTAGCCGTCGTGGCGGAAGAATTTGATGCCGTTGTCCTCGTAAGGATTATGCGACGCCGAGAGGACGATGCCGGCATCCGCGCGAAGCGAACGCGTGATGTAAGCGACGCCGGGCGTCGGCAGCGGCCCGATCAGGAGGACGTCTACGCCGAGCGAAGTGATTCCGGCCACGAGAGCGTTTTCCAGCATGTAACCCGAGAGCCGGGTGTCTTTGCCGAGCACGATCTTGGGCCGCGCCCCGGAAGGATGCTCGCGCGGATTCAGCTTCGTGAAAATGTGGGCGGCGGCGCGACCGAGCTTCAATGCCGTCTCGGCCGTAACCGGCTCGACATTAGCCACGCCCCGGACGCCATCCGTCCCGAAAATCTTTTTCGCCTGCGCCACGCTGGTCATTGTAGCGGCGGTCTCTGACCGTCGACAACGTTTATCACAAGCTTGCCTTCGGCGTCATAAACCGCCGTTTTTAAGTGGGCGGTTCGGAAAGCGCCCCTCCTTGTTTCAGGTCGTTAATCTTGCGATGCAAGGTCCGCCGGCTGATGCCAAGTTTCTGTGCGGCCTTGGTGATGTTGCCATTCGTGGTGGCCAGCGCCTGCATGATGAGACGTTTCTCAGTTTCGTGCAGGTCGAGCGCGCTCGATTTTTCACCGAACGCTTTGGCCGGCGTAACGCCCCCCGGCAAAGCGGCGCCGGTTGCCGCGCGGACGTTGGACGGAAGATCGCGCACAGTCAGCTTCGAACCGCGCGCCATCACCACTCCGTGTTCGATCGCGGTCCGGAGCTCCCGGACGTTTCCCGGCCAGCCATAAGTCAGGAGCGCGTTCATGGCATCGGCGGTAAGTTCGAGGAGCGGTTTCTCGTTCACCTTGCAGAAATGCCGCAAAAAGCTCCGGACCAGCAGCGGAATATCCTCCTTCCGCTCGCGCAACGGCGGCATCGTGAGATGGACGACGTTCAGGCGGAAATAGAGATCGTCCCGGAATTTTCCTTCGGCCACAAGCTTCTCGAGGTTCTTGTTTGTCGCCGCGATCAGCCGGACATCCGCGCGCAAAGTCTGGTTTCCCCCGACCCGTTCGAAGGCGCGTTCTTCGCTGATCACTCGCAGCAATTTCACCTGGGTGCTCGCATCGATCTCCCCGATCTCGTCGAGGAAAATGGTGCCGCCGTTCGCCTGTTCGAAGCGCCCGATCCGGCGTTCATGCGCGCCGGTAAACGCGCCCCGTTCGTGTCCGAACAGCTCGCTCTCGAGCAATTGCGGCGAGAGAGCGGCGCAATGCACCGTGACAAACTTCGCCTTGTTTCGCCGGCTCAGGTTATGGATCGCATGCGCCGCCAACTCCTTTCCGGTCCCGCTTTCGCCTTCAATCAAAACGTTCGCCGACGAGGGCGCGACTTGCCGGATGGTATCGAGCACTTCATGCAGCACCGGCGATTCGCCCACGATGTTCTCCAGCCCGTAACGTTCGTCCACCTGCTGCCGCAGCGTCCGGTTCTCCTGCTCCATCCGCCGGCTGGCCAGAGCCCGGGAGATCAGCATCTCAACCTTGTCGAGGTTGAGCGGCTTGGTCACGAAATCATAGGCGCCGCGCTTCATCGCCTCGACCGCCGTATCGACCGAGCCGTAGGCCGTCATCATGATGCAGATCGGCGGATGCGGCAGCTTCAGGGCCCGCTCGATCAGTGCCATACCGTCATCTCCGCCGAGACGAAGATCGGTGATCATCAGATCAATCGGTTCGCGCTCGAGCACATCCATCGCCCCGCGAATGTCCTCCGCCACGTAAGTGTCGTATTCGTCCTCGAGCAAACGCCGCAACCCGTCGCGCGTATGCTTCTCGTCGTCGACGATCAGGATGGTAGGCTGCATCATTGGTCCGTCTCAAATATCGCGCGTGGCAATCCGGATTGCCGAATAATCGCAGCTAACGTTCCGCGATCGATGCTCCGATGAAGGGGCACTGGAAAGGAAATGCGGTCCTTTCGCATAATCACATGACTTCCCCGCTGCCGAATGTTTCGAAAACCGTTTTCTTCGAGAGATGGCAGAGTTCGCGGCCGGAAAGGACGCGGAGCTTAGGCATGCGACAGCTGCAAGGGTTTTACGCTCACGCGTCGCTGCAATCTTGCTTCGATTTCCGACTCCTCGGCGCATTCCAACCAAAGCTCCACGGCTTCCTTGATCATCGCCTCGGCGTGTTCGGCTGTTTCGCCTTGCGAAACGATTCCAAGTTCCGGACAGGTCGCTACAAACCATCCGTCTTCACCCTTTTCGATTACCGACGTAAGCGGAGGTAGTTCCACGGATGGAGTCTAATGCAACGGCCAGTGTTCGGCATCGGAAAAATCTATTTCGCACCGCACCACTGATCGACCCAGTCGTTCACCGTCTTCCACCAGAGCCGCGAGTTCTGCGGCTTGAGCACCCAGTGGCCTTCGTCGGGGAAGTACAACATTTTCGACGGCACCTTCAACCGCTGCAGAGTGGTGAAGAGCTGAAATCCCTCGGAAACATCGAGGCGGAAATCGAGCTGGCCGTGGACCACCAGCGTCGGCGTCTTGAACTTTTCGGCGAACAAATGCGGCGAGAATTTCCGGTAAAGCTCGCGGTTCTTCCAGGGCGGGCCTTTGAATTCCCACTCGTTGAACCAGAGCTCTTCCGTGGTCCCGTAGGCAGATTCCGTGTTGAAGACACCGTCGTGCGAAACGATGCACTTGAAGCGATCGGTGTGACCCAGGATCCAGTTCGCCATGTAACCGCCGTAGCTCGCTCCCAGCGCCGCCTCCCGGCTCTTGTCGATGAACGGATACGTTTTCTCCACGTAATCGAGGCCCTTCATCAAATCCTCGAACGGCTTGCCGCCCCAATCGCCGCTGATTGAGTCGGTGAACTTCTGGCCGTAGCCGGTCGAGCCGTGAAAGTTGATCATCACCACGACGTAGCCGCTGGCCGCGAATAATTGTGGGTTCCAGCGATACGACCACGAATCTCCCCACGCGCCCTGCGGCCCGCCGTGGATTAAGAACTTCAGCGGATATTTTTTCGCCGGATCGAATCCCGGTGGCTTCACCATAAATCCCTGCACATCGTCGTTGTTAGCGCCTTTAAATGTGAACGACTCCAGCGGTCGCATGTCGATTTGTGCGAGCAGCGCATCATTTATGTGAGTGAGCGCAAGGGTGTCAGGATCAACGTCAATTCCCCATATCGGTACCGGAGGATCCCCCCATTCAGTTAGAGAGAAACTCAGTCGCGCGATTTCACTGGGTGCCGCGACTGAACTTAAACTGAAGAGGAGCAACGAACCGTCTTTTGAGAAGACAAGATCGTCAGCGTGTAAAGGGTTTGTAATTTTCTTTGGCTCTTTGGCGTCGAGCCCCAAGGACCAGATCGGTGATTCGCCATGATCCTCCGCCGAGCAAAAGATCCCTTGTGTCGAAGGCCCCCATGCGAAACTCCCGACGGAACGATCCCAATTGGCCGTTATGTTTCGCATCTGGCCAACGGCTCGTTGATAAACGATGAGCGATTCCTTGTCCGCTTCGAAGCCGGCGCGCGCCATTGACCGCCACGCGATATATTTTCCATCGGGCGAATAGAGCGGCGTGTTGTCGTTGCCGGGACTCGTGGAGATTTTCTTCGGGCTGCCCCCGGCCATCGGGACGATGAAAATTTCGTTGTTGGTGCTGGTGGCTTCGACTTCATCGATGTTGCTGGTGTAGGCGAGTTCCTGGCTGTCCGGCGAAACGGAATACATGTCCTGGCCGCCCAGGTTGAAGGGCGGCACGTCGTGATCGCCCGGGGTCAGATCGCGAGCGGTGTTGGGTTGCGATCCATCCGCGTCGGCTCCCACCACGAACAAATGACTCCGTTTGTTCTCAGTGTAAGAAGTCCAATGCCGGTAGAGCAGCTTCGTGAAGATCTTCGCTTTCACCTTGCTCTTGCTCAGCTCTTCGTCGCGCTTCTTGTTCTCCGCGTCGTCTTTCGCGTCGGGAAAAACCGAGGAGAGAAAGACGATGCTCTTCCCGTCCGGCGTCCAGATCGCGCCGTCGGCGCCGGTGGAAATATTAGTCACCTGCCGCGGCTGGCCGTCGAGTCCGCCGCTTTCCGCGGTGAAATTGCACATCCAGATTTGAGTCGGATCGGTCGCCTTCGAGGTCCAGATCAGGCGTTTGCCATCCGGGGAAAACCGCGGCCGCTCTTCGTGAATCGCCGTCTGATTCAACCGGCGCGCTTCCCCGCCCGCCGCCGGCACGATCCAGAGATGCGAGATTTTCGTACTGGCCTCGAGATCGACATCGACCGCGTCGAACACCACCCATTTTCCATCCGGTGAGGGCACCGGCCCGCCGACCCGCTTCAATTTCATCATGTCCTCGAAGGTGAACGGGCGCTTTGCACCCGTTGCACTCGTGCTCGTGCTCGTGCTCGTGCTCGTGCTCGGAGCCGGCGTTTGCGCGAAGGCCGACGCAGTGAGTGCGAGAGAAAGAGTCAGGATTTTCCAATGCATAAGTTGTCTCCGATTGAGTGCGCAAACTCCCGCTGTACGCGCGCGGGCGCAAATGCCTGGGTGCCCAGGAGCGCGACCTACATCAATCTCAGGACGTTATTGCCCAGCATCGCGCCGTTGTAGACGAAATAGAAGACCGCGAAGGCCGAGTGATACCGGACCGACCTGGTGAAGGCGGCGATCAGGCCAAGCGTGATAAACATCGCCATCGAGATGAAGTAGAGCAGGCCGAGCGAGCGAAAGTGTTCCCAGCCTTTCAGCGACGAATCGATCAGGTCGATGACGAAGTTCCCGGCAATGAGAAGGAAGAATCCGCGCCGATGATTGAAATAATGCTCGCGCCAGCTCCGGATCGGTTCGCCTTCCTGCTCATTCGGAAAAAGGAGCGCGGAAGCGAGATAGAGATTGATCGGCGCGACCAGGAGCCAGAGGACGAGGAAGAGCGTCCAATGTTCGACCGTGCGCCAGCGATACTGGACCCACCACGAAATGATGACGGTCATGAGGGTGTTCACCATCCAGAAGGCGTGGACCCAATAGCCGGGCGTCCGTTTCCAGGTCTGAATTAATTGCCCGAGACCGCCGACCAATCGCGCCACGGCGAGACCGGCCACGATTGAGGTGAGCACGCAAACGTATTCGAAGGGGTCCATGGCACCTTCGCTTTACCGAAGCGCGCGCCGCCTTGTCGAGGCGCTTCCTATTTCGGCCAGGACTCGATAGAAGGATGACCGCCGATTGGCAGCTCGCTCTTTATCTATGAAACGCTTTACTTTTTTTCTCGCCGTCGCAGGTCTCGCTTCCACCGCCTTCGCCACGCCGTCGGGGACAATCACCATCCTTAACGGCACCGCGATCGATCCCGGCAGCGGCAAGATAACTCCGAACGCTGTTATCACGATCGAGCGCGATCGCATCACCGCGATCAAGGAAGGAGACGCCGAGATTCCGAAAAAAGGCGACCGCGTTATCGACGGGAAGGGAAAGTTCATCCTGCCCGGCTACATCGACACCCATGTTCACTTTTTCCAGTCCGGAGGTCTCTTTACGCGGCCCGACGGCGTCGATCTGAACAATGTCAGGCCCTACAAGGACGAGATCGCAATGATCAAGAAGAACCTGCCCGACACGTTCAAGCGCTACCTGCGGTGCGGGATCACCTCGGTGGTCGATATCGGCGGACCGATCTGGAATTTCGAGATGCGCAAGATCGCGAACTCGACCGAGGCAGCCCCGCGAGTCGCCGCCGCCGGCCCGCTCATCTCGAGTGTCTCGCGACCCCAGCTTGATCTCGGAGATCCGCCGATCGTCAAAATCGATACCCCTGAGCAAGGCCGGGAAATGGTGCGCAAGCTGGCCGCGCAGAAACCCGACTACATCAAGATCTGGTACATCGTCTCTTCCACCGCCAGCGCTCCGTCGCCAACTCCAGGCAGCTCACCCTCACCCGCGACCAGCCAGAGCGACGCCGACCGCGCCGCCGCCGCCGTCTTCCGCCCAATCGTTCATGCCGTGATCGAGGAGAGCCATCGGTTAAAGCTTCGAGTCGCCGTTCACGCCACAGAGCTCGAGGCGGCGCGCGCGTCGGTCGAGGAAGGGGCCGATCTTCTCGTCCACAGCGTGACGGACAAACCGGTCGACGAAGCGTTCGTCAAACTGGTGAAAGAGAAAGGAACGATCCTCACGCCGACTCTCGTGGTGTTCGAGCGTTATGGCCGGACGTTCTCCAACAAGCTCGAGCTCACCCCGGAAGAAAAAGCCTGGGGCAACCGGGAAATCATCGCGTCGCTCGACGTCACCAAACTGCCGGCGGACAAAGTTCCGGATCGGATCAAGAAGGCAACCGAGAATTCGCAACTGGTCCTCGACAACATCCAGAAGACCTACGACGTCGCGCTGAAAAATCTCAAGACCCTCGAGGATGCCGGCGTCACGATTGCCACCGGCACCGATGCTGGAAACATCGGCACCCTTCACGGCCCGGCGATTTTCCGGGAGTTCCAGCTCATGAAACAAGCCGGCCTCAGCCCGATGCAAATCCTCCAATGCACGACTGCCAACGCCGCCAAAGTTTTTGGTGGCGACACGGGCCCTCAGATCGGCTCGCTCAAACCCGGCAACTTCGCCGATCTCGTCATCCTAAAATCGAATCCCGTCGAAGACATCAAACACGCCTCGGACATTGAGACCGTGATCAAAAACGGCGTTGTCTATCCCGCCGGTTCAATCCTGCCGTGAAGGAAGGGACCTTTTTTCCTAAGAACGTCATCGAATCTTGACGGCTTAAAGCCGTCAAGATGACTGACCGCGGCAACGCAGGCAGTTGGAGACGGCCTGCCCTCAGGCCGTTAAGGGAGAACGCCGCCTGGCCCACCGCCTCCGGCACGATGGCGTGCCGGCTCCAGTCCTTAAGATCCAACGACAAAGCTGTTGCCTTCGCTGTCCTTGAAGATCGCGTAGGAACCCCACGGCTCTTTTTTCGGCGGGCCGTTGAACTCCACCCCGCGCGCCTTCATTTCCGCATACGTCTTGTCGATGTCGTCGCAGGCGTACGACACGTTCATGAAGGTCCCGATCCTCTTCTCCTCGCCGTCAGCGGTGAACAACACCACCCGGGTCTCGGCTTTCGGCACCCGCAGCTCAATCCAGCGCTGTTTCTCATCGAATGGCTGGTCCGTGATAATCGTGAACCCGAGTTTCTCTGTATAAAAATCCAGCGCCCGGTTCTGGTCGGCGACTGGGATACTGACGAATTTGATTTGTTTGATCATGGCGAGCCGACGTTAAGTCTGGCCCGTCTTGAACGTCCAGCGACAGAGTGCGCTTCCGGCCAGAAACCGTTGTCCGTTTATCGGTATAGCAGCCGCATTTTCTCCTTCTTAATTCTTCCTTCTTCCTTCTTGCTTTCTTCCATGCCCCGCTTCCGCGAAACCATCCCCATCGACGATTACGTCCTCGATGTTCTGATGCGCGATATCGTCGGGCACGATCGGCAACCGGCCGCGTACCTAGTCTATCTTCATCTCTATGGACAGGCCGCTCGCACGAAATGGAGACCGGTCCCCGCCAGTCTGCGAACCCTGGCCGACTCGACCGGCCTTTCCAAGAGCGCGGTCCAAACGGCGCTCGAGAATTTGCGGCGCCGGCAGTTAATCAAGACGGCGAGCGATCATCCCACGGCCGTTCCGCTGCACCAGGTGCTCCGGCATTGGCGTCGTTGAAAACGAAACTGGCCGGAGTTCCTTCGCGACCTACGGCAGGTGATAAACCTCAATCAACCCGACGCCCGTTGTCCCGGCTGCGCCGCCCACAATGGCGGTGTAATTTCCGGGAGCGAGCGTTTCGACAATAGCCGATTCGACATCCCGGGACGGAGCGAGATTTGTGGCCACGACTTCCGCTTCGTGAGAAGAGCGCCAGTTATCGTTCGACGCCATCAAGGCGCCGTTGTCATCGTGCAGCTCGAGGACTGGGTCTGACAAAGCCCCGGTCACACCGAAATTAGTCAAGGCCGGCCCGATGGCGCGAATGAGGACTCGCGCGCTTGCGGCTGCGTCACCGGTGACAATCACACCCCCGATCATCACCTGGTCGCCGGTGCCGACGAATCCGCGAGTGCTGATGTTGGCAAGCCTGGAGCCGGCGCCGACTCCGAGATCATACACCTCGACCAAACCAATGCCGCTAGCGTCACCTCCACCCCGCAACACCGCTGTGTAGCTTCCAGGATCAAGGGTGCGAATAATCGCGGATTCCAAATTTCGCGCCGGCTGCAGCGTTGTGGCCGCGATCTCTGCTGCCTGCGTATCCTGCCAATTATCATTCTGCGTGAGAACAGCGTTGCCTTGATAAAGCTCCAGCGTTGGGTCGGCCAGCACTCCCGCCACCGCGGGCGCGAGCGAAGGACCCAATCCGCGGATGATCACTTTTCGCGGCTCCGTCCCGGTCACGATGAATCCGCCGATCAACGCATTGTCTCCAGGAAGAACTCGGACGCGGGTGGAGATGTTGGCCAGTTTTGCCGGCTCGGCCGGGGCGATTGGTTCGAGGCGAAAGGCATGCGTAACGAGGGGAAGCTCACCGGGACCATCCGGGTCGAATTCGCCCCACCCGACGATCTGGCCTTGATCGTTGATCGATTGGGCGAAGCGAAGGATCCAGAACGTGCCGGAGGCGTCAGTGAGGGAATTCAAATCCATCATGCCTTCCGTCTCTGTCCACAAAAACGCGTGGTCGCTGCCCGCTGAATTGCTGTTTCCCACGACCTGGTTGGCTGCATTCACTCCGAACGCCGAACTGAAATCGTTCCCGCCTGCCAAGACTCCGAGGTCAACAATCGAGGGGGCTGTTCCGGCGGTGCCCGTTTTCCAAAGAACGGCATGCTGGCCTGTCGCGGTCGCGCTTTGGCCGACAATGGCGCCGCCTGCGTTGATCGCTACCGCCTGACTGGCACCGTTGCCCCCACTCAAGCTGCCCAGGTCGACCATCGATCCGGTCGTTCCGTTAGCTTGGACAGGCCTCCAAAGGAAAGCGTGATCGCCAGAGGCTCCAACGACTTGACCGTCGTCATTGACGTCGAAAGCGAGCGTGCCAAGTGCGCCAGGCAATCCTCCGAGATCGAGCGCCGACCCATTTGTTCCGTTGGCCGTGACTGGAGTCCACAAATAAGCATGGCCGCGGCTGGAACCGACGATCTGGCCAAAGCCGTTGATGTTGCTCGCACTGGCGCTGTTGCGTTCGCCGGGCAAATCCAGCAGCTCCATCATCGTTCCTTCAGCGCTATTTGGAGTATTCGGATTCCACAAGAAGGCTCGACTTTTGTCGCCGTCAGTGCTCGATCCCACAATCTGGCCTAACGAGTTAATTGCATTCGCCCGGGCGCCGGGAAGAGTCGGCAGACTGCCGAGATCGATAAGGTTTTCGCTTCCCGCGGGCGCGCTCGGAAAAAGGAACGCCCGGAAACGAGTGCTGACCTGGCTTACTCCGACCGCCTGACCTGAAGCATTGAGATCAAAGGCCTGGCTGTAATTTTCGCCGCCGACTAAATCTCCCAGATCAGTGACCGAATAGCGCGGCGCGGCATAAGTTTTCGGGAGAAAAAAAGCGAGGCAGATGAGTGAAAGAGACCGGAGAATTCTTGGGAAATGTAGATGCATGGAAAGAAATTTGGTGGGTGACGGAGGGGGACATTAACGGGAGCCTATTGTCGCGCGATGCGGAAAAAGTAACGCCGCTGTTACCCTACCGCGAATGGAGGGCGGAGCTCTGCGACGCCCCGCCGGCCGTACCCAAAGCCTCGCGGAGCTCAGCCCTCCAATTTAAGCAGAGCGCGCGGCAGCCAGCTGGGCTTCGCGTCTTCGTATCACGTTGAGCGTGACCATGGCAGCGAGGGCACAGATCAGGGCGCCGATTGCCATGGTAGAAGGCGTGCCCAGGAAGTCGGCCATGACACCCGCTTGCAGGCTTCCGAGCGGGATCATGCCGCCGAAGATGAGCGTCCAGATCCCCATGACGCGGCCGCGCATTTCATCGGGGACAATGAATTGCAGGACGGTGTTGGAAGTGGAGAAGTAAAGCACGATTCCGAACGCGACGATCGCGAGGAGCGCAACCCCGATATACAGGTTCTTGTTTAAGGCGAAGAGCATGAGCGTGATGGAGAAAATCCAGACGCCCCCAAGCGCCATTTTTCGCGTCGGGATAATGTGGCCGGCGCTCGCGACCGTGAGCGCCCCGGCCAGCGCGCCCACCCCGCTTCCCGCCATAAGCAGGCCGTAGCCGTTGGCGCCGAGATGCAAGACGTCGTGAGCGAAAGCCGGCATGAGGACGGAATAAGACCAGCCAAAAATTCCGACGACAGCGAAGAGGGAAAGAATCGTGAGCACGCGCGCGTGCGACCAGACATAACGAAAACCCTCGAGCGCCTGGCCGAGCGGACCGGAGTCGCTCTCGATCCGCGCGGTCTTCTTCGGCAACCGCATCAGGAGAAGTCCGGCAATGACGGGGATGAAGCTGATGCCATCGACGAAAAAGCAGGCGGCGATACCAATGTGCGCCATGAGCAAGCCGGCAATGGACGGACCCACGATCCGGGCGCAGTTGAACGCGGAACTATTCAGCGAAATAGCGTTCATCAAATCCTCGTGGCTGGTCATCTCGATGACGAACGATTGGCGCGCCGGCATGTCGAACGCCATCGTGATTCCGCCGAGGATCGCGAGCACGATGATGTGCCACGGTTGCACGACCTTGCTCCAGACGAGCGCGGCCATCGCCAGGGAAAGCAGCATCGAACAAATCTGGGTAACGACGACGACGGACCGCTTCGGATAACGATCGGCCACCCAGCCGCCCCAGGTCGCGAAGAAGAGCATTGGTGCCGAGGCCGCCGCCGCCACGACACCGAGCAGCGCCTTTGATCCCGTCAGCTGATAAACCAGCCAGCCTTGCGCGGTCGTCGTCATCCAGGTCCCGGTGAATGAAATGAGCTGGCCCGAGAAAAAGAGGCGGAAATTGCGATGTTTGAGCGCCGAGAATGTCTTCCGAAGCGAGATGCCACCGGTCGCCACCCGACGGGGTCTTCCCGTCATGTCTTCCGGGACTTTTGCGGTCGTGGAATGGTGTGGATCGAGAGTGGAAGGCATTTGGCGAGGGTCGAATCGGGAATCTAGCAGCGAAGTTAGATCTCCCAAACCTGCGGCCGGACGGTTATGAATGCGGGAGATGTTGCGGATTTTTCTCCTGATTCTAATTCCGTACGCGTTGGTGCTGTCGGCGTTACTGTGGCGACGAGCACCCATACGTCGCGAAAGGAAAGCAGCAGCCCACGCCGCGAGCGATCCGATGCGGCTGCTGGTAATCGGGGCCACGGGAGGGACGGGGCGGGAACTTGTCCAGCAAGCCCTCGCCCAGGGACATCTGGTGACCGCGTTCGTTCGTAATCCCGCCAAACTGCAGATCGAACATCCCAACCTCCGAGTGGCGAAAGGCGATGTGCTCGATTACGCCACGGTGGAATCGGCCATGCGCGGGCAGGATGCGGTCCTCTCCGCCCTGGGACATCTGCCATTCCCCTTTCCGACCAAAATTCAATCGGAGGGAATGCGCAATATTCTCAAGGCAATGGCAGCGTGCGATGTACCGCGGCTGATCTGCGAGACGGCACTTGGTATCGGGAACAGCGTGGGCCGTTACGGGTTGCCGTACGATTTCCTGGTCGTGCCGCTGATTCTGCCTTTTTATTTTTGGGACAAGGTCCGGCAGGAAGATCTGATTTTCGAGAGCGACCGGGACTGGGTCATCGTAAGACCCGGAGTTCTGACGAATGGGCCCGCACGGGGCAGTTATCAGCACGGACCTCATGCCGGCAATTACTTCTGGCCCCGTCTAATCCGGCGGGCCGACGTCGCTGACTTCATGCTGAAGCAGTTGAAGGACGATACCTATTTGGGGCTGGCCCCGGGCATTACTTCCTAGTCACGGCGCGAAAAATAACCGGCTTGGCGCGGGAGCAGCTTTCTCCCAGGCATGCGCTCGTTTGGTTCGTGCCTCACTCCCCGAAAGACGGGAGCGGTGTTTTGCTGCGCGGTCGCAATCTTTTTTCTGCTCCTGCCGGACGCTCAAGCCCGGACCCCGCGGCCTCGCAAGCGCTCAACGGTGCCAGTCGTCCTCCAACCCTTCTCGCTCGTCCATAAAGTCGTCCACGCGGTCGCTGCGCCGGTCGTCCACAATACGCACCGGGTGCTGGTCGCCGCAGCCGCGGCTCCGATAAAGGTCGCTTATTATGCCCCGCGGCGAATGAAACCGCGCGTGCCCCGGGCGCAGCAAGTCGACGATCTGGACGAAGAATCGATCACGCCAATCCGCGCAGCGTATCGGCCATCTGTCGAGGTCCGCAGGGCCCAAAATGATGATGACGAAGAGAATCAGGAGGAGAGCGGGCGAATCGAACGGCGCGGCGACCGCCCCATGGTGGCGGGAAGCCGGGCGGTATTGCGGAACGGAGTCGCTTATGCGCCGGCCCGCGCGCCGCAGAGCGTGAAGAATGCGATTTGGGCCGCGAATTCCATTCGCCGCAAACCCTATGTCTGGGGCGGCGGACACGGGTCGTTCAACGACCGCGGCTACGATTGCTCCGGAACGGTCTCGTATGCCCTTCATGGCGCCGGGATCCTGAATTCGCCATTACCCTCAAGTGACCTCATGCGTTACGGCGAGCGCGGCCGGGGACGTTGGGTGACGATCTATTCACGCAATGGCCATACCTTTGCCGTCATCGCCGGGCTTCGTCTCGACACAACTGACCTCGGGCGCGGCGGCGACGTCGGTCCCCGCTGGTACGATTATGGGCGCGATACCGGCGGGTACGTCGCCCGGCATCCGGTCGGAATGTAGGGAAAGACCGCGGATAACGCGGATGACTCGGATTCCTGAGTACAGTAATCATCTCCATCCGTGAAATCCGCGTAATCCGCGGTCAAATTTCCCCAGATTTCTGAATCCAAAGAGCCGGGGTCCCGCATCCCACTACCAAAGCGATGAATCCTATGAGCACTATCATCATCCGGCCATTTGCAGCCTTGAAGCTGCTGACGTTCGCCGCCCTTTGCCTCGGCGGTTGCCACTGGTCCGGCATCCGGGGCAACGGCCACATTGTTACCGAAGACCGGCCCGTCCAGGAGTTTACGAGCGTGGAGGCGGAAGGCGCCTTCGACATTCAATGGGTTTCCGGTCCCGCGAGCTGCTCCATCAGGACGGACGACAATCTGCTGAAGCACGTCGAGACGAGCATGAGTGGGAAGAAACTGAGGCTCGAATGGCACGGCCAACTGCATCCGACCCACGGCATGAAGGTAAGGCTCTCCAGCGGCGGGTTGAGCGGCGCGCGCCTGACCGGAGCGGTTCGTCTCACTGCAACCAGACTTTCCGGCAACGGCTTTTACCTTGATGGGACCGGGGCGACGCGGGTCACCGTGGACGGAGCCGTCAATGAATTGCTGGCGACCTTGACCGGCGCGAGCAAACTCGATGCGGAAGCGCTTCAGGTAAAAGTCGCGGAGCTCTCCATCTCCGGGGCCGGGAAAGCCGAAGTCTCGGCGAGCGAGGCCTTGAAAGTGGCCATTTCTGGCGCGGGGAAGGTCACCTACAACGGCAACCCGACCATCGAACGCCATATCAGCGGCGCGGGTTCGATCCGGAAACGCGATTAAAAGAGTTGAGAGTTTGCAGTTGAGAGTTGAGAGAATGCGGCAGCATGAGTGGTGCTGCTGAAGACAAGTCGCCGGCCGGTTTTTCCTACAACACCCGGCTGAACATTCTCCATCAGCCGCTCGAAGTGGTTGACGTTGCTGGTCTCGTCGAGGCCTGCACGGATAAGTGGTACAACCAGACGCTGTGCAAAGTAGACGAATCCGTGGTGCGCCTCGGCGTTGTCCAGGGCGAGTATCACTGGCACAAGCACGATAACGAAGATGAATTCTTCTACGTCGTGAGCGGCCGGTTTCTGATCGACCTCGAGGGGAGCACCATCGATCTCACCCCAGGCAAGGCGGTTGTAATTCCCAAGGGTGTGATGCATCGGCCCCGCGCGCCGGAGCGAACCGTTATCCTGATGGTCGAGCGCGCCGGTATCATACCGACGGGGACATGAGGGCGCGTTTTCTCGCGGCCGCATTCATTGCCGCCGCGATCTGCCCTGTCCTTCTCGCAGCCGAACCGGAGGCGACTCCCGGCGAATGGAAATTCATTTCCAACAAAGACGGGGTCGCGCTCTACCGGAGACAGCGTCCGTTATCGTACGAATCGAGAGCGATCGGCGAGATCGCGGCGAGCACCGACCTCGTCCATGCCGTCCTCGAGGACATCGAATCGTACACCAGCTTCATGCCTTACACCGTGGAATGCCGGGTGCTGAAGCGGGACGGCGATTCCGTGATTGGTTATCAGCGCATTTCCGCGCCGATGACGAGCGACCGCGATTACACAATCCGGGTGCATAACAGCTCGAAGAAGGTCGAAGGCGGCACGACCTACCTGAGTCGGTGGACGACCGACAACGCCGCCGGCCCGCCGGAAAAGCGCGGAGTTATTCGCGTGAATTTGTGCGAAGGCAGCTGGCTCCTCGAACCAATCGCACCCGACCGTACCCGGGCTACGTACCTCATCTACACCGACAGCGGCGGATGGATCCCAAAGTTCATCAAGGAAAGCGGCAGCCAGATCGGCATCCGGAAATTGTTCGCCGCCATCCGGAAACAAGTTACGAATCCGAAATACGCGAAGAAGAATTAAGCGGGATTTGACGGATTTGCTTCGGTCGCCGCTTCGCTGTGCGAAGCGCCTGCCTCCAGCATCCGCACCCGCTTGTCCAAATAGGGCAAACGAATCGTCAACGTCAGGCCCTTGCCTTCATTGCTTTCGATCGCCATTTCGCCGCCGTGTTCGCGCACGATCCGGCGAACAATGAGAAGCCCGAGACCGGACCCAGTACTCTTCGTGGTGAAGTATGGCTCGAAGACGCGGCTCAAACTTTCGGCGGACATCCCGCCGCCCGTATCGGTGAAGCTAATATTGACGTGGGTCGCGTCCAGGTCGGTGCGAATGCGCAGAATGCCGCGGCGCTTCATCGCTTCGAAGCTGTTCTTGATGACGTTGTAAAACGCCTGCTTCATCTGGTCGCGGTCGAGTTCGATGAGCGGAAGATCGGGACGCAGCTCCGGTTCCACCACGATGTCCCGGTCCGCGATTTCCGGGCCGAAGAAGCGAAGCGCTTCGTCCACGATCGAGTTCACGTTCTCGGGGTGAAGCGCCGGCTTTGACGGGCGAATGGCCTGGAGGAACTGCGTGACGATCGAATCGAGCCGGGTGATTTCAGCCCGGGAAATTGCGATCGCTTCCTCCAGCTCCTCTTTCACCTTGCCGTCGAGCTTGCGCACCTTGCGCTCCATCAACTGCAAATGGATGTGAAGCGAATTGAGCGGATTGCCGATCTCGTGGGCGACACCGGCGGCCAGCAGAGTCAGCGCATTGAACCGCTCCGACTCGATGGTCTTTTCCGTCGAGCGCCGGCTCTCCGTGATATCGCGGAGGATGATCGCGTGCCCGACCGGCTCCGCCTTATGGCCGGGATCATCGACCCCGGCGACAGCCTCCCGGCGCTCAATCAGCAGCGGCACGATGTAAAAATTCAGGAAGCGATTGGCCGGATAAAAAATCTCAATGTCCCGGCTAACGGCGCCCGGCGATTGCGAAAGCGATTTCCAATCGAGGCCGCGCACCTTTTCATCGAGACGCTTGCCGATCGAGTTTTCTCCCTCGAGCCCAAAGAGCACGCAGGCTGCGTCATTCAGGTAGGTGATCCGCCCTTTCGCGTCGGTGACGATGATCCCTTCCTGGATCGCGTTGAAAACGGTCTCGATGAGCCCCTTCTCCTGCGCGAGCTGGAGCAGATAATTCTGGACGTCTTCCGGTCCAATGCGCCCGAGGCGTTCGATGAGCTTGTCGAGAAAGCCGGACTTCATCGCGCCATTGTAGGGCGATCAATCCACACCCGCTAGTGTCTGGCGAGCGGCCCGGCCTGCTCCGCCTTAACGCGCCGCTTCATATCGCGGTAGGCAGTCTCGATCAGCTTCCTCAGCGCCGCGGTATTGACGTCACGCTCCGGGCTAAGTTTCACATGGCGCATGAACCTGCCGGTGCCTTCGAGGAGACTTTTCGGATCGGAAAGCTCGGCGCCTCGGAAAAAGCCGGCGTTCACGTGCGCTTTGAAGGCGTTGACGTAGCCAAAGGCCGCGTCGCCGACGCACGCCGTCGGATGGCCATCATGCAATAACTCCCGGACATCCTCTCCGCAGCCGCGCATCATCTCAAACCAGCGCCGTGCGATCGCCCCCAATTCATCCGGGTGCTCCTTCATCCAGGCCTCGATCGCCGGATCTCGCCCGACGGCAGTCGGGAAGCGCATGAGCTGGCTCATCGCGGTTTCATTCCAGCCCGGATGTTGAAGATTTCTCGCCGGTTCATTTCGTGGCCAGCTTTTCGAGCGCGCGCTCATATTCCTGGACCAAGGTTTCTTCCATTGGCACGACGTCGTTCAAATACATCCAGAGCGAGCGATTCAGATCACGTTTGTACTCGAGGCTTCCGTGGTCGCCGCGTGGCTGCCGCATGACCGCAATATAGCCGGAGTTAAGTTTATCCAGACCGTCCTGCGCGCGGTAAATATCCGATAGGAGGATCACTTCGGACGGAGCGAAATCAACCAGGGTGCCGCTGGCCGAGAAACTGCGCCAGGCGGCGTCGCGCAACGGAGCGGGATGCAGCCCGGTGTCGAAGGCGCCGCCGGGTTCCGCACTGCCGGTGTCGGTCAGACGTTTGTACTCCGTCTGCAATTTTCGGTGATGAGCGAGAAAGGGCTCCGAGAGCAACAGATCCCGATTGGCCCGAATCTCGTTCGCCAGCGTTGAACGGGCTTCCGCCACGCGGATGAACCGACCCTGTTTGTCCCGCCATTCGTTCACCGCCAGAGCGAGCAAGATGCTCAGGACAATGAAAACAGATTCGAACAGGGCGCGTGGCAGCCATCGTGCGGTTCGGCTCATGATTATTGCAAAAAGATCACGACCCGATCCGAACGACAAGCTGAAGCAGAGCGCCGCTCTGCGAGCTACGCTCCCTTGGATTCGATTACCGCCTCGGCTGGCGCTCTTCGACGCGATCCGGCTCCGTGGTCTGGCCGGCTTCGGCGGCGGCGCGTTCCTTGAGCGCGGCTTTGCGACTCAATTTCACGCGGCCCTTGTCGTCGATGCCGATGCACTTCACCCAGATCATTTCGCCCATCTTGGCGACGTCTTCCGTGCGGTTGACGCGGAAATCGGCCAGCTCGGATATGTGGACGAGTCCGTCCTTGCCCGGGAACACTTCGACGAAGGCGCCGAAATCTTTGATCGAAACGACGCGACCATGATAGGTCTGGCCGACTTCGATCTCGCGCGACATGCCGCCGATGATTTCTTTTGCCCGCGCCATGCTCTCCGGACTGGTGGCGTAGATGTGGACCGAACCATCGTCTTCGATATTAATCTCCGCGCCGGTCTCGGCCACGATGCCTTTGATCGTTTTGCCGCCGGGTCCGATGAGCGCGCCGATCTTATCGGGATTAATCTTGATCGTCTCGATGCGGGGCGCGTACTTGCTCAAATCAGGCCGCGGCTGATCGATCGTTTGCGACATGATCCCGAGAATTTTATCGCGCGCTTCTTTCGCGCGGAAGGTCGCTTCGGCCATGATCTTGTGGCTCACGCCGGGCAATTTCAGGTCGAGCTGGAATCCGGTGATGCCGGCAGACGTGCCGCAAAGTTTGTAGTCCATGTCGCCGAAGTGATCTTCGGAACCGATGATGTCGGTGAGCAACTCGTAGCGTTTCATCTGGCCGTCGTCGGCCTTTTCGGTGACGAGCCCGACTGAAATTCCGGCGACCGGGGTCTTGATCGGGACGCCGGCATCCATGAGGGCGAGCATTCCGCCGCAGACACTGGCCATCGAGGTCGAGCCGTTCGATTCCATGACTTCGCTCGAAATGCGGATCGCGTAACGGAAATTATCGGAGCTGGGCACGACAGGTTCCAGCGAACGTTCCGCCAGGGCGCCATGGCCGATCTCGCGACGGCTCGCGCCGCCGGTCCGGCCGGTTTCGCCGACGCTAAAGGGCGGGAAATTGTAATGGAGCAGGAAACTCTTCGAGGTTTCGCCGCCGCCGTAAGCATCGATGTTTTGCGCTTCTTCGATCGGCGCCAGGGTAACGAGAGCGAGCGCCTGGGTTTCGCCCCGCTGGAAAATCGCGGAGCCGTGGGTGCGCGGGAGAACGCCGACTTCGCAACTGATCGGACGCAAATCCTGGTAGCCGCGGCCATCCATGCGCTTCTGCTTGTCGAGCACGCTGATCCGGAACGCTTTCTTCTGGACGTAATCGAACGCCTGCGAGATCGCGAACTTATCGGCCTCGGGATATTTCTCGAGGATCGCGGTCTTCACTTCTTCCTTGAGCGCGTTGACCGCCTTGGTCCGCTCGACTTTGGTCGGCGTGTAAAGCGCGCCTTCGATTTTGTCGCCCGCCACCTGGTAGGCGACCTCGAGAAGGTTCTGATCCACGGTCATCAACGGCATCTCGCGTTTCGGCTTCCCGACTTTCGCCGCGAGCTCTTTCTGGATCCGGATCATCTCGCGCGCATGTCCGTGCGCGAAATCGAGCGCCTTCACAAAATCCTCTTCCGGCACTTCCTGGGCGGCGCCTTCGATCATGATGACGTCGTTTTCCGTGCCGACATAGACGAGATCGAGATCGCTCTGGTCGCGTTCATCATGCGTCGGGTTGGCGATGAACTGCCCATCGACCCGTCCGACCCGCACCGCGCCGATCGGTCCGGCAAACGGAATGTCGGAAACAGTCAGCGCGGCAGAGGCGCCGTTAATCGCGAGAATATCAGGATCGTTCTGGCCGTCGGCGCTCAGCAGGATCGAGATGATCTGGGTGTCGTAGAGATAACCGGCCGGAAAGAGGGGCCGAAGGGGACGATCCGTCATCCGCGACGTGAGCGTTTCCTTCTCGGAAGGCCGTCCTTCGCGTTTGAAATAACCGCCGGGAAATTTTCCGACCGCCGCCGCCTTTTCGCGATAATCGACGGTGAGCGGAAACCAATCCTGGCCTTCCTTGATTTGAGTGGCCGAAACGGCGCTGGCGAGCACCATGGTGTCGCCGGTGGAGACGATGACTGCGCCGTCGGCGAGTTTGGCGATTTTGCCGGTTTCGATTGATATCTGCGTGGACCCTATCTGGGCCGTGACCTTGTGTTGCATAACGAGACTACTTTCTGGAATTTGGCTAATCCCAGGCCGGTCACCCTGATTGTAGGTTTTAAGTCCGAATCAGAATCGCAAGTTGGAAACTTGCGCCACAATTTCGAAACTAAAACCTCTAATCAAAGTGGAACATCGGCCTGAGCGCCGGTTTACTTTCTGTTTAACGAATCGTTCCGCCAAAAAGCCCGAACGAAAGACGGAGCGCGACCAAAAGACGAACCCGCGCGGTTATTTCCGCAGGTTGAGCTTCTCGAGCAGGTTTTTATACCGCTCGGACTCCGACTTGCTCAAATAATCGAGCAAGCTCCGGCGCATCGCCACCATTTTGAGGAGGCCGCGGCGCGACGAATGATCTTTGGCGTGACTCTTGAGGTGGTCGGTCAGCTGCGAGATCCGGCGGGTCAGAAGCGCAACTTGCACATCCGCGCTGCCGGTGTCTTTCTCGTGGAGCTGGAACTCCTTCATGTCCATCGTGTCACTGCTTTCTGCCATAAACGAGCCGGTATTGTAGGTGAAGAATCCACCTTCGCAAGTGCTATGGCGAAGGGGGGTCTCCTCCCCGGGGCGGAGCGCCTCTAATGGCCTTTGCCGTGGCCTTTCGAGTGGAAATTGCCGTTCGACTTCGGCCCCTTCATCTGGCCATGACTGTTTCCCGGGCCGGTATCGTCATCGAAAAACCTCTCTTCCTTGTTTTTCTTCACCTTTTTTACCTTCCCGTTGTTATGCCTCATGGCCTTGTCCGTGTGCCGGGCCTGGCTCACGACGGGGCCAAGCTTGACGTTGTTTTGCTTCGCGATCCAACCCCAGCCGTGGCCGCTGGCCTTGAGCGCGGCGATTTCGTCAAAGGTCTTCCCCGTGGCCGACGCCAGGGAATTCGCGATAAACAATCCGCCGTAGCCCAGACGCGTCCGGTCGCGTTGCGCCTCGAGGTTAGCGATCGGCACCCCCGTATCTCGGGAGATTGCCGCCAGAACCTGTTCGTGCTCGCCGGGTGTCGCGCCCCAGCTATCGTAATCGTTCGCCGTCCTTTCCAGGATGGTAACGCCCTGCGCCCTCGCGATGGCCGCGCCGAAAAACAGGAGCGCCATCACAATCAAACCCTGCTTCTTCATACTATGGAATCGAAACAGGCAGGGCGATTGACCCTGCGGGCGCGACAATCTCCTGGACCGAAAATCCAGGCCGGCCCAGGCAACCACCCGGATTTTCCCGGGCGCTATTTTCTCTTCATCTCCTCGAGCAGCTCCTTGGATCCCTTCAGCCTTACCTTATGGGCCCCCGCGATTTGGGCCCAGCTTTGGCCGCTCTTCTTCAAGGCGACGATGGCGTCGAATTTCTTGCGCGTGGAGAGGGCAAGCGCATGGGCGACATAAAGATCGCCAAAGGTAAGGCCAGTCCGCGTCTTTTGTTGTTCGAGGGTGGTCCCGGCCACGTCGGTGTTGATGGTGATGATGCTCAGCGTGCGCTGCTTGTTTTTGCGAGCACTGGCATTGATATCCTCGATTAATTTGGCGATGGCCGCGGCGTCATTCTCACCGCCTGGCCGGCTGCTGGCCTGGCTCTTCGATCCCCGAACGTTTTCCTGGCGCTCCGCGAAACGTTGGAGCGCGTTTTCTCGCTCCGGTTCCGCCCCATCCGCAGCTGGGACCAGCGCTGACGTTAGCAATGTCGTCAGCAGCATGACGACCAGTCTTTTCATAGAGTCCGGAGCGAAGTTGACACAAGCTTGGACAACACGCGAGCCCTCTCGCTCGACCAGACGCAACTATCCCGGCACGCTCTCCGAAACGCGGCCGCGCGTCCTGGTTTCACGTTTTCCATCGTACCAAATATCGAGCTTATCGCGAGAGCGCATGCCCCGTATCCCACCCGCAAGCAAGGCGAACGATCGCCCCAGGAAATACCGGCCGGAATACATGCGCAGCTTGCGGCCCGAAGTCACGATCGGCCGGCGGAGTAACTTGAAGGAGCCGCGTTTCTTTAAGGCCCGAGTGAAAAAGACTTCTTCGCCGGCGAAGAATTGTTCATCGAATCCGCCAATGGCTTCAAAATTTCGACGGGTCGTAAACAGGAACGCGCCCGCGCCCAATCTCGCCAGGGTGAAATAAAAGAATGAGAAAATTTGGACGAAGAGGCGGCCCCACCGGGGGACGTAACCCTCGGGGACAACACGCGCGCCACCACCCACGCAGCCTGCGGTCAGGGCGTCCAAAGCGTCCGTGACGTGCTCGGGGGAAATCAGGGTATCGGCATCAACAAAGAAGAGAACGTCGCCTCGCGACGCGCGGGCGCCCGCGTTCCGGACGGCGGCGATCTGTCGATAGTTAACTGGAACCACAACGGCCCCGGCAGCCCTGGCGACCTCGGCGGTAGCGTCCGTCGAGGCATCATCCGCGACGATGATTTCGAATGGCTGCCCCGAAGCCTCCGCCGCCGCTCGAATCGAGCTCAGGGAGCCAGGAAGCTCGTGCTCCTCATTGTGCGCCGGAACGATGAACGAGAGCATGACGGGATGCGGGATGCGGGATGCGGGATGCGGGATTCGAGATTCGAGATTCGAGATTCGAGATTCGAGATTGGAGATTGGAGATTCGGATAGCTGAGGCGCGGGAGCGCCTATCTCGCATCTCCTATCACGCATCCCGAATCTTTTCTTTATCCAGCGCGATATATTCGTCCCGCGGCGGACTGAACGTATCGAGCACGGTCGTTTTCTCGAGCGTCTCGACGCCGTGGGGAACGTTCCCCGCCACATAGAACGATTCGCCAGCCCGCAGCTCCTGGGTAACGCCGCCGGCATTCACCTTCATCCGGCCCGCGATGATGTGCATGATCTGTTCCTGAGGATGTTTGTGCTCGGGCATGACGCTGCCCGCCTCCAGTTCGGCGATCATCTGATACATCGTCGTGCCGTGCGTGACCGTGCGCCGCCTGATACCCGGCGCCAACTCGATCCAGGGTTTTTCGTTTGTCATAACCCAGCAACGAAGCGGAGCCCTTCCGAATGTCGAAGGAAAAGTCGCAGCCGCCGGGACGGTTATTGCAGGGTCGACCGCGGAATAGCAGGGGCGGCTTCGATTTTCGACATCTCGACCCGGACATAATTCAGGATCACCGGCGAAAGAATCATCCCGGGCACGCCCATCAGCTTCTCGCCAATAATCAATCCGATGAGGGTGAGCCAGATCGGGTTCCGGATCCGGGCGCCGATGATCTTGCTGTTCAGGAAATATTCCAGTTTGTGGACGACCACCAGAAAGATGAGCGCGAAAATCGCCAGCTTACCCGAGACCTGGAAAGCAACGAAAACGATGACGGTGTTGCTGACTACATTGCCGACGATCGGGAACAATCCGCAGAGGAAAGTGAGGCCGACGACGACCGGAGCATAGGGAAGTCCCACCACGAAAACAAAGATCGCGGTCAGGACGGTGTTGATCGCGGAGATCGTCATCTGGGCGCCGATCACCGTGGAAAAGCTGCGGTAGAACTCGGCGAAACGCTCGGCGATTTCGTCGCAGCAAACCGAGTAAAGGTTGTTCTGGAGCCGGTTCGATCCGCGGGAGAGATCGATCCGGCCGTTGAAGAAAATGCTGACCGCGCAAACGATCGCGATGATAATAAAGACGAGCGTGGTCGAAGCGTGCCGGGCGAAATTGGCGAAATCGCCGAGGTATTTGGCCTGGTCCTTGATCGTGGTCATCGCGGTCGCCTTGAGTCCCTCGAAATCCTCGAACGGCAGATTGAAGTTGTGGTCTTCAGCCCAGGCGATGGCGGAAGGGACGGCGTTATCGGCAATCTTCGGCAGGGCATTGATGGCGGCGCGCACGAAATGGCCGGCGACGTAGCCGATCACCGCCCAGATCAGGATAAAGATCACGAGCACCACCCATTTGTTGGGAATGAAACGGCCGAGCCTGGTCAGGACAAAATAGGAAAAAAGGAGCGCGAGAAACGGGGCCCCGAGCTGAAGAAAGCCGATGAGAACCAGGGTCAGCGCCAAGATGACATAGGACCAACGCCGCTGTTTCGTCATGCCCTCCAAGGTGCGTGGGGGGCGTTTGTTCGTCCAGTAAACTCTCCGGAGGTCTTCCGTAGCCGCGTCCCTGTGGGACGCGTGAGATCGACATCGCCACCAATCAAACGCGCGCTAACGTCGCCCACAGGGCGACGGCTACAAAGGAACCGCATATTCGAGCAGCGGCAATTCCCGGCGTTCGCCTTCGATTTGGGTGACGCTTGTCCCCGTCCATATCGCTCCCATTCGGCGATAAAATCCCTCCGCGTTCGGATCGGCCTCGATCCTAATTGAATCGAACCCGAGATTCGTGGCCTGGGCCGCGGCGTGTTCGAACAAGGCGCGGCCGATTCCGCGTTTCATGGCGCTGGGCAGAATCCAAAGATGGTCGAAATGAAGCCCGTCATCTTCGGTAGTGAGAACATAGAATCCAACGGGACGATCACCATCGATCGCGCAATAGCTGATGTTTTTCGCGATGAATTCGGGGCGCATCGTCAGGATATCGCGCCAGGCTGTGATCCAACTTTCCGGATACCCCCAATGTCGCTTCGCGGCGTGTGCGATTTCGGTCAGCGCCTCGGCATCTTCCGGTTTCGCTCGGACGATTTGAATCACGGACTTCATTAACCGCGGATGACGCGGATTGCTCGGATATTCTATCTCATCCGCGCCATCCGTGTAATCCGCGGTTAGAAGCTCCCCATTTCGCTACGCATCTCCTTCAGCGCGCTGACATTTCTTTTACAAACTTCGCACCGCGCTCTGACACGGAATTTCGAGTTCCGTGTCTAACTGAGCATATGAACAAAATAGCGTTAGGCAGCTTCGCGGCATTCCTCGGCCAGGTCGTCATTGCTTCCGCCGATCCCGAGGTCACGCTGCGGGTGACGCCGGACCGCGAATGGATCTATCGGTCCGGAACGCGCGATGTGATCGTGCAGGTCGAGATCGAAGCGCGCAAAAGCGACGACACGCGGCGCTCGCCGATGAATCTCGCGGTCGTCCTGGACCGGAGCGGTTCCATGGAAGGCGCCAAGATCGAGAAAGCGCGCCAGGCCGCGGCGATGGCGGTCGATAAACTGGCTGACGACGACATCTTTTCGCTGGTCACCTACGACACCGAAACCGATTTGCTCATTCCGCCTGAACGCGTCGGCAACCGGGATCACCGCGAAGATCTGAAGGCCCGCATTCATCGCATTCAGCCGGGGGGCAGCACCGCCCTGCATGCCGGAGTCGTGCTGGGCGCCAAACAGGTGCGCCGCTTTTTTGACAAGGAACGCGTGAATCGCGTGATCCTGCTCTCCGATGGCCTGGCGAATGTCGGGCCGAGCACTCCTTCGGACCTGTCCCGTCTCGGCCACGATCTGCGTGGGGACGGAATTGCGGTCAGCACAGTGGGCCTCGGCGACGATTACAACGAGGACCTTATGACCGCGCTGGCCGAGTCCAGCAACGCCAATTATTATTATGTGAAGGACGCCGAGAAATTGCCGTCCGTCTTCGCGCAGGAACTGGGCGCGGCGCGTTCGCTCCTGGCCCGAAGCATCGTCATTCGCATCCGGACGCCGGAAGGCGTGCGCCTGAAGGAAATCATCGGACGGCCTGAAATCGAATGCCACGATCGGGTGGCTGAGATCAAAATGCCGGAGCTGTTCGGTTCGGAGCAACGGCGGTTCCTGGTCCGTTGCGAGGTGACCGGCGATCCCGCGGAAGCGATCGACGCGGCCACGGTGGAACTAAACTACGCCAACCTGGCCGGGAACCAGGCGCCCCTCCAACGGCAGGCGGCAAAAATTTCGCTGACCGACGACCAAAAGAAATCGGACGCAAGCGTCCGGGCCGAGGTCGTGCGGGAACATAGCGTCGTGCAGAACCGGCTCGCCAAGGAGATGGCGGTGAAGCTGGCGGATGAGGGCAAGACAAAGGACGCGGTGGCGTTGCTTCGCCAACAGGCGGCCAAGAACGCCGCCGCGCCCCCGGCGATTCAGGTGCCCGGGGTAAAGGAAGAGAACCAGAGCCTCGAGGCGGCCGCTTCGGAAATTGATTCCCGGGGCCGGCTCGAGAAGGCCCGGCGCAAGGCGATGCAATTCGAAAATTACGCAGACAAATATCAGAAAACCCGCTAACTGGCATGCGCGCCACGTCCTGCGGACCGTGCGAGGGAAAAGTTCGATGGCAATCTTGTCGATCTGTCATCGGCGGCCTTCCCTCGGCGGGTCCGCGGGGTGGGCGGCGGCCTGCAGGCGGCTGTGCAGCGGACCAGAACATGATAGCCTGCGCTTCGCCTCGTGAAACGAAGCATCTGGATATTTCTCCTCGCCATCGTCCTGCCGAGTATCGCGCTCGGCTGGCTGGCGTTGCGGAGTGCGAACCAGCAGCAGATCATCCTGGAACGCCGCACCGCGCAGCTTTATCAAAAGGAGACCGATGCCGTCGCAACCGCGGCGCGGGGCTTGATCGACGAGGAGCGACGCGCATTTTCCGAGCGCGTGCGCCAGTTGCTCGCGACAGCATCGGCTCCAGAGCTGGCTCGTAATTTCGCAGGGAAGTTCAAAGGCGTCTGGCCTCGCGCGGCGATCGGGTTTGCGCTGAGTGCGGATGGAGATCTCATCTCACCTTCCGCAGACGAAGCGAGCGGTGACGCTGAGCGTCAGAAATTCCTCCTTAACAATAGTGCGTTCCTCTCGGGGAGAGTGCCCGGGACGGTTTACTCCGTGCCCGAAGAACTAAACCCGCTGGATCAGAGGCGAAAAATCAAAACCGAAGCCGACAAGCTCGCCGCCGCAAGGGAGCTAGCCGCGCAAAAATCAGCGGCGACCCAACGGCAAACCACGGTCTCTCCTCCGGCCGCACCAGCACCGACCATGAAGGATGAAAATAAGCTGGCCCTAAGGCGGAACGTCGCGCCGCAACAGGTGCTCAAGGAAGATTTGCCGGCAGTGTCGCAGCTTGTCCCGGCGACAGCGGACTTCAAGGCTCTCACCTCCGATCGGCCCGAGGGCGTCGTCACGCGTTTCATGCAGGACCGGCTCGAGATTCTCTTTTGGCTGCGACCGCCCGAAGCGCCCGGGATGGTTTTCGGCTGTCTCGTCGGGGCCGAGGCCTTGAACGATATCTGGCGGGATGCGTTGCCCGATAATCCCGCGCCCGATTATGTCCTCGCGCTCCTGAACGACAAAACCCGCCCGGTCGCCACCCAGCCGGCCAACGTGACGGGACGCGATTGGCGCCGCCCGTTTGTCGCTTCCGAAATAGGCGAGGCGCTGCCGCACTGGGAAGCGGCGCTCTATCTTGTGCGCCCGGAACAATTGCAGGAAAACGCCCGCCGGGTTCGGCGCAATCTCCTGCTTCTGGTGGCGGCGGCCCTGGCGGCCATCGGCTTTGGCGGCTGGGCCGTCTTCGCGGACGCGCGGCGACAACTTGCGCTCGCCCAAAAGAAAACCGATTTCGTTTCCAATGTCTCGCATGAGCTCAAGACCCCGCTGACGTCGATCCGGATGTTTGCCGAAATGATGCAAAGCGGGAACGCCTCCGCGGAAAAACGTCCCCAGTATCTCAGGATCATTGTGGCCGAAGCCGAACGGCTCACCCGTTTGATTAACAACGTGCTCGATTTCGCGCGCCTCGAGCGAAAGCAGAAGCGTTACGATTTTCGTCCGCTCGATTTGCACGCCGTCCTGGTCCGAACCTGGGAGGGACAGGAACTCCATCTGCGCGAGCAGGGATTCACCACGCGATGGCAGGCCGCGCCACCCCCTTATCCCGTTCGCGGCGATGAGGACGCGCTTGCCCAGATTCTCGTAAACCTCCTGTCGAACGCAGAGAAATACAGCGGCGAACAGAAAGAGGTCGAGGTCCACAGTTACCTGGCGCAGAATTCCGTTCACGTGAGTGTGCTCGATCGTGGTTCCGGCGTTCCTCCTGGCGAAGAAACGAAAATCTTCGAGGCGTTTTATCGGGCGCACGATTCGCTCGCGAGCGGGATCCAGGGTTCCGGCCTTGGCCTGACGCTCGCCCAGCGGCTGGCGAAGGAACACGGCGGCGAGATCACCTACCAGGCGCGGGAGGGCGGCGGGAGTAACGTCACTCTGCGTCTTCCCTTGAACACGGAGGAAACATGAAAAAGCGAGTGCTCGTGGTTGAGGATGATGCCCACATTCGGCTCGGGCTTTGCGATGCCCTGCGCGCGGAAGGGTACGACGTCACGGAGTGCGGCGACGGCGCGCAGGCCGGCCCATTGATCAAACAAACCAAACCCGACCTGATCATTCTCGACATCATGTTGCCGGGGAAAAGCGGGTTCGAATTGTGCCGCGAAATTAGGACCGCGAAGGACCGTGTCCCGATCCTGATGCTCTCGGCCAAGGGCCAGGAGATCGACAAGGTGGTCGGCCTGGAGCTGGGCGCGGACGATTACGTGACCAAACCGTTCAGCCTCCGCGAGCTGCTGGCGCGGGTGCAGGCGCTCCTCCGCCGGGCCCAGGCCGGAGGAGCGGCGAGCGAACTGCCCATGGAGATTGCATTCGGCAAGGTGCGGATCGATTGCAAAGCTTTGCGTGGGAAACGGGGGAAACAGTCGATCGAGCTGACTCCGCGCGAACTCAAAGTGCTGTCGGTGCTTTATCGCGAACGTGGAAACGCGGTTTCGCGCGAAGCGCTTCTAAACGAAGTCTGGGGCGTCGATTACTTCGGCACAACGCGCACCCTGGATCAATTAATCGCGAAGCTCCGGCAAAAAATCGAAGACGTCCCCGGCGAGCCGCGTCATCTGATGACGGTGCACACGCTCGGATATCGCTTGGAAGTTTGAGTGCCCGAGTCCGCCTTGGTTAGCGGAATTCCGCACCCAAGACAAGCATTGCGATCTGGCCCGGGACCGGCTTCATTAGCGCTGGTGCAGGCGAGTAACTCCAACCTCCTTAACGCCGGCCTCTACACGGTCCCAGAGGCGGCGCGCCTGACCAGGATCAGCACCGGAAAAATCCGACGATGGTTGAAGGGCTACGATTTCAAAAGCGGCGAGCGCGTGCATCATTCCGAGGCGGTCTGGCAGGGCGAACTCAGACCGATCGAGAATAAGTTGGCCCTCAGCTTTCGCGACCTCCTTGAGCTCCGCTTTGTCGATGCATTCATTCGCGCGGGCGTGAGCTGGCGAACGATGCGCCGCGCCCACGGGAAAGCGCAGAATCAATTGCGCACCACCCATCCGTTTTGCTCCAATCGCATTTTTACGGATGGCAGAAGTATTCTCCTGCGACAGGGCGAGGAGGATTGTGACGAAGCTCTCGTTGACTTGGTAAACGATCAGGTCGAATTCGCCCGGATTGTGGCGCCGTTTCAGAAAGAACTCGAGTTCACCGGAGCGGACGTCGTCTGGTGGCCGCTGGGAAAAGATCGGCAAATCGTCATCGATCCAAGGCGTAATTTCGGGCAACCGACTGTGATGAAGTCCGGCGTGCCAACGGCAATATTGGCCCGAAGCGCAAAGGCGAATTCCTCCCAGGCAATCGTTGCGCGTTGGTATGAAGTCCATCCCAACGAAGTCCGCGACGCGGTGGAGTTCGAAGAATCGCTCGCAAAAGCGGCGTGAGATTCTTTTTCGACAACAATCTTTCCACCAAACTCGCCAGGAGCGTGCACGTGCTCATCGCGCCTGAGCATCAAATCGTCCATTTGAAGGACAGATTTGCTGCGAATACGCCGGATGAAACCTGGATGAGCGCTTTGGCCGGGGAGCCTGATTGGACCATTGTCTCGGCCGATCTCCGAATCCGGAAGAATCCCCATGAGGTGGAAGCATGGAAAGCCGCCGGCCATACTACTTTTTTCCTGAAGGACAGATGGATTGAGATGGATTTCTGGACCCAGGCTTGGAAGCTCGTGAAATGCTTCCCTGATCTCATGGCGCAGGCGAAAGCAGCGAAACCGGGCAAAGTATTTGTTGTGACGGTAAACGGAAAGATCAGCTAACCACTTCCTACTCGGCGCCAACCGTCAGCTTTCGATGAAGCATCTCGACGCCTATTTGGATGAGCTTGAGCATCGGTTTAACAATCGAGAGAACAAATTCCTGTTCCGCGATACGCTCCTGAAATTAGTGAAGGCTGAGAAGTTGCCATACGCGGAATTAACGAAGGCCGCTTAACCTTGATCTTCATCTTCAAGCCGCTTTGCTATTGCCCTAGCAATCTTCACCTTAGAAAACAGCTCTTCCACTCTAGGGTATGTTTCGGGCGGCTTGCCTAATTCATAAGGCAGCATTTCTCCGACCCCGATATGTCGGTTGTGATAATCGTCCTTTAACTGCTTCAATTCTCTAATCGACGCGCACGTTTCGGCAACCGATATAAGGCGCTGACCCCAATTGGTAATTGTTTCCTGCGAAAGCGACGCAGTGCTGTATTCAAAGCTCTGTAACATTTCCTCGCCTTCGGTTATCAGTTTTCTCAATTTATTGTACGCCAGGTTTACCGAGCGGATTCCATGGTGTCCTATGCCGTGGTTTCTAAGGACGATTCCCATCACCATCATGGGACTTGGAATCGGAGTTGTTGGCGTTGCCCTACCGCGTTCTTTAGGCCATTGCTCGGCCAGAAGTAGATAATCCCCACTCATAACCAATTGCAGGCTTCGGTGAGTCGCCGCTTTGACAAAATCGAGCCATTCACCTTGAGAAACGTGATTATCCAGCCCGTAAAAGGGGTGCTGGTAGCCATGTCCCACTAAAATCTCGCAGACCGCCTTTACCGCTTCATCGTCGTCTAATTGGTCAGCACCAGCCTGACAGATTGCGTTGAAAGACCAAAGCTCCTTGGCTCCGGTACCGTCGTCTCTGAGTAATTTTGCTGCCTCTCTAGCGCAGTCGTCGATTTTCTTGAGCCGGGAGTGGGAGGATGCCGAGTGTCCAATTGCAGACTGCCAGGGACCAGGGGCGTCAAGTATGCTGGGCGTTGCAACAGGATCAGACAACGCTTCTCTGTTCGCGGCCATTAGTTCTTTTCGACGTTCTTCGGTCAGAACAGGGAAGTTGTCCGGATGCGCGCGGAGAGCCGCATAGCCAATCCAAATGGCTCCCGCCAAGAATAAAATTATCTGCAAGACCGGTGATTGCATCACATCAACAACAAATTTCCAGACCGGACCCATTTTGCTCACCTTTGCGAAGATGGAGGCGACGCTGTCGAACTTGTCGCTAAGATAAAATATTGCGAGAAAGGCAAAGACAATCCGTCCCCCGCGAGTGCGCTTAATAAATATAGGCGAAAGGGCGTCTTTGATGTGAGCCCATATCTCCCAGAGAATTTTCGACATATCTCTATCCCAATCCTTTCACTATTAGGGAATAGATGTGAACAACTATCACCGATGAGAATCGTCTCATTCGTGCGGGTTGGGTCAAAGGGATAATCATGGCAAAGAAAGCGTTTCGAAAATGGGACGGTGAAATCCCGACGACGGGAAAAAAGAGCGCCGAGTTACGCAGCTCGATAATCCATAAACCGCTGTCCGATAGGTAGAAAGAACTTACGTTTAGGGCGTGGCATAGGGCATGCAAAGGGGGTTCGGTTGAAGTCCGAATTCCGATGTGAATCGCCGATTTCTCAACTCAACCACACTAGCCCTATGATCATTCGCATCCTGTTCCTGCTCGTTCTCGGCGCCACCGCCGTCTTCGCCTCGTCGGAAGAAAATGTCAGCCAATCGCTCGATGGCGCGCCCGGGGGCCGACTTATTGTCGATGTCGATTTCGGAACCATCGATGTTGCCGCCGGCGCGGACGACAAAATAACCGTGGCCGCCCATCGGAAGATCGATTCCGACAACGAAGCGCAGGAAAAGGAATATCTCGCCTCCGCTCCGGTGACGGTGAGCAAAGAAGGCAACACCATCACGGTGCGGGCCCGCCGGCAGGGTAAGGACAAGAACCTAAACTGGTCGGGGCGCTGCAGTATGGACGCGCGTTACACCGTTCGGGTGCCGAAAAGTTTTAACTCAGAACTGCGCACCGGCGGCGGAACGATCATGGTGGCCGAAATCGCCGGCACCATGAGCGCCGACACGAGCGGCGGGAAACTGAAGTTCACCCACCTGAAAGGCCCGACCGGCGCGACGACGAGCGGCGGCAGCATCGAGCTGAACGGATGCGATGGCCCTCTTAAAGTGGACACCAGCGGCGGCCGGATCGAAGCGGTCGAGGGGAGCGGTTCCCTCGAGGCGCGGACCTCCGGCGGATCCATCGTGGTCCGGAATTTCGCCGGCGACGCGAAGGTGGAAACGAGCGGCGGCCGGCTCGCCTTCGAAAACATCAACGGCAAAATCTTTGGGCGCACCTCCGGCGGATCGATTAGCGCAAAATTGAAGTCGCCTGTGCCCGGTGACGTGAACCTGGAAACCTCGGCGGGCAGCATCGACGTCATGGTTCCTCTCGATGCCGGTCTCGATGTGGAAGCGGAAACAAGCTCGGGGCGCGTGACCAGCGACCTGCCCTTTACCGGCACCCGGACGGATCGCGATTCCATGAAAGGAAAAATAAACGGTGGAGGGAAATCGCTGGTGCTCCGTTCGGGCGCGGGCAGCATCTCGATAAAACCTTCTTCATCCGAAGTCGCGGCGAAATAGACGGAGGCGCCATGAACGACCTCCGCTTCGCGCTTCGCCAGCTCCGGAAGACGCCGGGGTTCACTTTCATCGCGGTCCTCACCCTGGCGCTCGGCATCGGGGCGAACACCGCGATCTTTAGTGTCATTTACGCGGTCCTGCTCCAGCCGCTTCCGTATCCGCAGGGCGATCGCATCGTCATCCTGACGGAGACGGACCAGAACCAGCCGCAGATTTCCGTGGCGTGGCCGGATTATGTCGATTGGAAGCGGGACCAGACGGTTTTCGACTCACTGGGCGTCTCGCGACGTGAGTCCTATAATATGAGCGGGCTGGAAGGCCGCGCGCCGGAACAGGTCTCCGGTGCTCTGGTTACGGCCAGTTTTTTCAAAGTCATCGGACTCTCGCCGCAGCTCGGCCGCGTCTACACCGAGGAAGAGGATCGCGTTGGCGGACCCACCGTCTGTGTGATCAGCGACAAACTTTGGTCCCGCGTCTTCAACCGCGATCCGAACATCCTCGGCAAATCGGTCAACTTTGGTAACCAGCCCTACACGGTTATCGGCGTGATGCCGCCGCAGATGTTTTCGCCGCGAACCGTGGAAGTCTGGTTCCCGCTGACCCGCCGGACCGACCACGAGATGTGGCAAACGCGGGACAATCACCCCGGGCTGTTCGGTTGGGCGCGATTGAAGGAAGGCGTGACCGCTGAGAAAGCGCTCGCGCAGATGAAGGAATTGGCCGCGCGACTCTCCCAGCAATATCCGAAGTCGAACACGAGCGTGAGCGTAACGGTGACGCCGTTACTCGAAAACCAGGTGGGAGATTATCGCGGCAGCCTGAGCCTGTTGCTTGGCGCGGTAGCGCTGGTCCTTTTGATCGCGTGCGCCAACCTGGCGAATCTGCTCGCGGCGCGGGGCGCGGCGCGCGCGCGAGAGTTCGCAGTCCGCGCGGCGGTGGGCGCATCACGCTGGCAAATTATCCGGCAATTGTTGATCGAAAGCCTGGCGCTCGCGCTGGTCGGCGGGGGGCTGGGGTTATGTCTCGCGGCCTGGGGCCGGGATTTGTTGGTGGCGCTGGCGCCGCCGGGAGTGCCGCGCTTCCAAAACATCGCGCTCAACAGCTGGGTCCTCGTTTTCAGCCTCGCCTTGTCGTTCGTGACCAGCGTGCTCTTCGGGCTCTGGCCCGCTTTGCATACCTCCCGCGCCGACATTCAGCTCGCCCTGAAATCGGGCGGCCACGGCAGCTCGGAAACGGCCGGCGCGAAACGTTCGCGTGACCTGCTCGTCATCGCGGAAGTCGCGCTCACCCTGATTCTATTGAGCACCGCCGGCCTGGTCCTGAAGAGCTTCGCGAATGCGCGCAACGTCGGGCTCGGGTTCGATCCGCAGCTGCTTCTCTCCGCGCGAGTCGATCTGCCGGAGCCAAGTTATTCGGACGAAAACAAGGTTTGGAATTTTCAGCAGGCGCTGCTGGAGAAATTATCGGCACTCCCCGGGGTCCAAAACGCAGCCATCGCTTCGAACCCGCCGCTCATGACCGGCTGGCAAACGTCGTTCGTGCCGGAGGGAATGCAGGAACCGGAACCCGGCAAGTTCCCGTCGGCCGAAATGGCGGTGGTAACGGAAGGCTATTTCCAAACGATCAAGACGCCGCTGCTCCGCGGGCGCGCGTTCGAGGCGATGGACAAGAAAGGCTCGCCGCCGGTGATCATCGTTTCGCAGCTCTTCGTCGATCGCTATTTCCAGGGGCAGGACCCGATCGGCAAACACATCCGGATGCACACCGGGGAGAAAGGTGAGAACGAGGACCGGATGATCGTGGGGGTGGTGCCTCACCTGAAGGTTTACGGATTCGAGGAGACGGTGATCCTGCCGCAGGCGTATTTGCCGGCGAAACAGATTTCGGCGAACGGGATGGTTGTTCTCCTGCGAACGACGCTCAACCCGAAGTCGCTCGAGAAACCAGTGCGCGACATCGTGGCGTCGCTCGACGCCTCGCAGCCGGCGTTTGATTTCAAGACGATGCGGGAACGCGTCGAGGAAACGTGGGCGACGCCACGGCTGATGAGTTTTCTCCTGGCCTGCTTTGCAATTCTTGCCCTCACCCTCGCGATCGTCGGCCTCTACGGCGTGATGGCGTACAACGGTCTCCGGCGGATGCGCGAGATCGGCGTGCGGCTCGCGCTCGGAGCGATGCCCTCGCAAATCCGGATGATGATGCTGGGGCAGGGAATGCGGCTGCTCATCGTGGGTCTGGTCGTCGGCTTTGTCGGGGCGGTCGCGTTCTCGCGCGTGATTCGGAGCCTGCTCTTCGGGGTGAACGCGAACGATCCTCTGATCTACGCGGTCGTCACCTTTGTGCTGATCGTAGCCGCCATCGTCGCCTGCTGGCTGCCGGCCCGCCGGGCCTCCCGCGTTAATCCAATCGTCACTCTGCGCGCTGAATAAACAAAAACGGGAAGCGGTGACGAGTGACATGTGACCAGTGATGTGATGAACGGCGATCGAAAATCGAAATTCGAAAATCGGAAATTTTCATGAATCTCCGCTACGCCGTTCGTCAGCTTCGGAAATCGCCGGGATTTACCCTGGTCGCGGTGCTCACCCTCGCGCTCGGCATCGGCGCCAACACCGCCATCTTCACGGTCGTCAACGCGGTCCTGCTTTCGCCCCTGCCGTATCCGGACGCCGACCGGCTGGTGACGGTCACTTCGCGCAATCCCCAGGAAAATCTGAAAGGCATCGGGTTCGCTCCTGCCGGCTTCCGCGACGTCGAAAAGCAGGCGACCTCGTTCGAAGCCCTCGGCGGGTCCCGTTACAACTACGATAACCTGACCGGGATCGAAAAACCGACGTCCCTCAGCAGCGGACTGGTCACGCAGGATTACTTCAAGGCACTTGGCGAAAAGGCGCTGATTGGCCGGACCTTCACGAGCGAAGACGCAGCCGGCGGCGCAAAATCGACGGTCGTCCTGAGCTACGACCTCTGGCAGAAACAATTCGGCGGCCGGCGCGAAGTCGTCGGTCAGTCGGTTACCCTCAACGATGTGCCGACCGAGGTAATCGGCGTCATGCCGCGTACCTTCAAGGACCCGTTCGGGGTCGCCTCGCTCTGGCGGATTTTTCCCAATGAAGGCGGGGAGAACGCGGTCGCGAACGCGCGTTTCTGGTGGGTGATGGGAAAATTGAAGCCGGGAATTTCCAACACGACCGCCCAGGCAGAGATGTCGACGATCGCCGCGCGCCTGGCCCAGAACGATCCGAAATTCTACAAAGGCTGGGATTTCGCGATCAGCCCGCTGCGCGATGACGTCATCGGCAGTTATCGGGAAGGTTTGCTGCTGGTGGTGGGTGCGTCCTTGCTCGTTCTTCTCATTACCTGCGCGAATGTCGCCGGGCTTCAGTTCGTCCGCGCGTCCACGCGGCAGCGGGAAGTCGCCATTCGCCTCGCGCTCGGGGCAAGCCGGTCCGCGATCGCGCGGGGTCACCTGCTTGAGTCGCTTCTGCTCGTGACGATGGGGGGAATCGGCGGCGTCCTCGTCGGGAGTTGGGGATTGGATCTGCTGCTGGCCTCGCTCTCCCGCGATTGGATTCCCCGCGGCGACGAGATCGCCCTGAACACGACCGTGCTCGCGGTTACCGGTTTGACGGCGCTGATCACCGGCATCGCTTTCGGTCTGTTTCCGGCGCTCTCCGCAACGCGTGTCGAAGCGATCGATTCTTTGCGCGAAGGCAGCAAAGGATCCTCCGGTTTGCAGTCGGTTCGGCTCCGCGGCGCGCTTGTCGTCGGACAGATCGCGCTGACTCTGGTCCTGCTCGTTTGCGCGGGGCTCGTCTGGAAAAGTTTCGGCGCCATTGTTCGGGTCAATCCCGGCATCCAGATCGAGAACACGCTCAGCATGGTGCTGACGCTTTCGCCGACTCGTTACGATACCGGCCCGAAGCGGACCGATTACTATCACCAGGTCCTCGAACGGATCGGCGCGGTGCCGGGAGTAGAATCGGTCGGATTGACCCAGACGATGCCGTTCACGTGGGGAATCCCGGCGACTTTCTCGATCTCCGGGGTGCCGGACGACAGCGCGAAACTGCCGCCCGCGTTCTACGACTCTGTGAGCACGTCCTATTTCGCGACGATGCACATTCCACTGATCGCGGGACGCTTGTTCACCGAACAGGACAACGACAACGCGCCGAAAGTTATCGTTCTGAGTCACTCGACGGCCCGGAAATTTTTCCCGAACGAGGATCCCATCGGAAAACGGTTGATCCTGCCGCCGAGCCGGCAGCAACCGAATCCGACCGCGCTCGAAGTGATCGGCGTGGTCGGCGACGTCCCGCGGAATGGTTTGAACGCGGTCACGCCTTATCAAGCTTATGCGACCCTGAACCAGCGGGGCATTCCGTTCGCCACCCTGCTGGTTCGGTCGCCGCTTCCAGTTGAGACGCTCTCCCAAACGATCCAGCGCACGATTTGGGAATTCAATCCCGAGCAAACGATCTCGAACGTGGCGCCAGTGAAGTCGCTCGTGAAATCGAGCCTCACTCAGCCGCAACTTTATCTCACGCTCTTCAGCCTCTTCGCGGTCCTGGCGTTGCTGCTCGCGGCTATTGGCCTTTACGGCCTCATCGCCTACAGCGTCGCGCAACGCACCCGCGAGTTCGGCATTCGCTACGCGCTGGGCGCGCAGGTGCGCGACGTTTTGCGGCTCGTGCTCGGGCAGGGCGCGCGTCTGACCGCTCTCGGGCTCGTGATCGGTTTGCTCGCGGCCGCCGCGGTCGCGCGTTTGATGGAAACGCTCCTCTTTCGAACGAAAGCCTACGATCCGATTGTTTTCGCCGGCGTGGCTGTCGTTCTCGCCCTTATTGGCCTGCTCGCCGCGCTCCTCCCGGCGCTCCGCGCCACCAAGGCGGACCCGGTGGCGGCCCTCCGGGCCGAATGAACGCCATGGTGACACGTCGTGAATTTACGAGGTCTTTGGGCGGCGCCGCAGCCATCGCTGCGCTCACGCCCATTTTGACCTGGGCGGCGGACGACGCGAAAATATCGGCGGAGGCCGCGAAGATTTATCGCGATTCCTTCATTCTCGACGGGAACGCGCTGGCCTCGATCGGCTGGCTGCTCACCCGGCCGAACCAGGAGGAGATCACGAAGGGAATCCGCGACTCCGGGATTACCGCGGTCAAGGCGACGCTCGGCGGCGCCATGGGCGATTTCGCCAGCACCGTGGCCGATATCGCCAAGGCGGACCAGCTCATGGAGAAGCGGCCCGAGCTCTTTCTCAAAGTGCGCATCGCCGCCGATTTCGATCGGGCGCGTTCCGAGAAAAAACTCGGCGTCATCTATTCGTTCGAATCCGCCGCCATGCTCGAGGACAAGATCGAGCGGATCGAAACTTTTCGCGGACTCGGCGTGCGAGTGATGCAGCTCAATTACAATCGGCGCACGCCGTTTGGAGTCGGTTGCCTCGACGGCGAGACGGATGGGCTGACCGACCTCGGCCGGCAGGCGATCGCGAAGATGAATGAGCTTGGCGTCGCGCTGGACCTAAGCCATTCCAACACCCAAACGACGGCCGACGGCATCGCCGCTTCGAGCAAGCCGCCGCTGATCACCCACGCCGGTTGCCGCGCCATTTATCAGCATCCGCGAAACAAGGAGGACCGGGAGCTCAAGGCGCTCGCGGACAAGGGAGGCGTCGTGGGCATTTACATGCTGCCCTACATCACGGCTTCGCCGAAGCAGCCCATGCGCGACGATTACCTCCAACACCTGGAGCACGCCCTCAAGGTTTGCGGCGAGGACCATGTCGGGATCGGAAGTGACGTTTCCTTCTTCGAAGTCGGCGAGAGCGACCTGGCGGAGATGAAGAAGGACACCGAAAAGCGGAAGGCGGATGGGATCGCCGCTCCGGGCGAAGATCGGCCGACCTACATCCCGGACCTCAACACGCCGCGGAAAATGGAGCTGATTGCCGACGCGCTCCTGAAACGCGGCCACAAGACCGCGGCCGTAGAAAAAATTCTCGGCGCCAATTTCAAACGAGCTTTTGGGGACATATGGACCACCTGATCTGCCAATCGAAATTCGAAAATTGAAAATCGAAAATTAATATGCACGACCTTCGCTTCGCCTTCCGCCAACTCCGGAAATCGCCCGGCTTCACCATCATCGCGGTGCTCACCCTTGCGCTCGGCATCGGTGCGAACTCCGCCATCTTCAGCGTGGTTAACCACGTTCTGCTTCGGCCGCTGCCGTATCCACAACCGGAGCGGCTCGTTTATCTGAACGAAGTGATCAACGGCACCGACACGTCGATCGCGCTGCCGGATTACGTCGACTGGCGTAACGACAGCAAGTCATTTGAGCATCTCGCGATGAGCCGGTTGGAGTCGCGCAACATCGGCGGCCTTGCCGGCGGGCAACCGGAGCGAATCTCCGTCGCGTACGTGACCGCCAATTTTTTCAGCGTAATCGGTCTGCAGCCGCAGCTCGGCCGGACCTTTACCGAAGATGAAGACAAGCCCGGTGCACCGCCGCTCGCGATTATCAGCGATCGGATCTGGGACCGCGTCTTTCATCGCGACCCGAAAATCGTTGGGCAGCCGATGGAATTTCACGGCACCCCGGTCACGGTCATTGGCGTTATGCCGCGCGAGATGGATTCGCCGCACGGTGTTGACGCGTGGTTCGCGGTGATGCGCCGCGCGGCGAATCCCGGGTGGCAGAACCGGGCCAATCACCCAATGTTCTTCGGCTGGGGCCGGCTCAAGCAGGGCGTGACAGTCGAACAGGCGCGGAGCGAGATAAAAGCAATCTCCGCCCGTCTCGAAAAAGTTTATCCGGCCACCAACACCGGTGTGGGAGCAAACGTCCGTCCGCTCCTCGACAATCTTCTCGGCAATTACCGAACGAGCCTCGCCCTGCTTTTGGGCGCGGTTGCGGTGGTTTTGCTCATCGCCTGCGCGAACTTAGCGAATCTCCTGGCCGTGCGTGGGGCCGCACGCGCCCGGGAGTTTGCGGTTCGCGCAGCGATGGGTGCCGGGCGCGGCCAGATCGTGCGCCAGCTATTGCTCGAGAGCTTTGTCATTTCCACAATCGGCGGCGCGCTCGGATTGATCTTCGCCACCTGGGGACGAGACGCTCTCGTCGCTTTCGCTCCGGCTGGCGCGCCGCGCTTCGAAGGGATCGGATTCGACTGGCGGGTGTTGGCGTTCACTTTTCTCCTGGCGACATTAACCACGATTTTGTTCGGACTCTGGCCCGCCTGGCAGGCGGCGCGGACCGACATCAACACCGCGCTCCAAGCCGGCTCGCATGGAAGCTCGGAAACGAAATCTGCGCGCCGGAGCCGCGACTGGCTCGTGGTCGTCGAGGTGGCGTTGACGTTGTTGCTCCTGACCGCGGCTGGCCTTGTCCTCAAGAGCTTTGCGAAAATGCAGTCGACGCGGCTCGGCTTCGATCCGCAGGACATGCTCACGGTTCGAATCGAAATGCCGTTCACAAAATATACGGAGCTGCAGCCGATCTTAAATTTCACGAACAGTTTGCTCGGCGAAGTCCGCAAGCTGCCGGGAGTGCAAAGGGCGGCCCTCTCTGCAAACCCGCCGATGCTCAGCGGTTGGCAGCTCAGTTTCATGCCGGAAGGCGCACCGCCGACCGATCCCAGCCAGCAACCGTCGGCCGATTATGAAGTCGTGCAGGGCGATTATTTCGCCACCCTCAAAATAAACCTGATTCGCGGACGAACCTTCGACGAACGCGATCGCGTCGATTCGCCGCCGGTTGTCATTATCGACCAGTTACTGGCCGACACGACATTCAAGGGCCAGGATCCGATCGGGAAGCGGCTGATGGTTGATACGGAATCGGATGTGGTCGAAGGCGGTCAGCGGCTTTACGAGATCGTCGGCGTTGTGCCACATCTGAAGATGCGCGGCTACGACGACGCAATGCCGACCCCGGCGTTTTTCTTTCCGGAAACACAGATTGGCCGCACGAATCTTACTCTGCTCGTCCGGGGCTCCGGCAACGTGAAGCGCCTCGAGAAACCGATTCGCGATATCGTCGCCCGGCTCGATCCAACTCAGCCAGTCTTCGATGTCCGTTCGATGGAAGAACGCGTGGCCGAAACATGGGCGACGCAACGGCTGCTCTCGTTCCTGCTCACGATCTTCGCGGGGCTTGCGTTACTCCTCGCTGCCGTCGGGTTGTATGGGGTGCTGGCTTACAGCGCGACGCGGAGACTGCGAGAAATCGCGGTGCGGCTCGCGCTTGGAGCGCGCCCCGCGCACATCCGTGGGTTAGTCATGGGCCACGGGCTGCGGCTGTTTGGCATCGGCATCGTCGTTGGCGCCCTCGCTGTCCTTGCGTCCGCCAGCGTCATTCGCAGCTTTCTCTTCGGCGTTTCGCCGCTGGATGCGCAGACCTACCTGATGGTCGGCCTGATCCTTTCCGTCGTCACCATCCTGGCCGCGTGGCTCCCCGCCCGCCGCGCCTGCCGGGTCAACCCCATTGTCGCTCTTCGAGCGGAATAATTATGACCACCCTGATTTACGATCTTCGCTACGGCGTCCGGATGCTGCTGAAAAATCCGGGCTTCACTTTGGCCGCGCTCATTACTCTTGCGCTCGGCATCGCCAGCTCGACTGCCATCTTCAGTGTGATCGACGGCGTGCTTCTCCATCCGTTGCCGTATCCCGATTCGGAAAAAATCCTGGTCCTCGATCCAACCCAGCGCAGCACCGGCACGCCGGGCGGCGCGTTTGCGCCGGCCAATTACATCGATTACGCCGCGCAGAATGACGTGTTCACCCAGGTCTCGGCTTCGCGTGGCGAGCAATTCAGCCTGAGCGATGGCGACCGGCCGGAACGCGTGCGCGGCACGATGGCGACGTCGAACCTCTTCCCGCTCTTCGGCGTTTCGCCGATCCTCGGCCGCACCCTGCTGCCGTCGGATGAACAGCCGGGACACAGCCACGTCGTCGTCCTCAGCTCGGAACTTTGGGCGCGGCGTTACGGCTCCGATCGCAACATCATTGGCCGTGAAATCTCGCTCAACGACGAGCCGCACACGGTCGTCGGCATCATGCCGCCGAATTATCTGCCGGACGGCTACGGCGAACTCTGGGTGCCATCCGCCTTCGGCATCCCGACAAATTCTCTCCGCCCGAATGTCGACCCGCGCCCGATCCGCGGCAGCAATTACCTCGACGTCTTCGCGCGCTTGAAGCCCGGCGTCACCCTCGAGAAAGCGCGCGCCGAGATGGACGCGATCAGCCGCCGGCTCGAGCAGCAATACCAAAACGACAACCAGGATGTCGGCATTCGCGTCACGCCGTTGCACGAGGATGTCGTCGGCGGAATTCGTCCCGTGCTCCTCCTTCTCTTCGCGGCGGTCGGCTTCCTCCTTTTCATCGGCTGCGCGAATGTCGCGAACCTTTTGCTGGCGCGCGCCGCCACCCGCTCGCGCGAGATCTCCATCCGGGCCGCGATGGGAGCCAGCCGGTCGCGCCTGATCCGGCAATTGCTCACCGAGAGCGTGCTCCTCGCGGTCATCGGGGGAGCGATCGGCGCGGTGCTCGCCGCGTGGGCGATCCCGTTGCTGATGGCGATGGCGCCGCCGGCATTGCGCAATTTCAAGGAGATCGGTCTCAATGGCCCGGTCCTGGCCTTCAGTCTGGTGGTGTCGGTTGTGACCGGCATCCTGTTCGGGCTCGCCCCTGCGATCACCTCCGCTTCGGGCAACCCGGCCGAGTCCTTGAAACAGGGTGAGCGCGGCAGCACGGCCGGCGGAAGCAGACGGCGCGCGTTCCTCATTGCGACGGAAGTGGGCCTGTCGCTCGTTCTCCTGATCGGCGCCGGGCTCATGATCAAGAGCTTCGCCAACCTGACGAAGGTCGCGCCCGGATTTGATCCCGACCGTCTCCTGGTCTTCACGATCGGCGCCTCGGCGAAGGCGAATGACGATCAACAGGTCCAATTTTATCAGCAGATTCTGCAACAGACCGCGACCGTTCCAGGGGTCGAGCACGTCGCCGCCGTGAGCCGGCTTCCATTCTCGGGCGGAAACAGTTCCCGCACTTTCAACCGGCCCGGCAGCACAAAACAGGACAACGCCGACATCCGGGTAGCGACGGCGGATTATTTCCAGACCATGGGCATGCCCCTCGTCCGCGGCCGCAATTTCAACGAGCACGACACGAAGGACTCGACCCGCGTCGCGATCATCAACGAACAATGCGCCAAGGACGTTTTCCCCGGCGAAGATCCGATCGGCCAATACGTCGAGAACTACGGGCCGAAAAACGAAAAGCTTCAGGTCGTGGGCGTGGTGGGCAATGTCCGCCATCTTGCCCTCGAAACCGCGCCTCGGCCTGAACTTTACCAGCCGCTCGGCCAGGGATTATGGCCCTCCGTTTTCATCGCCGTCCGGACCACGCCGGAAAATTCGCTGACGCTCCTGCCGGCCGTGCAGCAGGCGGTCTGGAGCGTGAACAAGTCGGTGCCGCTCGGTAATCCGCGGACGATGAACGACATCATCGCGCGAACGTTGCTCCAGAAAAAATTCACGATGATGTTGCTCAGCATTTTCGCGGGAGCAGCGCTGATCCTGGCCGCGGTCGGTTTGTATGGCGTGATTTCGTATTCGGTCGCTCAACGGACGCGAGAGCTTGGAATCCGGATCGCGCTCGGCGCGCAACGGAGCGATGTCCTGCGGTTGATCCTGCGCCAGGGCATGACGCTGGTGGCCGCCGGCGTCATCTTCGGAGTCGCGGCCTCGCTTGGCCTGACGAGACTCATCGCCTCATTGCTCTACGGAATTAGCGCGAGCGATCCGATTACGTTTGTCCTTCTCTCGCTCGCCCTGACCCTGGTCGCCTTTGTGGCCTGCTGGTTGCCCGCCCGCCGGGCCAGCGCCGTCGATCCCATCGTCGCCCTCCACGCCGAATGAAAGGGGAAGTGACATGTGACGAGTGACAAGTGACGAGATGATGAACGACTTACGATTTGCTTTCCGCCAGCTTTGGAAATCGCCGGGCTTCGCCATTGTGGCGATCGCCACGCTCGCGCTCGGCATCGGCGCGAACACCGCCATCTTTTCGGTAATCGAAAGCGCGCTCCTGCGTCCCTTGCCTTTTCCGAATGCAGACCGGCTCGTCCGCGTCTACGAAACGTTCGACGAGAACGGGGCGCGAAGTAATGCGCTGAACCTGGCCGAGAAAACCGTGCAGCAATGGCGCGAATACGGCCGCGATATCTTTGAGGGAATCGGTGTCGCCACCGGCGCCAGCGTGACTGTCTCGAATGCCGGGGAGCCTACCCAAAGTTTCCCGGCGGCCCGGATCAGCTCGAACTTCCTGACGGTCCTCGGTTTCCAGCCCGCTCGCGGACGCAATTTCACTGAGGCCGAAGATCAGCCGGGCGGTCCGCGCCTTGTCATCGTCGGTTACGATTTCTGGCAACGGAATCTTGGCGGGCGCGAAGATGTTATCGGACTGAAGCTCAAGCTCGACGACGCGCCTTACACAGTCGTCGGCGTGATGCCGAAGACCTTCCGCCATCCGTACCGCGCCCAATTCTGGCTCCCGATTGGGTTGAGCTTTGCGGCCAATTCGCAATCGAACCACTATCTCTATGGCGTCGCCCGCTTGCGTCCGGGAATTTCGCTCGAGCAGGCGGATGCGGCCGGCCGTCGCATGTGCGCCGCAATCAACCAGGCCGCGCCCGACAAGAACAACGCCTTGCGCGCTTACCTGATCCCGCTGCGCGACAGCTTTGTCATGAACCTGCGTCCGAAGCTTCTTTTGATCGCGGGCGCCGGACTCTGCGCGTTGCTCGTGGCCGCGGCGAACTTCGCCGGATTAATGCTCGCCCGGGTGGTTGAACGGGACGGCGAGATGGCGTTGCGCTCCGCGATCGGAGCGACGCGCGGCCGGCTTATTCGCCAGGGTGTGATGCAGGCGCTGGTACTGGCCGCTTTCGGTACGCTTGTTGGATTACTTATCGCCGGTTGGCTCACGCCTGCACTCGTCGCCCTTAGCCCTGAGGGCACGGACGCCACCGGCAGCGCGATCCGCGAATTTGATTACGGGGTGCGGCTCGATTGGCCGGTCTTCGCTTTCGCAACCGGCGCGATGTTCCTGATTGGCGTCGGCTTTGGGTTGCTGCCGGCGTGGCGCGCCTCGCGCGCGGATTTGCGAAGCGCGCTCGGCGGCATCGGCCGCGGCGCGACCCTCGATCGCGGGACCAAACGATTGCTCGGCGGACTCATCGTGCTCGAAATCGCGATCGCCGCCGTGTTGCTCATGGGCAGCCTGAGCTTGACGCAATATTTCCGCAAAGTTGTCCACGAACCGTGGGGCTTCGCCACCGATCGTCGCATTGTCTTCAACTCGATGCTGTCGGAACGGCTTTTTGACTCCGCCGACTCCCGCATGCGGACGATCGAGAAGACCGTCGCCGAATTACGAAATCTCCCGGGCGTTCGATCGGCAGCGGTGACGGCGCCTTCCCCGATGGAAGCGGCCCGCGATTTGATGAGCTGTGTTCCGGAAGGAAGTCAGCCGCCGGAGCCGCGCGGGATTTACCTCGCCTACATGCGCGGAGCCGGCCCCGGGTATTTCTCGACGGTGGGACAACGGCTGGTGCGCGGCCGCGAATTCGCCGAGACCGACACCGCGGACGCGCCGCAGGTGTGCATCGTGAACGAAGCGTTCGCGCGCCGTTTTTGGCCCGGCCAGGATCCCCTGGGAAAACGGGTCAAGCATGGACGGCTCGATAATCCAAGGCCGTGGTACACGGTCGTCGGCGTCGTTGCCGACACAAAAGCCATCGTCGATCCGCATGATGGGGAAGTGGTCGGGACCGTGGCGATCCCGTTGTCCCGCTGGCTGACGATCGGCGGCGACGAAATGACTTACGTCGTCGAAAGCGCCGGCGAACCGAAGGCCTTGGAAGGCTCTTTGCGGACTGCGCTAACCCGCGCCGACCCACGCCTCGCGGCCTACGCCATGATTTCCCTCGAAGCCGCGGCGGCGGAGACATGGGTCACGGAGCGATTTCTTTTCGTTCTCGTCGCGCTTTTCGGCGTCCTGGGATTACTGCTCGCTTGTATTGGGGTTTACGGTTTGCTCGCTCTGCAAGTGGCGCGGCGGACACGCGAGTTCGGCGTTCGGTTCGCTTTGGGAGCAACCACGTCCGCCATCATTCGTTTGGTCGCGAGTCAGGGCGCACGGCTTCTCGCCATTGGATTTGTTGCTGGCGGTATCGCGGCCTGGGCCACGTCTCGCGTCGCGCAACATGAATGGCCCGAGATTCCATCAGCCAACTTTCTGATCTGGCTCGGCGCCGCGGCTGTTCTCTCCGCCGGCGTCGCCCTCGCCTCCTGGCTTCCCGCGCGCCGCGCCTCTCGAGTCGACCCCGTCATCGCTCTTCGCGCCGAATGAATTCCGCCAATCGAAAATACCCATGAACGACCTACGCTTTGCTTTCCGACAGCTTTTGAAATCGCCGGGCTTTACGTTCGTGGCTGTTCTGACGCTCGCGCTCGGGATCGGAGTGAACAGCGCGATTTTCACGGTTGTTAACGCGGTCTTTCTGGAACGTTTGCCCTATCGGGACGCCAACCGCATCGCAGTCATCTGGGAGACAAACGTGAAACGCCCGGGCGTCTCGAATGTCGTCGGGCCGGCGAATTTCATTCGTTGGAAGGAACGCGCCACTTCGTTCGAAAGCATGGCGGCTTACGCGGAGACACGCGCGAACCTGACCGACGGGAGCAACCCGGAGGAACTGATCGCGCAAAACGTCACCGCGGAATATTTCTCCGTGATCGGCGTTGGCCCGATTCTCGGACGCGCTTTCACGGCAGAGGAAAGCGCAGACCCGAAAGCGTCGGTCGTCATCCTGAGTTACGAACTTTGGCAGCGGCGTTTCGCGTCCGACCAATCGATCATCGGGCGCATCATTCAGTTGCAGGGAAAACCGCAAACAGTGATCGGCGTGATGCCGCCTGCGGTGCGTCTCTATTTGAAGGCCGGTTCGCTCGTGAATAAGCCGGTCGACTTTTGGTGGCCCTACGTTCTCGGACCGGAGGCCCGCCAGGCGCAAGGCCGTTACCTTACCGTCATCGGCCGGCTGAAGCCCGGCGTAACCGTCGAGAGCGCGCGCAACGAAATGCGTTCGATCTACTCCAGCGTCACCCAGGAATTGCCCGAGTTCGACACGGGTTGGAGCACGAAAGTGGTGCCGCTTCGCCAGGAATTATCAGGAGAAATCCGTCCGGCCCTGCTGGTTTTGTCCGGCGCCGTCGCGTTCGTGCTTCTTATCGCCTGCGCGAACGTGGCCAACCTTCTTCTCGCGCGCGGCGCCGCTCGCAAACACGAGCTCGCGGTTCGATCCGCCCTCGGCGCGACCCGCGGGCAGATCGTCAAACAACTGCTGACGGAAAGTTTGTTGCTCGGAATTTTCGGGGGACTCGTCAGCTTGCTGGTCGCGCAATGGAGCCTTGCCCTGCTCGAAACCCTGAGCCCGATCGATCTCACGGCAATCGGTCATCTCTCGCTCAGCTACCCGGTCCTCGCGTTTACGGGCGCGATCTCCATTGCGACCGCGGTGGGCTGCGGCTTCGCCTCGGCGCTGGAAGGATCGCGCGCCGATGTTCAGCAGGCCCTTACCCAGGGCGGACGCCAGATCGGCGGCGGCTTGCGCCATCGACAATTGCGCCACGCTTTTGTGATCGCCGAGATCGCGCTCGCGGTCGTGCTGTTGATCGGCGCCGGTCTCATGCTCCGCAGTTTCGCCTCGATGCGCCAGGTCGATCCCGGTTTCGATCCGGCCAACGTCCTCACCATGCGGATGCAATTGCCCCGCGCGAAATATCCGGATGACGGCGCGCGGATCCGCTTCTTTCGCGAGCTGACTGCGCGCGTCGCCACTCTTCCCGGAGTGCAATCCGTGGGCGCGATCAGCTATCTCCCGATGGCTGGTCTCGGCGCCGGGACGGATTTCACGATTGAAGGCGAACCGCCGCCCGCTCCGGGCCAGGGCAAAACAATCGACGTCACGGTTTGCGACAACGGTTTCTTTCGCACTCTCAAGATTCCACTCATCCGCGGCCGCTTTTTTACCGAGGAGGAAATGCAGGAGAAACGCGACGTCGTCATCGTGAATGACGCGTTCGCCCAACAATATTTCGGAAACCAGGACCCGATCGGGAAACGCGTCACGATCAACATGCTGGAGAAGAACGTGCCGACGGAAATCATCGGCGTGGTCGGCAACACCCACGCGGTTGATCTCGCTTCGTCGGCAAAACCGTTCGGTTATTGGCCCCATCCACAGCTCGCTTACAGCCTGATGACACTGACTGTCCGCACAGCGGGCAATCCGCTCGGGCTTGCTCAACCAGTCGAAGCGCAGGTCCATGCCATGGACAAAGACCAGCCGGTTTCTGAAGTGCGGACGATGGAGCAGTGGGTCGCGAAATCGATGGCGCAGATTCGCTTTAGCTCGTCTCTGCTGATGGCGTTTGCCGGGCTCGCGCTCCTCCTGGCGGCGGTTGGAATTTATGGCGTGATGTCGTATGCGGTCAGCCAGCGAACGTCCGAGATCGGCGTCCGCCTCGCCGTGGGCGCCGAAGGAAAAGACATCCTGCGAATGATCGTCTGGGACGGCACGCGGCTCGCCGCGATTGGCCTCACCATCGGCTTGATCCTCGCCGTCGCCCTGAGCCGCACCATCAACAGCCTGCTCTTCCAAACCGCTTCCGCCGATCCGCTCACTTTCGCCGCGGTCGTGACGGTCCTGGGCGCATTCGCGCTCCTGGCCAGCTATCTCCCAGCCCGCCGCGCCGCCCGCGTCGACCCGCTCCTCGCTCTCCGCGCCCAATGAACTTCTCCAATCGAAAATCGAAATTCCAAAATCGAAAATTCTTATGATCGATCTCCGCTTCGCTCTCCGCCAACTCCTGAAGTCTCCCGCGTTCACGCTTCTTGCCGTAGTCACCCTCGCGCTCGGCATCGGGATGAACACCGCCATCTTTAGTCTAATCAACGACCTGTTCCTGAAAGGCCTGCCGTTTCAGGACCCAGATCGTCTCGTGGTTCTCGAGGCCGAAGCGAAGGAGCGAAATCTCTCGCAATTGCCAATGAGCGTCCCGCGTTTTTGGCATTTCCGCGATGGACAAACCATCTTCACCAGCTTCGCGGCGGACACGGGCACAGGCTACATCCTCACCGGCATAGGCGATCCGATTCAATTGTTCGGCGCCAATACGACCGCGAACTATTTCGATACCCTCGGCATTCACCCGATCATGGGCCGGACTTTTCTCCCCGAGGAAGAAATGAAAGCCGACGTCGCGCTCGTCACCCAGAATTTCTGGCGGAAATATTTGAACTCCGATCCGCAGGCGGTCGGGCGCAACATCAATCTGAACGGCGTCGCCACGACGGTCATCGGTGTGCTCCCGAATCTTCCGGTCGCCTGGTTCGGACGCGACGCCGCCGTCTTCACCGCCAAACCGTTCCAGCTGCCAGGCTTGACCCAGGAACGGCTGATGCGCGGCGTAAGTTTTCTGCGCGTGGTCGGTCGCCTCAAGCCGGGAGTAACGGCGGATCAGGCCGTCGGCCCTCTCCAGATTCTGCAAAAGAGTTATCGGGAAGCCCGGCCGGAAGCGGCAGATAACAGCTGGTCGCCGGTGGTTAAGACCGCCGCGGAGGATGCGACTGGCAATTTACGCCAGCCTTTTTTCGTTTTGCTCGGTGCCGTCGGGTTCGTTTTGCTGATCGCCTGCAGCAATGTCGCCAATCTACTGCTCGTTAGGTTCACTGGCCGCCGTCGTGAGATTGCGTTACGGATGGCCCTGGGCGCGTCGCGCGGCAGCGTCGTCCGCCTTTTCGTTTTTGAGAGCGTCCTCGTCAGTTTGATCGCGGGCGTCGTCGGCACCTGTCTCGCGCTTTGGGTTGTTTCGGTAATTCCAAAACTCGCCGGGCGTAATTTCCCGCTCGAGGCCAGCCTGTCGTTGAATACGCCGGTCCTGCTCTTCACGCTCGGTCTCTCGCTCCTCACGGGGTTCGCCATGGGTCTCTATCCGGCCTGGCAAAGTTCCCGCGCCGATTTGGTCGATGGCTTGAAGGATGGCGGGCGGGCCATGACCGGCAGTCGCGGCCAACAACGATTTCGTCGCGGCCTCGTCGCGGTGCAGGTGGGATTGTCGGTTGTGCTTCTCGCCGGCGCGTCGCTACTGATCGCGAGTTTCGTGCGCCTTAGCCAGCAGGCGTCAGGAATTAATCCGGAACGCCTTTGGGTCGGCTTCATCGGCCTTCCGCCGGGGCAATATCCCGATCCCGCCGCCAAGGCTCTCTTTGTCGATCGCCTTCTGGCGGAATTGAAAAACTCGCCTGGAATCGAGCTAGCTTCAGCCGGCGATGGAGTGCCGCTCGGCGGCGGCCAGTCTCGTTCGCCCTACGCGCGGGTGGATGGCAACCCGGTGGCGGTCAATCAACGTCCGCTGGGCCTGACCCGCAGCGTGTCGCCGGGATTCATGAAAACGTTTGGGATTCCGTTGCTCGCGGGCCGCGATTTCGACGAGCGCGATGGATTCGACAAACCAAACGTGGTCATCCTGAGCAAGTCGACCGTGCAGAAATTGTATCCGGGCGGCGAAGATCCGATCGGGAAACAGATATTCTTCGGCACCGACAACAACACCGGTCTGCCGGCTGAAGTGATCGGCATTGTGGGCGACGTGCGCTCGATTCGTTTGGAACAGGCGAACGACATTGAGTTTTACCGGCCCTGGCCGCAACGCTCGAATCAATTCCTGGCAGTCACGGTCAAGACGGCGTTCAAGCCGGAGGCAGCGACCAGTACGGTTAAGAATGCCCTGGCGAAAGTCGATCCGGCGTTGCCGATCATTCAGCCGCAGACCATGAACGAGATTATCGGCCAGTCATTAATCCAACAGCGGTTAATGATGACTCTTCTCGGTGTGTTCGCGGCCATCGCATTGGTCCTGGCGATGGTCGGGATTTATGGCGCGGTCGCTTACACGGTCGAGCAACGGACGGGCGAGATCGGGGTGCGGATGGCGCTTGGCGCGCAGACTGCGGATGTTCTGCGACTGGTCGTCAGGCAGGGCATGAGTCCGGTAGTCATCGGGCTGGTCCTGGGTGTGGGCGCGGCTCTTGGCCTGGGCCGATTGATCACCGCGCAACTCTACGAAGTTTCGGCCCACAATCCCGTCCTGCTTGGCGCAACCTCAGCCGTGCTCGCCCTCGTGGCGCTCCTGGCCTGCCTGATTCCCGCCCGCCGCGCCAGTCTCGTGAACCCAATCGAAGCTCTGCGCACCGAATGAAGAAGAAGTGACATGTGACGAGATGAACCAATTGAATCGAAAACCGAAAATCGAAAATTCCCATGAAAGACTTCCGCTACGCTCTGCGCCAGCTGCTTCGCCAGCCTGGTTTCACCATTATCGCCGTCGTCGCGCTCGCGCTCGGGATTGGCGCGAACACCGTCCTCTTTTCCGCGATCAACACCCTCTTTCTGCGCCCGCTCTCCTATCCGGAGCCGCAGCAGCTCGTCCGCGTCTGGGGTTCATTCCCGGAACGCGGGCTCGATCGCGCGAATGTTTCCTGGCCGCGTTTCCAGGCCTGGCGCGATCAACAGCAGAGCTTCACGGAGTTTTCCGCGCAGTCGTTTACCGGTTTCACCATGACCGGCCGGGGCGAACCGCAGAACGTCAACGGCGTTCGGATCACTGAGAATTTTTTCCGCGCGCTCGGACTCCAGCCGCTTTTTGGCCGCATGTTCACGCCGGAGGAAGACAAGCCCGGTGGTGCGAATGTAGCGGTTCTTACCCATTCGTTCTGGCAAAAACAATTCGGCGGGGACCAAAACATCCTCGGGCAATCAGTCACGCTCAACGGAGTGCCCTACACCGTCATCGGCATTCTGCCGGCCTCGCTGAAGTTTCCGTTTATTCAAACCCACATTTTTATCCCGCGCGTGTTTGACCAGGAGGGAATACCGGCCGACATCCGAGACCGCGGCACCGGTTATCTCACGATTCTCGCCCGAATGAAGCCGGGAGTGACCAAGGAGCAGGCCGAGCAACAGATGCGGATCGTCGATCACCGTTACCAAACGGCGCAGCCGGACAAGGTGGACGCCAAGGCCGGGATGAGCGTGGTCTCGCTGCATGAAGATCTCGTTGGCCGCCAGCGTCCGATGTTGCTTACCCTTTTCGCCGCGGTTGGCTGCGTTTTGCTGGTCGGTTGCGCCAACGTCGCGAATCTGATGCTGGCCCGGTTCATGGGTCGCCGGAAAGAGATCGCCATCCGGACCGCGCTTGGCGCGACCCGGGCGCGCATCATCTTCCAATTCCTGGCGGAAAGCATTCTAACCGCCGCAATCGCGGGCGTCCTGGGAGTCTTGCTCTCAATCTGGGGACTCGATCTCCTGAAAAAGGTCGTGGAAGACTTCCTGCCTCGGGCTCGTGAGATCTCGCTCGACGTCAACGTGCTCCTGTTTGCGATCGGCCTTTCGCTCATCACCGGCATCATCCTCGGCCTGGTCCCGGCGCTCCACGCGTCGCGAAGCGATCCGATCGATTCGCTGAAGGATTCCTCGCGCGGCAGCACCGGACGCCAGGCAGGGCGCTTGCGCGCCGGATTGCTCATCGCCGAAGTCGCTCTCTCGCTCGTCCTCGTCGTCGGCGCGGTCTTGCTGGTCGACAGTTTCCGGCGTCTGCAAAACGTCGATCCCGGTTTTCGCGCCCAGGGAGTGACGACCTTCTTCGTCGGTTTGCCGCCCGGCTCTTATCCGGATGAGGAACGCCAGGCCTTGTTCTTCCAAAACGCGATCGACAAGATCAAGGCGCTCCCCGGCATCACAAACGCCTCCGCCGGCTCGAATCTTCCCGCCTCCGATAACGGCAACACGCGGTCGCCCGCCGCGGTGGAAGGCCGGCCGGTGCCAGCGGTGAGCGATCGACCTCTCGCGGTGCGCTCCACCACCAGCCCCGGCTTTTTCGAAACCCTCGGGATTCCGATCAAACAAGGCCGCGACTTCACCTGGCAGGATCGCCCGAACGCTCCGCTCGTCGTGATCATCAACGAAACGATGGCGAAGAAATTGTTCCCCGGCGAAAACCCCATCGGCCGGCGTTTGATTACCGGGATCGCTTCGATCCCGCGCGAGATCGTCGGCGTCTCCGGCGACGTGCGGGCGGAGAACCTATCCCTGCCGCCGGGACTGGAAATGTATTATCCGGCCGCCCAAATCGACGGCGCGTTCCTCAGCGTGATCGTGCGGAGCGAACGTCCGGCTTCGAGCCTGCGCTCGGAGTTGATCGGGGCCGTTCATTCGCTCGATCCGGGATTGCCGATCGACCAGGTCCAATCCTACACTGAACTGCTTTCCAATGCTTCGGCCGATCGCCGGCTGATGATGTATCTCCTCGGCGGATTCGCCGGCCTCGCGCTGGCTCTCGCCGGGATGGGAATTTATAGCGTCATCGCCTATGGCGTGGCCCAGCGGACAAACGAATTTGGAATTCGTTTCGCGCTCGGCGCCGCAACCCGCGACGTGATTGGGCTGGTGATGAAGGAGGGCCTGCGCCTCTCGATCGTTGGACTGGTCGTCGGCGTTGGACTTTCGCTGGCCGTCACCCGGTTGATGCAGCGGCTCCTTTTTGAGGTAAGCCCGCGCGATCCGTGGCTCTACGGCGGCGTGGCGCTTTTCATCTGCGCCGTCGCCGCGCTCGCTTGTCTGGTTCCGGCGATGCGCGCGACGCGGATCGATCCGATGCAGGCGCTGAGGACAGAGTGAAGAGAGTGACGTGTGACGAGTGACCTGAGGAAAGACCTTCCATGATCCAGGATTTTCGTTTCGCGTTTCGTCAGCTTTGGAAAACGCCCGGATTTACGATCGCGGCCATCGCCGTGCTCGCGCTCGGAATTGGCGCCAACAGCGCGGTCTTTAGCCTTGTCCACACGATTCTGTTCGCGTCGCCAGGTTATGCGCGCCCCGCGGAAGTGCTGAAGATCTACTCGCAGGATAAGACAAACCCGAACAGTTTCCGCGCGTTTTCCTATCCCAATTTCCTCGATATCAGGCAGGACAGGACGGCTTTCAACGACGTGCTGGCCTACCAGATGGTGAAAATCGGGATTGGCGACAAGGGCGACACCCGTCGCGCCATCGGGAATGTGGTGAGCTCAAACTTCTTCTCCGTCCTGGGGGTGGCTCCCGTGCTTGGCCGCGCGTTTTTGCCGGAGGAAGAAACGCCGGGCCGCGGCACGCGAGTCGCCGTAGTGAGCTATAACTATTGGAAAAAGCACGGCGGAAATCCTGCCATTCTCGGATCGCAGATCACGCTGAACGGCCGCCCCTTCACGGTCGTAGGCGTCGCGCCGGAGGGTTTCACCGGCACGATGCACCTCTTTGGAACCGAGGTGTGGTTGCCGCTCGGCGCCCGCGAAGATGCCATGAAAGCCTTCGAAGCGGCTGATAGGACCGCGTTCGGTGACCGGGCCGGCCGGCATTTGATGCTGGTCGGGCGATTGAAGCCGGGCGTAACCAAAAAAGCGGCGGAGGCGGTGCTTAAAGGCATCGCCATGAATCTCGAGCAGGCCTTCCCAGTCGAGCAGAGAGATCAAACATTTATCGCGGGCCCCTTGCCGCGCTTCAGCACAAGCAACACCCCGTATGGAGAGATCCAGGTCTTCTCCGCGCTCGCCGCCCTCCTCTTCGGTATGTCGGCAGTCGTGCTCCTGGTCGCTTCGCTCAATCTCGCCAACATGCTCCTCGCTCGGGGCACAGCGCGCCGGAAGGAGATTGCTATTCGTCTCGCGCTGGGCGCCGGTCGCGGTCGGATCGTTCGCCAGTTGCTCACCGAAGGACTCGTCCTCGCGGTGCTCGGTGGCGCCGCCGGGATTATCCTCGCGCTCTGGTCGTCGGACCTGCTGGTCGCGTCGCTGGGTCAAATCCTGCCGATTGATCTGATCTGGTTCGGCGGTCCAAATCCAATGCTCGTCGCCGCGACTCTGGTGTTCTCCGTCATTGGAACAGTCTGCTTCTCGTTAGGGCCGGCGCTGAAACTGTCCCGCGCCGCCCTGCTCGACGACCTGAAAGAACATGCGGGCGAAGACGTGGTCGTGCGCCGCTGGAAATTTCTGCCGCGCAATCCGCTTGTCGTAGTCCAGTTCGCTGTTTCGCTCGCGCTGGTCACGGCCGCGGCGCTTTTCATTCGCGGCGCCGGAAAGGCCGTCAATATCGACACCGGCCTGAAGATGGAGCGCACATTCCTGGTCGAAGTCGATGCGAGCCTCGGCGGATATGGTCGAGCGCGTGCCCAGGAGCTTTATCGGACGGTCGAAGAGAAGTTGTCGGCGCTGCCCGGCGTGGAAAGCGCCAGCATTTCCGCGACGATGCCGTTTGGCATGTTTTCGGCCGGCAGGCGCGTGCAACGGGCGGGTTTTCAACCGCCCCCGGATGCAAAACCTGCTCCCGCAGCTGATGGGCTGGCAGATGACGCCGGGTGGTCCAGGTGGGCCAGCGTGGGCGCGAACTATTTCAAGACGGCCGGCTTGCCTCTGCTGCGCGGCCGCATCTTCACCACCGCCGAGGCGACGCAGTCCGGCGGACCAGCGGTCGCGATTACAGATGAGACCCTCGCAAAAAAGCTCTGGCCCGAAGGTGATGCTTTGGGCCAGCGACTGCAAATCGCACGAGAGAATGGGCCGAAAGCGGAAGAGGACGGCCGGAGCGGAGCCAGTGCTGCGGAGGCGAAAGGTGACATCGCGCCCGGTGATAGCCTAGAAGTGATCGGCATCGTGCCGCACACGCCCGACGCCTTCACCGATACAGAGTCGGTGAATTGGATATACGTTCCGTTCTCGCGCTCGTTCCAGAGTGACATCTACTTCCTGGTAAAATTTTCGCCGCTTCCGCGCGGAGGCGAAGCGGACGCCGCGGCTCTGTTGCGCCGCACCATCGCCTCGGTCGATTCCGCACTGCCGATCCTCTCAATCCAGACATTCGAGCAGCTCCTCGAAGGCCATTTGCAGCTCTGGCTTATTAAAGCTGGGGCGGCGGTGTTTTCCGTCTTCGGCGCCCTCGCGCTCGGGCTCGCGGTCGTCGGCTTGTATGGGGTGAAAGCGTACTCCGTCGCGCGCCGCACACGTGAAATCGGCATTCGTATGGCGCTCGGCGCCCAACCCGCCACGGTGCAGCGCATGATTTTGCGGGAAGGATCCGTCATGCTGGCGACCGGACTGGTGCTCGGGCTGCTGCTCGCGCTCGTGACCGGACAAATCGTGGGCAGTTTGCTCTACCAGGTCAGTTCGCTTGACCCGCTTGCGTTCACCGTTGCGCCAATGGTCCTGACGCTCGCCGGCTTGATCGCGACATGGCTGCCCGCGCGCCGCGCCACCAAGATCGATCCGATGACAGCATTACGGACGGAGTGAAGAAAGTGACATGTGACGAGTGACGTGAGGAGAGAGCAATGATTAACGATTTCCGCTTCGCATTTCGACAGCTCTGGAAAGCGCCGGGGTTTACCATCGCAGCCGTCATCGTGCTCGCGCTCGGGATTGGGGTAAACACGGCGATCTTTAGCCTGGTTAACGTCATGGTGTTGCAGCCGCCGCCCTACCAGCGGCCGGCCGAGGTCGTGCAGCTCTTTTCCCAGGACAAGAAGGACCCGAAAAACTTCCGCGCCTTTTCCTATCCGACCTACCGCGATATTCGCGATCAGAACACGGTCTTCTCGGGCTTGCTGGCGCATGACGAAAGCGTCGTGGGGATCGGGGAAAAGGGAAACTTTCGCCGCGCGGTGGTCGACATCGTCAGCTCGAATTACTTCTCGGTCCTGGGCGTGATGCCGGCCTACGGACGTTCGTTTCTTCCCGAAGAAGAGAAACCCGGCGTGGGGACGCGCGTCGCGGTGGTGAGTTACAGCTATTGGCAAAAACGTGGGCGCGATCCTTCGCTGCTCGGGAGCGCGCTGCTGATCAACGGCCAGGCCTACAATGTAATCGGGATCATGCCGGAAGGATTTACCGGGACAGAGAGCGTCTTTTCCCGGGAAGCGTGGCTGCCTCTCGGAGTCTATGACGAGATCATGAGTGCTCAGGGGGCCGCACGAAGCAGCTCTTTGAGCGACCGCGGGAGCGAACGCCTGATGATTATCGGCCGGTTCAAACCGGGAGTCACGGCCGAGACAGCCCTGCCGGCTTTGAAAGGTCTCGCCAACAATCTCGAGGCGGCATTTCCCGTCGAACAAAAAGATCAGACTTTTCTTAGCGCGCCGCTCAACAAATTCGCCACGAGCACCGCTCCTTCCGAAAACGATCCGGTCCCCACCATCGGCGCCCTGCTCGTCGCGATGGCGGGCGTGGTCCTGCTCGTCGCCTGTTTAAACCTGGCCAACATGCTGCTCGCGCGCGGGACAGCGCGCCGGAAAGAAATCGCGGTCCGTCTCGCGCTCGGCGGAAGCCGCGCCCGCATCGTCAGGCAACTTCTCACGGAGGGGTTTGTGCTCGCGCTGCTCGGAGGGGCGGGTGGGTTGCTCCTCGGCCTTTGGTCATCCGACCTGCTCGTTGCTTCGCTGAGCAGGATTTTGCCCATGGACGTCGTCTGGTTGAGCGGATCCGACCCGATGGTTCTGGCCGCGACCCTCGGCTTCTGCTTTGTGGGAACAATCTGTTTTGCGCTCGGCCCGGCGTTGAGCCTTTCGCGCGCTGCGGTCATCGAAGATTTGAAACAACAAGCTGGCGAAGACGCGTTCCGGCCACGCTGGAAATTTCTGCCGCGCAATCCGCTGGTCGTGGTGCAGATCGCCTTTTCTCTTGCCCTGCTCACGGCCGCCGCTCTCTTCGTTCGAGGCGCTGCGAGCGCGGCTGCGGTTGAGACAGGGTTTAAGGCGAAGAATGTTTTCCTGGTCGAACTCGATGCGAGCCTCAGCGGCTTCGATCAAAAGCGCGCCCTCGATCTCTACCGAATGGTCGGCGAAAGATTTGCCGCGTTGCCCGGAGTGCAGCACGCCGGTGTCTCGGCCACGGTTCCGTTTGGAATCAACACGGTCCGGCGCAGCGTGCTTCGCGCAGGTCTTTCGCCCGCTCCCGAGAACAAACCGGCCACCGCAGCTGAAGGACGAACCTTTAGCCCATTCTGGAACAGCGTGGGCGCGGATTATTTCGCGGCCGTCGGATTGCCGTTGCTTCGTGGCCGGGCTTTTACCGTTGCGGAGGTCACCGAAACCGGCGGACCGGCGGTGGCAGTCATTGACGAAGTCCTGGCGAAAAAATTGTGGCCCGATGGTAATGCCCTGGGGCAAAGCATCCAGTTCCCGGTGCGGGAAGGCGCTGCGCCGGAAAAAACCGAGGAGAACAGCGGCCAGATCAAGCGGGGCGAGCCGATCCGAATCATCGGCATTGTGCCGGCGATCAAGAACCGGTTGTTCGAAAAGGAGCCACTTGGTTCTCTCTATTTGCCTTTTGCGCGCGGCTTTCAAAGCGACGCGTTCTTCTACGTGAAATTTGCCTCGCTCGGCAGCGAATCAGCCACGGCGGACCTTCTGCGCCGCACGGTGCAAAACGTCGACCCGCTCCTTCCGGTTTTGGAACTGCGGACGTTTGAAAAACACATGGATGGCAATCCGCAGCTCTGGATTGTCCGCGCCGGGGCCGCGTTGTTTTCTATTTTCGGCGCCCTGGCCCTCGGCCTGGCGGTGGTAGGCGTCTATGGCGTGAAAGCGTATTCCGTGGCGCGGCGCACGCGTGAGATCGGCATCCGAATGGCGCTCGGCGCCCAAGGCAAGACGGTGCAGTGGATGATCCTGCGCGAAGGCTTCGTCATGGTCGCGGCGGGCGTTGTTCTTGGATTTCTCCTCGCGCTCGGCACCGGAAAAATCGTCAGCGCCATTCTTTTCCAGGTCAGCTCGACTGATCCTTTCGCTTTAATAATCGCCCCCGCGGTCCTGATGGCCGCGGCTTTGCTCGCCACGTGGCTGCCCGCGCGGCGCGCCACCAAAATTAGCCCCATGGCAGCACTGAGAACGGAATGAAGGAAGGTGACAAGTGACCTGTGAAGAGTGACAAGATCATGAAAACGAAATCGCACCCAACCATTCCCTTAATCCCTCGTTCCCAAACTTTGTTTGGGAACACACTTGTCACGGCAACTTTGTTGCCCCCGCAGCGAAACAGAGTTTCCAAGACAATGGCAGTCCCAAACACAGTTTGGGAACGAGGAGTCCTGGCACTTTTGCTCATACTCCTCTCGCTGGCCCTCCCCACTGCTCAGGCCGCCCCCGGGACGCGCGACGAGATCGAACAAACATTCCACGTTAAACCCGGCGGCGCTCTGAAAATCGACGCCGACCTGGGCAACGTCGAAATAACCACGTCAGAATCGGATACGGTCCGGATCGAGTTCGTCCGCGAATTCAAAGTCCCAACCATACAGGAAGCGAACGAGCTGCGGCAGAAGGTGCAGGTGGAGATGGGACAGCACGAGACCACCGATAACCCGCAAAATTCGGTTAACCTGAACGTTCGCTATACCGGCAGTCGGCACGGCCGCGAACGCGACAAAGTCCGGCTTGATTTTCGGATCGCGATGCCGCGGAAGTTCAATCTCGAGATGCGCACGGTCGGGAGCGCGAAGATCGGTGACATCGAGGGTTGGGTGAAAGCGCGAGTGAACGGCGGTAGTTTGCAGCTGGGCAAAGTGGGGGAACGCCTTTCCGCGCGGGCGAATGGCGGGAGCGTCAGCACGGGAGATGTGGGCGAGCTGGATGTCGAAAGTCGCGGCGGTTCGGTTTCGGCCGGACGCGTAAGTGGCAAAGTCCGGGCCGTCGCGGAAGGCGGCAGCGTTTCGATTACCGAGGCACTCGATGCCGTTGACGCCCGGGCGGCAGGCGGGTCTGTCGCGGTTTACATTTCGAAACAACCGGGATCCGACTCGCGCTTGATCGCGGAGGCAGGCAACGTCGATTTGCGGTTGCCGGCCGCGATCGCGATCTCACTCAATGCCGAGTGCAGCGCTGGACGCATCAACAGCGATTTTGCCGTCTCGGGAATTGTTCATACGAGCGAGACCCGGCTCACGGGCGACATCAACGGTGGTGGCCCGGCCGTCCTCGTTCGGGCTTCGGCTGGCAATATCAACCTGCGAAAGTAACGCGATTCTATAGTTGCCTTACCCTCCGAATGAGCTCCGCCATTCGAAAATCGAAAATCGAAAATCGGAAATTCCCATGAGCGATCTTCGTTACGCCTTTCGTCAACTACGCAGAGCTCCCGGATTCACCGCGACGGCGCTCGCGACGATCGCGATCTGCCTCGGCGCGAACCTGGCGATCTTCGCTGTGGTCAATTCCATCCTTCTCCAGCCGCTCCCGTTTCCGAATGCCGATCGGCTCGTCTCGATTTACAACACCTATCCGAACGCCGGCGTGGAAAACGACGGATGCTCGCTCACGAATTACTACGAACGTCGCGGCAACATTCCCGCCTTCTCCAGCCTTTCGATTTACAATAATCGGAGTGAAACCGTCGGCGAACCGGGTTCAACCGAGCAGGTAGAAATCACCCGGGTCTCACCAGAATTCTTCGCCACTCTCGGCGTCAGCCTGGCGATGGGCCGCAGCTTCACTGAGGAAGAAACAACGGTCTCGGAACAAACTGCGGTCATTCTGACTGACGCCTACTGGCGTCAGCGCCTGAATGCGGATCCCAATATTCTTGGCCGCGATCTCCGCGTGAACGGCCTTACGAGAAAGATCGTCGGCGTGTTGCCGCCTGGTTTCCGGTTCCTCTCCACCGAAGCGCTTGTCTACCTGCCGGTCCGATCCCAACCCGAGGACCGCACTCCGAAAGACCGGCATTCCGGCGGAGGCGATAGGCGCATGATCGCGCGGTTGAAACCGGGCGCCACTATCGCGCAAGCGCAAGCGGAGATAGACGCCCACAACGCCGCGGTCGAAAAGGATAACCCGGAAGCGAAGATGATGGCGGAGGCCGGCTTTCGTTCGCCCGTGCTCTCACTCCACACGGAGCATGTTCGTTCGATTCGTCCGACGCTTCTGCTGCTCCAGGCCGGCGTCTTTTTTCTCCTGCTCATTGGCGCCGTCAATTTGGTGAATCTGTTGCTGATCCGCGCGAGCGGGCGCGCCAAAGAAATGGCGATCCGGCAATCGATGGGCGCGGGCCGCCGGCACGTGGTGACTCAGGTAATGACGGAAACGGTGGCGCTCACTTTAGCGGGCGGCGTGCTTGGCGTGATGGTGGGCGCGTGGGGAATTCATCTCCTCGAAATTCTCGGCGCCAATCGTTTGCCGCTCGGCGCCCACATCGCATTTGATGGCTGGCTCGCATCGCTTGGGCTCATTGGCGCGGTGATTCTTGGCATTGTGCTCGCCGCGCCGATCGCCTGGTTCAATCTGAGCAGCCATTTGGCGGATTCGCTTCAGTCCGAATCGCGCTCGGGAACGGTCAGCCGCGCCGCCCAAAGTCTGCGGCACGGGTTCATCATCGCGCAGATCGCGCTCGCCTTTGTTCTTCTGGCCGGCGCTGCCTTGCTCGGGCTCAGTCTGAAGAAGGTCATGTCCGTTTCTCCAGGCTTCCGCCCCGATCATGTTCTGACCGGCGAGTTCACATTCCCGTGGATACCTAATCCGGAACACCGCCTCGAAGCCGTCGATCGTTTGCTGGAATTGATCCGCCAGCAGCCAGGCGTGACCGCGACGGCTGCCATCACCAACCTTCCGCTCAGCGGCAATAACGGCAAAGGCGCATTCGCACCGAAGGGCTATGTGGCGCCGGCCGGCCAATCGCTTCAGGGTCACTATTCGTATGGCGTCACCGGCGATTACTTCGCCGCGCTCGGCATTCCGTTGCGCGAAGGCCGGTTTCTAAACTCGGATGACTCCCACCGGCCGGAACGAGTCTGTGTTGTGGATGAAGATTTTGCCCGCCGTTATTGGCCCAACGGCAGCGCGCTTGGTCAAAGCGTGGTGGACCCCGGCGAGAACGATAATGCGAAACTGATGACGGTTGTCGGCGTGGTCGGGCCGGTAAGACAGGCCGCCCTCACGGAGGCGCGCGGCCAGGGCGCGGTTTACCTGCCGTTTCATCGAGAGAACTCCTATTATTTCGTGATTGCCCGCACCAGCCAGCGCCCCGAAGCGTTCGCCCAGACCCTGCGCAAACTGGTTCACGCGGCTGATCCTGAGCTTGCGATCGATAACATCCGCTCGATGGAAACGCGGATCGACGACAGCCTCATCACGCGGCGCTCGCCAGCGATGCTCGCCGGAATCTTCGCGGGAGTGGCCCTGCTTCTGGCGGCGATCGGAACCTACGGCGTCCTCAGTTACGCGGTTGTGCAACGCCGCCGTGAGATCGGTATTCGGATGGCTGTGGGCGCGCAACGCGAACAGATTAGCGCGCAGTTCCTCAAGATCGGTTTGCGTCTGCTGATCGCCGGAACCGTTCTCGGCTTTATCGGGGCCGCCCTCACGGGGCGCGCCATGCAAAGTGTCCTTTTCGATGTGCCGCCGCTCCATCCGGCGATGTTCGCGGCGACGGCCGCGATCATGACGATTATTTGCCTGGTGGCTTGCTGGCTGCCCGCGCGCCGGGCCAGTCGGACCGACCCCATGGAAGCTCTCCGCGCCGAATGAATTCTGCTAATCGAAAATCCAAAATCGAAAATCGAAAATTCCGATGACCAATCTTCGCTACGCCTTTCGCCAACTGCGCAAATCGCCCGGGTTCACGATCACGGCGCTCGCAACCATCGCAATCTGTCTCGGGGCGAACGTGGCGATCTTCGGCGTCATCAATTCCATTCTTCTCCGGCCGCTTCCATTTCCGAATGCCGACCGGCTCGTCACGATTTACAACACTTATCCGAAAGCCGGCGTCGAGAACGACGGCTCCTCGATCACCAACTATTTCGAACGGCGCGGCAACATCCCGGCCTTCGAAAGCCTTTCCATTTACATGTCGAGAGCCGAAACGGTCGGTGATCCCGGTTCGATGCAGCAGGAGGAAGTCGTCCGCGTCTCGCCGGAATTTTTCACAACCCTTGGAATAAGCCCCGCGGTCGGGCGCAGCTTCACGGAGGAAGAATCGGTCGCGCAGAAGAACGTCGTCATCTTGACGGACGGCTTTTGGAGGAAGGAGTTCGGTGCCGATCCAAAAATATTGGCCCGCGATACTCGCATAAACGGTATCCCAAGAGAGATCGTTGGCGTTCTGCCCCCTGAGTTTCGTTTTCTCTCTTCCGAGGCGCGCGTTTTTGTCGGGTTAAAAACCGACGCACTCCAGCGTGGACCGAACGCGCGTCATTCTGGCGGCGGCGGCACGCACCTGATTGCGCGCTTGAAACCGGGTGCGACGATCGCGGACGCACAAGCCCAGATCGACGCTCACAACGCCGAAATGGAGAAGGACAATCCGCAGGCAAAAATGATGGCCGAAGCCGGCTTCCGTTCGCTGGTGGTTCCGCTGCATGCCTACCACGTCCGATCTGTCCGCCCGACCCTTTTGTTGCTGCAGGGCGGCGTCTTTTTCCTTCTGCTTATCGGCGCGGTGAACCTCGTGAATCTTCTCCTGATTCGCGCGAGCGGTCGCGCGAAGGAAGTGGCAATCCGGCAATCGATGGGCGCGAGCCGGTGGCACGTTGTGAAGCAGGTGATGATCGAGACGGTGTTGCTGACGTCGGTGGGCGGCGTCATGGGATTGATCATCGGAGCGTGGGGGATCCGGCTCCTGGAAGTTCTCGGCGCGGATCGTTTGCCGCTCGGCGCGCGCATCGCGTTCGACGATTCGCTCGCCGTCGTCGGGCTCCTCAGCGCGATCGTCCTTGGGATCGTGATCGCGGCGCCAATCGCCTGGTTCAACCTGCGCAGCCATCTCGCGAATGCGCTTCAATCCGAGTCGCGCTCCGGCACAGTCAGCCGCGCCGCGCAACAACTGCGCCACGGCTTCATTGTCGCCCAGATCGCGCTCGCCTTTGTTTTGCTCGCGGGAGCGGCGCTCCTCGGGCTGAGTTTGAAAAACGTCATGGCGGCTCCGTCCGGTTTTCGGGCCGAGCACGTTCTCACCGGCGAGTGCGCCATCTCGTGGCACGAAATTCAGAACCGCGTCGCCACCTTCGATCGCTTGCTGGATTCGATCCGGCAACAGCCGGGAGTCGTTTCCGCGGGAACGATCACCAGCATTCCGCTGAGCGGCGATAGCGGCAAGACGGCCGTCACACCGAAGGGCTATGTGCCGCCGCCCGGTCAATCGGTGCACGGTCATTATTCGTATGCCGTCCACGGTGATTACTTCTCGGTTCTCGGCATCCCCCTGCGCGAAGGACGTTTTCTCATCTCCGAAGATTCCCATCGATCGGAACGCGTTTGTGTGGTGGACGAAGATCTGGTGCGCCGTTACTGGCCCACCGGCGGCGCGCTCGGCCAGAAGATCGCCTTGGGCGACGAATCAGATGATGCGCACCTCTTCACGATTGTCGGGATCGTCGGGTCGGTGAAACAAGCCGAGCTCACCGAGCCCTCGGGACAGGGCGCCGTCTACCTGCCTTTTTCGCAACGGGAGAGCAATAGTGTTTTCATCGTGACCCGCACGAGCCAGCGTCCGGAAGCATTCGCCGAGACGTTGCGAAAACTCGTCCACGCGGCGAATCCGCAGCTGGCGGTCGATAACATCCGCTCGATGGAAACGCGTGTCGCCGACAGCCTCATCGCGCGGCGCTCGCCGGCCTTGCTCGCCGTAATTTTCGCCGGTGTCGCTTTGCTCCTGGCAGCGATTGGAACCTACGGCGTTCTGAGTTACGCCGTCGCGCAGCGGACCCGGGAGATCGGGATTCGAATGGCGGTCGGCGCGCAGCGCGAACAAATCGGCGCGCAGTTTCTCAAGATCGGTTTGCGGTTGTTGATCGCCGGGAGCGTGTTCGGCCTGATCGGGGCCGCGATCTGCGGGCGCGCTCTGCAAAGCATCCTCTTCAATGTTCCGCCGCTCCATCTCGCCACGCTGTTGACGACGGCGGCAATCATGACGGTCGTCTCCCTGATTGCCTGCTGGCTGCCGGCTCGCCGAGCGAGCCGCACCGATCCAATGGAAGCTCTCCGCGCCGAATGAAGAAGGAAGTGACCTGTGACGAGTGACAAGTGACAAGATGAACCCGGCCAATCGAAATTCGAGAATTGAGAATCGAAAATTCCTATGATCACCGATCTTCGCTCCGCCTTTCGTCAACTTTCCAAATCGCCGGGGTTCGCCTTCATGGCCATCGCCACGCTCGCCGTCGCGATTGGTCTCAACACGGCGATTTTCACCGTCGTTCACGCGCTCTTACTCGATCCATTTCCTTATCCGAACTCGGACCGCCTCGTGCAGTTGCGGCAGCAGAAACCGCACGTTGAGCCGGAGCCGCGCACGAATTACACCGGGCGCGAGTTTGGCGCGTTTCACGAACAGGCGCGCAGCTTTTCGGGTTTGGCGGCGATGGAGCCAGTTTCGCGCAACGTCACCGTCGGCAATCAGGAACCCGAGCGTGTCGGCGGCGCGAAAGTGACGGCGGACTTTTTCACCCTGCTCGGCATCGCTCCGCAGCTTGGGCGAACCTTGTTACCGGAAGAGCAGGGAACTGGCGGACCGCGCGTGGTCGTGATCGGCCAGCAGTTGTGGAAGAACCGATTTGGCGGCGATCCGAATATCGTCGGCCGTACGCTCGAGCTGGACGCGGAGCCGTTCACGATCGTCGGCGTAATGCCGGCGCGCTTTCAGTACGCGAACACGGCCTTCTGGTTCCCGTTCCCGTTTGAAATGCAAAACGCGCCGCAGCGCTGGTACACCGTGATCGGCCGGCTCGCGTCCGGTGCGACGATCGCTTCCGCCAACGCGGAGCTGAAGACACTCGCCGGGCGTTTCGTCCAGACGCAACCGGGAGTCTCGGATTATTCCGGCTGGACCGTCTTCGCGCTTCCGTTGCGTGATGCGCTTCTTGGAAGTGTCCGGACAGCGGTGATCGTTCTCACCGCGGCGGTCGCACTCGTCCTGTTGATCGCGTGCGCGAATGTGGCGGGGTTGTTGCTCGTCCGGTCGAGCACGCGCCAGCGGGAGATCGCAATTCGCGCGGCCATCGGAGCCAGCCGTGCGCATTTGTTGCGGCAGTTTCTTTTTGAAAGCGGTGTGCTCGCGTTGATTGGCGGCGCCCTTGGAATTCTTCTCGCGGCCTGGAGTATCGAGCCATTGATCAAGCTCTTGCCGGAAGCCGGACTAATCGATGGCGGGATTCCGGCGGAGACTTCGATCCACTTGTCGGCGCCGGTATTGTTATTCGCGGTCGGCGTCACCTTCGCGACGACATTGCTCTTCGGGTTGTGGCCGGCATGGCAGGCCTCGCGCACGGATGCGGGACTTGCGCTGCGTCTTGGCGATCGCTCCGGACAGGGGGGACGCCAGCCCCTCCGCGCGGCGCTGATTGTGACCGAGATCGCCCTGGCTGTCGTGCTCCTGGCCGGCGCCGGATTACTGTTGCGCAGCTTCGCCCAGCTGGTCTCCACGGATCCGGGGTTCAGACCTGAAAAGGTCCTGACCGCTCGGATCAATCTCCCGCCGGCTCGCTATGACAAGGCCGGCGCGGTCTCCAGTTTCGCGGAGCAACTGACCGCGCAGATTGCGACGCTGCCGGGCGTGAACGCAGCCGCAGCCGTGTCCCATCCGCCCTTCTCATTCGCCGACCGGTTCCCGTTCGCGGTGGAAGGCAAGACCGCGACGGAGCAACGGTTGAGCGCGGACAACCGCGTGGTGTCGCCGAACTATTACGACGTCATGGGCATTCCGCTCCGGCGCGGGCGCGCGTTTACCGATCACGACCGGGCCGATCAGCCGGGCGTTGTGATAATTAATGAAGCAATGGCGCGGCGAACCTGGCCGGATGAGGATGCGATCGGCAAACGCATCATTGTTTACGTCGCGGGCCAGGAATTCCCGATGACGGTCGTCGGGATTGTGGCCGATTCGCGCCAGCTCGATCTCGAACAAGCGACCGCGCCCGAGATGAATTTCCCGATGGCGCAGATGGCGAGGATGCTGCGGCGAATCAATATTGTCGTGCGGACGAACACGGAGCCGAACAGCCTCGTGCCGGCGATTCGCACCGAAGTCGGGAAGATTGATCCGCAGCTTCCGCTCTACAACATCACGACGATGAGCGCGGCGGTGAGCGATACGGTCGGTGTCCGGCGCTTCGCCATGGCGGTGCTCGGGTTGTTTGCGGCGGTGGCGCTGCTTCTCGCGCTTTCGGGGATTTACGGCGTAATCGCTCACGCGGTTGCGCAACGCACCCACGAGATCGGGATCCGAATGGCGCTGGGCGCGGCGCGCGAGGACGTCCTGCGCATGATCCTGGGCGAAGGTGGCCGACTCGCGCTGGCCGGCGTCGGGATCGGGATCGGCGCTTCGTTTCTGCTTACGCAATGGCTTCGCACCCTGCTCTACGGCGTGAGCGCCACCGACCCGCTCACCTTTCTTGCCGTCGCTTTGCTCCTCCTTTTTACCGCGATGTTCGCCTGCTGGATTCCAGCTCGGCGCGCCTCGCGTGTGGACCCCATGATCGCCCTTCGCTCCGAATGAGATTCATCAATCGAAAATCCATATGCTAAACGACTTCCGTTACGCGCTCCGTCAGCTCATCAAAGCTCCAAGCTTCACCTTCGTCGCCATCATCACGCTCGCGCTCGGGATCGGCGCCTGCACGGCGATCTTCTCCGTCGTCAACACGGTGCTTCTCCGCCCGCTCGACGCTCCGGATTCCGACCGGCTGGTCGTGATTCGCGAGACGCAATTGCCGCAGTTTCCGGAGTTCTCCGTCTCGCCACCAAATTATCTCGACTGGGAAAAACAAACGAAGTCGTACGAATACCTCGCGGCCTATACCGGCGCATCCTTGAACCTGACCGGCGAAGGCGAACCGCAGCGGCTTGTCGGCCTGAAAGTGACCGGGCATTATTTTGATGTCTATGGAGTGAAGCCGGTCCTCGGGCGCCTGTTGCTTCCGGAGGAAGACGCGCCTGGAAAAAACCACGTCGTGGTCCTGAGCCATGGATTTTGGCAGCGTGTCTTTGGCGGCACGAAGGATGTGATCGGCCGCTCGGTCCAGCTCAACGGCGAGCCGTACCAGATCGTGGGCGTGGCGCCGTATCTCGGAATCGCGAGCAAGGTCGATGTCTGGACGCCGATGGCGTTTAAGCCCGACGAAACCGACAACAAGGCGCGCGGCGGGCACTACATCAACGTCTGGGGCCGCCTGAAGCCCGGCGTTACGGTGAAGCAGGCAAAAGCCGAGCTCGATGTGATTGCCAACCAGCTCGCCGTCCAATATCCCGACCCGCAGAAAGGATGGGGCATTTTCATGATGCCGCTCCAGGATTATCTCGTCCGCGACGTGCGGCCGGTTCTTTACACGCTACTTGGGGCGGTCGGCTGCGTTCTGCTGATCGCGTGCGCAAATCTGGCCAATCTTCTTCTCGCCCGCGCCACCGCGCGCCATCGCGAGATCTCCATTCGAGCGGCGCTCGGCGCCGGCCGTGGCCGCCTGGTCCGGCAACTTCTGACTGAAAGCGTCGTGCTCGCGCTTTGCGGCGGAATCGCCGGGATCGTTCTGGCGAAATGGGGCCTCGATCTGCTTCTGGCGCTCGCGCCCACCACTCTTCCCCGGAGCACTGAGATCCATCTCGATTCCGGCGTTCTCCTGTTCTCGCTGGCGCTGAGCATCGTGACCGGCCTCTTATTCGGAATAGCACCAGCATGGCTCGCGGCTCGCGCGGATGTGAACGAAGCGTTGAAGCAGGGAACTCGCGGCTCGACCGAGGGCGGCGCGCGCGGCCGGCTGCGTAGCGCGCTTGTCGTCGCCGAAGTGGTCCTGGCTCTTGTTCTGCTCGGCGGCGCCGGGTTGCTCGCCCGCAGTTTCATGCAACTTGCCCACGTCGATCCCGGTTTCATCCCGGAAAACGCGACCACGCTCCGGCTCTCGTTGCCGCAGAAGAAATACGCCGAGCCAGAACAACAAAACGCGTTTGCCAACGCGCTGCTCGAACGCCTGAAAGACTTGCCCGGCGTGCAGGCGGTCGGCATTACCCATTCGATGCCGCTCGTCGGTGATTACGTTCTCGGCTTTAACATCGAGGGCCGGCCGCCGATCGACCCCGCCGATCTGCCGAACACGAACTATTACGCGGTCACGCCGGATTACTTTCGCGCCATGGGAATTCGGCTCGTGCGCGGCCGAGGGTTCACTCCGCAGGATGACGCGAAAGCGCCGCGCGTGGCGATTATCAACGAAACGATGGCCCGGCAATTTTTCCCGAACGAAGATCCCATCGGCAAACGGATCAACATCACGAATGGACCGGACACCTGGCGGCAGATCATCGGCATCGTCGGCGACATCAAACAATACGGCGTGGACAAGGCGACCAGCGCTCAATCTTACGAGCCGTTCGCCCAGGTCCCGTTCAGCTCGATCAACGTCGTAATCCGGACGAAAGGTTCGCCGGCCGCTTTGCTCAGTGCGCTTCGTCCCGCGGTTTACGCAGTCGACAAAGACCAGCCGATCAGCACGATTCGCCCGCTCGAAGAAATCATGGCCGACAGTATTTCGCGGCAGCGTTTCGCGATGACGTTGCTGACCGTATTTTCGGCCGTGGCGCTCGTGATCGCAGCGGTCGGCATTTACGGCGTGATGGCTTACAACGTCGTCCAGCGGACCGGCGAATTCGGGATTCGGATGGCGCTCGGCGCGCAGCAGGGTGACGTGCTGCGGCTGGTTCTGACGCAAGGCGGCAAGCTAATTGGCCTGGGTCTGTTGATCGGGTTGCTCGCCACGGTCGCCGCTTCCTACGCAATGCGCTCGATTCTCTTCAACACCAGCGCCTTCGATCCGCTCACCCTGACCACCATCACGCTCGTCCTCGCAGCGGTAGCCCTGGTCGCCTGCTTCTTCCCCGCGAATCGAGCCACCAAGGTGAACCCGATCGAGGCGTTGAGGGCGGAGTGAAGAAAGTGACGAGTGACATGTGACGAGTGACGTGAAATGACGGACTTACGCTACGCCTTCCGCCAGTTGATTAGATCGCCGAGCTTCAGTGCCACGGCGATCATCGCGCTCGCCCTCGGGATCGGCGCCACGACAGCGATGTTCGCGGTCATTTACGCATTTCTGCTCCGGCCGCTGCCGTACACGGATCCGGACAAACTGGTCATGCTTCAATCGCGGGGAACCCGCACGGGAAATGATGTCGGCGTAAACTATCTCGACTTCGTCGACTGGAAGAAACAGAGCCAGAGCTTCTCGGACATCGCCTTTTTCAATCTCCGCTGGAACGGCAATATCGAATCGCCCGGCGGAATGACGGAGACGCTCAAGACCACTTTTACGACCGCGAACCTGTTCTCGTTGCTCGGCGTCCAGCCGATGCTGGGGCGCGATCTCACTCCTGCCGATGATGAAGAGAAGGCGCCGAAAGTCATCATGATCAGCGAACGGGTTTGGAAAAAAACCTTCGGCGGCGATCCGAACGTGATTGGGCGCACTATCCGCCTCGACGGCGGCACACCCCGCACGGTGGTTGGCGTTATGCCCGCTGGATTCCGTTTCCCGGTCCAGACCGACCTCTGGGTCCCGATGGCGTCCGTCTTCGGCAAAACCACCAACCGCGAGTGGCGCGCGGATCAGGCGATGGGCCGGCTCAAACCTAACGTCACGGTTGCGGAGGCGCAGGCTGAAATGACGCTGATCGCCCAGCAGCTGGCGCAGCTGTATCCGAATACCAACAAGGAGGTGGGCGCGGCGGTCGTGCCCTTGCGCGATCATACCACCGGCAATGTTCGATTCTCGCTGGTGCTTTTGCTCGCCTCGTGCGGCGGCGTGCTTCTGATTGCGTGCGCAAACGTTAGCCAGCTTTTGCTCGCCCGCGGCACGACAAGCGAACGCGAACTTTCCATTCGTGCCGCCCTTGGCGCCAGCCGCTGGCGGCTTGCTCGACAGGTCCTTGCGGAAAGCGCCTTGCTCGCGATCAGCGGCAGTATCGCGGGCGCGTTGCTTGCGTTCTGGCTGGTCGGCAGCGTTGCCGCCGCGATCCCGGTCGAGCTTCCGTTCTGGATTCGGATCGATCTGAACCCGAGCGTGCTGATTTTCGCCATCGGCATTTCCGGCCTCACCACTTTGCTCGCGGGATTTCTTCCGGCCTGGCAGTCCGCGCGGGTCGAGATTTCGCAATCGTTGAAAACATCGAGCGGAACGGTGGCCGGCACGGGACGACGGGCGCGCGAGCTTCTTACGGCCGCGCAGGTGGCGATTTCGGTGATTCTCCTCGTGGGAGCGAGTCTCGTTCTCCGCAGTTTGCTCAAATTGAATGAGGTGAATCCGGGATTCGATCCTCACCAGACGGTGATGATGGAAGTGAACCCGACCTACGTCGGCGATGAACCGTCGCAAACGCGCGCCGATCGTTACGCGCGCCTGCTCCAGCGAATCAGCCAGTTGCCGGAAGTGGAGTCGGCCGCAGCCAACAACAGCCCGCCCTTCGTCCCGCAACGACCGTGGAACCGCCTCGCCTTCACCGCCGAAGGTCAATCGGACGACGAACAACGCGCGAACCCGCGCCCCAATTTCCAAACCGTGAGCCCGGAATATTTCCGGCTTCTCCGCATTCCATTGCTGCGCGGTCGCGCGTTCCAGGACAGCGATACGATGGAAGCCACGCGCGTTTGCGTGATGAGCCAGCGGCTCGCCGAGAAAGTTTTCCCGGGCCAGGACCCGCTCGGCAGACGCATCACCATGGGCAGGCCCGACGATGAAGGCGGTCCGAATTGGATGACCGTGGTCGGCGTGGTGGGCGACGTGCGTCACCAGGCGCTGGGAAATGAAGCCGGGCCGGATCTTTACAACACGAGTCTCCAACTCGCCTGGAAGCAGATGCATTTTCTGGTGCGAGTGCGCGAAGGAATCAAGCCGCTGAGCATCGTGCCGTCGCTCCGCAAAGAAATGGCGGTCGTCGCGCCGGAAGTTGGCGTTTTCAACTTCGTTTCGTTCGGGGACGAGGTGACAAACTCTCTCTGGCAACAGCGGCTCCGCGGATGGCTCCTGGGATTTTTCTCAGTGGTCGCTCTGGCGTTGGCGGCAACGGGGTTGTATGGCGCGATCGCCTACGGCGTCGCGCAACGGACCCGTGAGATCGGGGTGCGGATGACGCTCGGCGCCGATCGTGCCGCCGTTCTGCGACTGGTGCTCGGACAGGGAATGCGCGCAGTCGCGTTCGGAATTCTGGCCGGCGTGGGCGGCGCCCTTCTGCTTTCGCGCGTGGTGAGCGCATCGCTTTTCGGCATTAACGCGAACGATCTCGCCAGTTACGCCGGAGCGACTCTTCTCCTCGCCGCCACCGCGGCAATCGCCGCCTTGATTCCGGCGCGCCGCGCCAGCCAGGTGAATCCGATGGAAGCGCTGAGAACAGAATGACGAAAGTGACGTGTGACGAGTGACGTGAAATGACTGACTTACGCTACGCTTTCCGGCAGCTCGTTAAATCGCCCAGCTTCAGTGCAACGGCGATCGTCGCGCTGGCCCTGGGGATTGGCGCGACGACGGCGATGTTCGCGGTGATCTACGCGTTTCTGCTCCGCCCGTTGCCCTACGCAAATCCGGATCAGCTCGTCATGCTGCAATCGCGGAACGTGACCACGGGAAACGATCTCGGCGTTAACTACCTCGACTTCCTGGATTGGCGAAAAGAGAGCCGCAGCTTTTCCGATGTCGCCTTCTGCAATCTGTTCTGGAACGGCAACGTCGAATCGCCCGCCGGCTCGACTGAGACAGTCAAGACGACCTTCACCACCGCAAACTTGTTCTCCCTCCTTGGCGTGCAGCCAATGCTCGGCCGCGATCTCACTCCCGCCGACGATGAACCGAACGCGCCGAAAGTGCTGCTGATCAGCGAACGACTCTGGAAAAGAACCTTCGGCGGCGATCCCAACATCATCGGGCGGGATATCCGCCTCAGCGGGACGCCGCGCGCGGTCGTCGGCGTCATGCCCACCGGTTTCCGTTTCCCATCGCAAACCGACCTTTGGGTTCCCGTGGGCTCAGTCTACGGCATGGCGTGGACGTCCGGGGCCACGAATAGCAACAAGGACCGCGCCTGGCGATCCGATCAGGCCATAGCCCGGCTCAAGCCCGGCGTGACGATGCAGACGGCGCAGAGCGAGATGAGCGTGATCGCGGAACGTCTGGCCCAACAATATCCGGACACGAACAAGCTCGTCGGCGCAGCGGTCGTTCCGTTGCGCGATCACGTTGCCGGCAACGTCCGTTTCTCATTGCTCCTCCTGCTGGCGGCATGCGGTGGCGTTCTCCTCATCGCGTGCGCAAACGTCAGCCAGCTTCTCCTGGCGCGCGCCACGACGCGGCACCGTGAACTTTCGGTTCGCGCCGCCCTGGGGGCGAGCCGCTGGCGACTCGCGCGGCAGGCCCTCACGGAAAGCGCCTTGCTCGCGATCGTTGGAAGTATCGTCGGCGCGTTGCTGGCCGTTTGGCTTGTCGATGTGGTGACGAAGGCCATCCCGATCGAGCTGCCGTTCTGGATCCGGATCGATCTCAATCCGTTCGTGCTCGGCTTCACCATCCTCGCTTCAGGCCTGACCACGTTGCTCGCCGGGTCGCTTCCAGCGTTCCAAAGCGCGCGCGTTGAAATCGCCCAATCGATGAAATCGAGCGCCGGTCCGGTCGTCGGCGCCGGCGCCCGCGCCCGCGAGCTGCTGACCGCCGCGCAGGTTGCGATCTCGATCGTTCTTCTCGTCGGCGCCAGTCTTGTCCTGCGGAGCCTCTTAAAACTGGGCGAGGTGAATCCCGGCTTCGATCCAAGCCACGTCGTGATGATGACAGTTAATCCGACTTACCAGGGCGAGGAGCCGGAGCAGACGATGCTGGATCGTTACTCGCGCTTGATGCAGCGCCTCAGCGAAATGCCGGGAGTCGAATCGGTCGCGGTGAATAACAGTCCGCCCTTCGTTCCCCAGGGACCCTGGAACCGCAGCCAGGTCGTGGGCGAAACCCAGCCGGTTTCGCCATCGCTCAATCCGATCGCCAATTTCCAGAGCGTGAGCCCGGATTATTTTCGGGTGCTCCGCATTCCGCTGGTGCGCGGACGCTTTTTCTCGGCGGCGGACAAGCTGGGCGAGCCGCGCGTTTGCATCGTGAGCGAACGGCTTGCGAAAGCGCTTTGGCCTAACGAGGACCCGGTCGGCCGGACCTTGCGCTCGCAGTGGCCGGGCTCGACCGCACCGCCCAACACCTTGATGACCGTGGTCGGTGTCGTCGGCGACGTGCGGGATCAGGCCCTGGAGCGCGAGGCCGGGCCGGGTCTTTACCGGCCCATTTTGCAGGGCGTCTGGAAGCAGCTGTATTTTCTCGTCCGCGCCCGCGGTAATGCGCTCGCTCTGGCGCCGGCGATTCGCCGCGAGATCGCGAGCGCTGCGCCGGAAGTAGGCGTCTACCATTTCGTCTCGCTCGAACAGGAAGTCGCGAACTCCCTCTGGCAATCGCGGCTCCGTGGCTGGCTCCTGGGATTTTTCTCGATGGTGGCGCTGGCGCTCGCGGCCACCGGTCTCTCCGGCGCGATCGCCTACGGCGTGGCGCAACGAACGCGCGAGATCGGCGTGCGCATGGCGCTCGGCGCAACGCGCCCCGCTATTCTTCGGCTTGTTCTGGGCCAGGGAATGCGCGCCGTCGTTCTCGGCCTGGTCGCGGGAATAATTGGAGCCATCGTGGTGTCGCGTCTTCTCCGCGCATCCTTGTTCGGGATCAGCGCAGACGATCTCGCCAGTTATACCGGAGCAACCCTGCTTCTCGCCGCGACCGCAGTCGTGGCCGCTTTGATTCCCGCCCGCCGCGCCACCCAGGTCAACCCCACGGAAGCGTTACGAACAGAATGAAGCAAGTGACGAGAAACTACAGGTTCTGAGATCCGCCAATCGAAAATCGAAATTCGAGAATCGAAAATTATGATGACCGACATCCGCTACGGCTTACGCCAACTCATCAAGCACCCCGCCTTCACCATCATCGCGATCCTTACCCTCGCGCTCGGGATCGGGGCGAACACCGCGATCTTTAGCGTAGTCAACGCCGTTCTCCTGAAACCACTGCCGTTTCCCGAACCGGACCAGCTCATTGCCGTCGGGATGACCGATACGCGGCAGAAGGGGGAAACGAATTTGGGTTCGCTTTCGTATCCGGACTTCTTCGATTTCCGGGACCAAAACCGGACGCTCGCGAGCATTGCCGTCTACGCCGACCGATCGTTCGCGCTCACCGGTGAGGAAGGAGCGACCAGTCTGCACGGGGTGAAAGCCAGCGCGGAATTTTTCGACGTGCTCGGCATCAAGCCCAAAATGGGGCGCGCTTTCGTGCGGGAAGATGAACAGGGCGGTGGCGGCCCGGGCGGATTCAAGGTCCTTATTAGTGACGAGTTTTGGAAGAAACATTTCGCGGGTGATTCAAATGTGATCGGCCGCCCCGTCACGCTCGACCGGCGTCCGCACACCGTGATCGGCGTCCTGCCGGCGGGATTTCAGTTCCCGATCCAAAACGATGCGACTGATTTCTATGTCTCAATTGCGGAAGACGCCGCGAACCCCGACGGCTCGCAGCCGCAAACAAAGCAGCGCGGCAGCCACAGTCTCCGGGCAGTGGCTCGATTGAAACCGGGCGCGAGCGTTGCCCAGGCGAATTCGGATTTGTCCGCGATCGCCGAGGCGCTCTCGAAACAATATCCCGAGTCGAATACCCATTTCGGCGTGCTGGCGAAACCGCTGCGCGAGGAGATGATCGGCGACGTCCGCACCGCGTTATACATTCTCTTTGGCGCCGTCGTCTGCGTGCTCCTGATTGCCAACGCCAACGTCGCGAATCTTCTCCTGGCTCGCGCGTCGGCCCGTGGAAAAGAGATCGCATTACGCGCGGCGATGGGGGCAAGTCGCTTTCGCATTATCCGGCAATTGCTCACCGAAAGCGTCCTGCTAGCCGGCTTGGGGGGGCTCCTGGGTTTGGTGATCGCCCAATGGGGAACCGAAGCGCTCATCAAAACCGTCCCGCAAAACATTCCGCGCATCAGCACCATTCAGCTCGATGCCTCGGTGCTGATTTTCACGCTGCTGGTTTCGCTGGCGACCGGCGTGATTTTCGGCCTTGTCCCCGCCTGGCAGGCCTCACACGTCGATCTCAACAGTTCGCTCAAATCCGGCAGCCGCACCGGTAGCGCGGGAGAAGGAAAGGGTCGCATCCGCAACGCCCTCATCGTGGCCGAGGTCGCGCTCGCGCTGGTCCTCCTGATTTCCGCCGGCCTCCTGATTCAGAGCTTCGCGCGGCTCGGCCGGGTCCAGCCAGGAGTGCGCACCGAACGTCTTCTCACCGCGCGCCTCGGCCTGCCGGATGTCGCTTATCCAAAGAACGAAAACATCATCATGTTCTTCGACCAGTTTCTGTCCCGGGTCCGCGCCATTCCCGGAGTGGAATCGGCCAGCGCGATCCTTCCGCTCCCCTTGAGCGGAGGCAACATGGTTACCTCTTTCGATGACGCGGACAACCCGCTTCCGGATGGGCAGCGTCCCGGCGCACCGGTTCGCATTATCGCGACGGATTATTTCAAGACCATGGGGATTCCACTCCGGCAAGGCCGGGTCTTCGATGAACGCGATCGATTTGAATCCGCGCCCGTCGTCATCGTGAATGAACGCTTCGCCCAGAAATTTTTTCCCGGGCAGAATGTGATCGGCAAACGAATCATGCCCGGCTTTGCCGCCGATGACACCGGGGAAAAGATGCGCGAAATCGTCGGTGTCGTCGGAAACGTAAAACATCTTTCCCTCAAGAACGAAGACTCGCCGGAAATGTATCTGCCTCAGACGCAAATACCGTTCGGCGTCATGTCGCTTGTCATTCGAACCAGCGTTTCGAATCCCAACGCCCTCACGAATTCTGTCCGGAAAGAATTGGCGGCGATCGACGCATCGGTGCCGCTGACCAAGGTGAGTGTGTTCGACGAATATATCTCGAAATCGCTGGCGCGGCCGCGCTTCAACACGCTCTTGCTTTCGATCTTCGCTGGCACCGCCCTGGTCCTGACCGCGATCGGAATTTACGGCGTGCTGGCCTACTCCGTCGCGCAACGGACGAGCGAGATCGGAATCCGAATCGCGCTCGGCGCGGGGAAGAGCTCGATCTTCCGCCTCATCGTCGGGCAGGCGATGACGCTGGTCGGCGTTAGCCTGGTCCTGGGATTGGCAGGTGCATTCGCGGCGACCCGATTATTGAACAGCCTTCTCTTCGGCGTCGGCGCGTCCGATCCGGGAACGTTCGCCGGAATTGTCCTGCTCGTTTCCGTCGTCGCGTTTATCGCCGCCTGGCTGCCTGCTCGCCGCGCCACTCGCGTCGATCCCATCATCGCCTTGCGCGCCGAATGACGAAGAAGTGACGTGTGACAAGTGACAGGTGACGAGATGAACCAGGTCAATCGAGAATCGAAATTCGAAAATCGAAAATTATGATCACCGACATTCGCTACGGGCTGCGCCAACTCATCCAGCATCCTGGATTCGCGATCATCGCGATTCTCACTCTCGCGCTCGGGATTGGCGCGAACACTGCAATCTTCAGCGTGGTCAATGCGATCCTCCTCAAGCCGCTGCCATTCCCGAATCCCGATCAACTCGTCGCGTTCGGCAATGTCGATCTAACCGAGACCGCATCGCCGCCGAAGCTCTACTCGCTTTGTCACCCCGATTTCTTCGATTTCCGGGAGCAAAACCAAAGCTTCCAAAACATGGCAATTTATCGCGACCGGACGCTCGCGCTCGTGGACGAACAGGGCGCGCAAAGTGTTCGCGGGCTGAAAGCGAGCGGCGAATTTTTCGATGTTCTCGGGACCAAACCGGTCCTCGGCCGCGGCTTCACGCGCGTGGACGAACAGGCTGGCGGCGGACCGGGCGGCTTGAAAGTCGTTATCAGTGACGGATTTTGGCAGAGCCACTTTAACCGGGCAGAAAACGCGATCGGCAGCGTGTTAATGCTCGACGGTCGCCCTCACACGGTTATCGGAATAATGCCGTCCGGTTTCCAGTTCCCGATCCAGACCGATCCGATTGGGATTTACACGACCATCGCTGACGATGCCTCCACGCCCGACGGAACCACGGCCGTCTCGCAACAGCGCGGCAATCATAGCATGCTCGGAATCGCGCGGCTGAAACCCGGCGTGTCCATTGCGCAGGCAAATACGGAGCTGCGCACCATCGCCGCGGCGCTCGAGAAAAAATATCCGGAAACGAACACCAAGAGTAGCGTGGCCTCGCAACCGCTCCGCGACGACATCGTGGGCGATGTCCGGACGGCGCTGTGGGTTTTGTTCGGCGCGGTTGGGTGCCTGCTTCTCATCGCCAACGCGAACGTCGCCAACCTGATGCTCGCGCGCGCGTCGGTGCGGGGAAAAGAAATCGCGTTGCGCAGTGCGCTTGGCGCCAGCCGGCTTCGGATCCTTCGCCAGTTGCTCACCGAGAGCGTTCTCCTCGCGGCGCTCGGCGGATTATTCGGGCTCCTCCTCGCCCAATGGGGAACCGAAGCGCTCATCGCCGTCGTGCCGCAAAACATCCCACGTGTCGCGGACATCAAATTGGACGGCGCGGTCCTCGCCTTCACTCTGCTTCTTTCCCTGACGACCGGTATTGTCTTCGGTCTCGTTCCCGCGTGGCAGGCGTCGCACGTCGATTTGAATACCGCGCTCAAATCCGGCATGCGCGGCGCCGGCGGGTCCGAAGGAAAACATCGACTGCGCAATGCGCTGGTCATGACCGAGGTCGCGCTCGCGTTGATTCTTTTGATCTGCGCCAGTCTCCTGATCCAAAGTTTCGCCCGTCTCGGTCACGTCGATACCGGCATGCGGACCGAACGGCTCTTCACCGCGAGTATTGGGCTTCCGCAAGCGGCCTATCCGAAGCCGGAAAATCTTGTCGCTTTTTTTGACCGGCTCATGCCGCGGATCCGCGCGATCCCCGGGGTGGAATCGGCGACCGCGGTCTGGCCATTACCGCTCAGCGGAAGCATAAACGTCAGCTCGTTCGACATCGAAGAACGCCCCGCGCCGGAAGGCCAGCAGCCCGACGCGGTGCACCGAATCGTCGACTCCGATTATTTCAAGACAATGGGAATCCCCGTTCTTCAGGGTCGCGGTTTCGAGCCGACCGATCAGTTGAAGTCGGTGCCGGTGGTGATCGTGACCGAGCAATTCGTGAAGAAGTTCTTCCCGGGACAAAACGTGATCGGCAAACATATCAAGCCGAGCTGGGCCATCGGCGACGAGAAATCGCTTATGCGGACGATCATCGGGGTGGTCGGCAACATAAAGCACCGGTCGTTGCGCTCTGAGTTTACCCCGGAAATTTATTTGTCGGCTTCGCAAATGCCGGTGGATTCGATGTCGATCGTGGCGCGGACCAGCGTGTCGAATCCCGCTGCCATTACTTCGGCGGTGCGCAAGGAGCTGGCCGAGGTGGACCGCAACATTCCGTTGGTTCGGGTGCGGGTGTTCGACGAATACCTCGCCCGCGCGCTCGCCCGCCCGCGCTTCAATGCGATGTTGCTTACAATTTTTGCGGGAACTGCGCTCCTGCTCACCGCGATCGGAATTTACGGCGTCATGGCCTACTCGGTTTCGCAGCGCACGAACGAAATTGGAATTCGGATCGCGCTTGGGGCGGGCCGGAATTCCATCTTTCGCCTCGTCGTTGGCCAGGCCATGACGATCGTGGCGATCAGCCTCGTGGCCGGAGTGGTGGGCGCTTTTGCCGCCACCCGGTTGTTAAACAGCCTTCTTTATGGGATCGGCGCGTCCGATCCCGTGACCTTCATCGCAATCATGCTGCTCGTTACCGTCGTCGCCTTTCTCGCCGCCTGGTTGCCCGCGCGACGAGCGACCCGGGTGGATCCGATTGTCGCGCTTCGCGCGGAATGACGAATGACGAAAGACGAAGGAATGACCCGGGTAGGGTGGGCATCTTGCCCGCCGAGCGACGCATCTTGCGGCGCGCTCTTTCGGCTGCTGACCAAAGATTGTTTTGGCAAGATGCCAAAACCGGCGGGCGAGACGCCCACCCTACCCTTCCTTCGTCATTCCGTCATTCGTCATTCACTCATCATCTCTCGCCTAACCTAACGACTACTTTCTCATGCAAACTCTCTTTTCCGACATCCGCTACGCGTTTCGCATGATCGCGAAATCACCCGGGTTCGCCGGGCTCGCCGTGCTCGCGTTCGCCCTCGGCATTGGCGCCAACACCGCTATCTTCAGCGTGGTCAACGCCGTCCTGCTTCGGCCGCTGCCTTATCCGCATTCGGAGCGCTTGATCAACATCCGGGAGAAAACTCCGACCTTCCCGGGGGGTTCAGTGAGTTACCCGAACTTCCTCGACTGGCGCGCCGCGCAGCACAGCTTCACCGACCTGACCCTTTTCCGCCGCGAATCCTATAACCTTTCCAGCGTCAAAGGAGGCACGGCGCCAGAACGCATTGGCGGAGCGCGCGTGACGGCGAATTTCCTGACCGTTCTCGAGGTGGCTCCGCAGCTGGGCCGCGATTTTACGGAGGCGGATGACGTGCCTCATGGCCCGAAAGTGGCGCTCATTACCGAGAAGATGTGGAAGAAACGCTTCGGCGGATCGCGCGACGTTCTTGGCCAGCACATTTTGGTCGACGGCATTTCCTACGAAATCATCGGCGTGTTGCCAGCGACTGTCCGCATGCCGCGGCTGGCGGAGATTTACGTCCCCCTGGGTGACGTTCGAACCGAACAGGGTGTCCTCTTGCGTGATAATCATCCCGGCTTCGGCGCTCTCGGCCGCTTGAAAGAAGGGACGACCCTGGAACAAGCCCGCGCCGATCTGGACACGATCGCGGTCGCCTTGGAAAAGAAATATCCGGACTCGAATACTGGGCGGCGGATCACCACCCAGTTGCTCTTGGAATCATCCGTCGGCGAGTACCGGCAAAGCCTTTATCTTCTGCTTGGCGCGGTCGCCTGTGTTTTGCTGATCGCCTGCGCGAACGTCGCGAACCTGCAGCTTGCCCGTATGCTGGCCCGGGGCAAGGAACTGGCCGTGCGGAGCGCGCTCGGCGCAAGCGGCTGGCGTCTCACTCGGCAAGTGCTGACCGAAAGCGCGGTCCTCGCGTTGCTGGGCGCGCTCGCTGGAGTCCTGCTCGCCATCTGGAGCCTCGACGCCATTCTGGCGCTGAGTCCGGCGCGCGTCCCGCGTTTCCACGAAACCCGGATCGACTTGTTCGCGCTCGGGTTCACCGTCGCCGTGGCGATCCTTTCCGGCGTCCTGGTTGGAATTTGGCCGGCCTGGCGAATCTCAAAAAGCAGCTCCCTCGCCCTGGCTTTGCATGAAAGCGCTCGCGGCAGCAGCGACGGAGTGAATAAGCAGCGCGCCCGCTCAGGCCTCGTCATCACCCAGGTGGCGCTGGCGGTGGTTCTCCTCGCGGCGGGCGGTTTGATGCTGAAGAGCTTCTGGCGCGCGCAACAGGCGCCGCTTGGTTTTGATCCGCACAATATCCTCACGCTGACTGTCGCCTTGCCGAGTGCGCGCTACGACAAGGAAGAAAAAATCAACGTTTTCTACGACAAGCTCCTCGCCAAAGTCTCCGCGCTCCCTTCTGTCACCGCCGCCGCGATCGGGGTGAATGTGCCGTTCGACGACAACGAATGGGACAGCTCTTTTCATCTCACCGGCACCCCGCCGCACGAGCATGGCAAGGAACCTTCCGCCGAAATTAATTTCGTCTCGCCCGATTACTTCAAAGTCCTCGGCATGCCGGTCGCGCGCGGCCGCGCTTTTGGACGCGAGGAAACGCCAGGTAAACAAACCGCCGTCATGATCGATGAAAGCCTGGCCAAGAAGTTTTTCCCGGGGCAGGATCCGGTCGGCAAGCAGCTCGACAACAACCAGACGCTGAAGGAGAACCCTCCGCCGCTGACGATTGTCGGCATCGTGCCGCGAACGCGAAACGAGGCGCCGGGCGAAAAGAACGTCGAGAGCCTGAATTTCCCGCAGCTTTATTTGCCGTTCACCCAGTTCCCGAATGAAAACGTGACTTTGCTGGTGCGCGTCGCCGCTGGCGATCCACTCGCGCTTGCCCCGGCGGTCAAACGCGAGATCGAATCGATCGACCCCGACCAGCCGGTCGCTCAGATTTCGACGATGGAAAACAATATCGGCGCGAGCCTGGCTGCGCGCCGCCTGACCATGATGCTCCTCGGCGCTTTCGCCGGGCTTGCGCTCGTCCTGGCCAGTGTCGGCATTTACGGCGTGATGGCGTTGAGCACCACCCAACGCACCCGGGAAATGGGAATCCGTTTCGCGCTGGGCGCCAGCCGCGCCGATGTGTTGCGCCTCGTTCTCGGCAAAGGCATTTCGCTCATCGGCGTCGGATTGCTGGCCGGGCTTATCGGCGCGTTCCTCGCGAGCCAGGCCTTAAGCAGTTTGCTTTACAACGTCGGTTCTCTCGACGCCGTCGCGCTCATCGGCGCCGTCGTTACCCTGGCCGCCGTTGCCTTCCTCGCCTGCTATCTTCCCGCCCGCCGCGCCAGCCAGGTCAATCCGATCGAAGCTTTGCGCATGGAATAAGATCGAAGGAGATGCTTCTGCGCCCCTCGGCGCTATTTCAACCTAAGGAACTTAACTTAACGTTACTCTTTGTTCGTGGCACCCGACAGCAAGAAATCTGACCACAGAGTCTTGCCGAGGTTTGTGAGCGTCCCTGCGATGTTCCCGCTGAAGTCCTTCACAAAACTCGACGCCTCCAGCAAGCCCTCGGCAGAAACCTCATACCACTTCCGGTTTGGCTTGGCGCTTGTTGCTTGTTTAACGAGCATTTCCAAATTCTCTGCTACTTGGGGGGCATCCTCCTGCTTCTCCGCGGGCAGCGCCTTGAGAAGTTGCTCCACCTGCATCGCCAGTTCCGCCAGCAAGTCTTTCCGTTCTCCGGGTGCCTGTTGCTGGATGATGTTGGTGCAATTTGTCAACGTTTGGCCGATTTGACTATTGGTGACGTCGCCGCCGATATGAACACTTTGGTCGTGGGTCATAGGTTTATCTCCTTTGATATAATCCCCTTGAACGATGATGGTGATACCCTCCTCCACTTGCTCCCTCGTCGCAGGCTGCTTGAACGCAGGGTCGCCACGGTTCTGCTCTTTCTTTTCCGCCTGCCGTTTCAGCAGCAGTTTTTCCAATTCTTTCTGTGCAACATTGAATCCCTCTTTCCGGCTCGAATGCTGGCTGACGGCCTTTCCGCCCGGTTTCATGATTTGATACTCCGCCAAATCCAATCCTTCCAAGCTAATGTCATCCACGAGAATCAGCACAAACAGAAAATCCCTCCCCTTGTAGCGCAGTCTCTCACGGGCTGCCTTGATCTCTACAGTTCCGATGAAATCGGACGCGAGGAATGCTGTCGTCAGCAGCCCCACGAAGACGTCCATGTTCTCCAGATTCTCCTCAATCTCCTGTCGCCACCGCATTCCGGGTTCGATGAGCCCATCGTGCCACGGTGTGATGAATTTCTTCTTCGTCATGACGGTCAGGTTTTGCTGAAAAATTCCCTTCGCTTTTTTATCCTCGTGGGAATAGCTCAGGAAGGCATTTAGAGGTATCCGGCCTTCGCCACGGGCTTCCGGCTCGGACGCTTGATTTAGTTGGGGAGTCGGCTCGACCAATGCATCTCCCTGCGGTGTTTTTACTGCGACCTGCTGTTTGCCTAATTCGGCAGCCTCCAAATCGGCCACTGGGCGAAAGATTCCAGGCAACCCGGCCAGTTCTACCTCCGCAACCGGTTTCGGCTCGGGCAGGTCGGAGTGGATACGCTCCAGATTTCCCTGGATTATTTCCAGCAGCCGCAAGCGATCTGTATTGGGGCCGAATGCCGTCACCTCGACTTGATTGCGTTTCTCACCGCGGCGGACCAGCGCGGCGGCTTGGCCGTCTTGCAGCACTACGCCGTTGCGCCAGCGCGGCATACCGTCGCTCAGGGAATGCGTCAATACGATGAAACGCGGCAGCACTCCTTCGGGTAGCGGATCATAGATGTAGCGCAGCCGGACACTGCCCGGCTTCTGCCAGTCTGTTGTCACGCCTTCGGGTTGAAATTCTCCCAACGCCCCTGGTATAAGCCAGGTGTTGGGCACAGTTCCGTGTTCCTCGTCTAGAGGAAAACACATTTCAAAACGCTCCATCAATCGCAATAGGAATCGCACGGTCTCCTCCGTTTCGCCGGGCAGCGCTTCCTGCGCCTCCCCTAGTGTGAGTGTGCCATCGCTGTGAGGATGGTCTTTGAAGCGTAACAGGCGATAGACGCCATCAGTTACCCAGTGCGGATTGAGTACCGCAGTATCTCGTAGCCGCGGTTCATCTACGAAATGCAAAATCGCCCCTAGCTTATGTAATAACCGCGCCAGCGACTCTTGCTTTGCGGGATCCTCTTCACCGCGTTTGGCGCAAATAGCACGAAACTGGTCGAAAGTAATGTGCTGTCGACCCGTGCTCCTATATGTCGTATGGCCTGCCAGCCCAAGCCAGCGCTTTAGCTGGTAGCCTGTAGATTGACTCTCTGACGTCGCTTCTGGCCTGCAATCTTCCATTACTTTCAACCAAGTTTCTGGTACCAATAACTTCGGTGGTTCAGTATCCCTGAGCGACTCAATGGCGTTGCAGAGTTTCTCCCGAAGCGTCTCGCAGCCCTCTCGTTTTTCGCAGTTCGTCGGGGTAAAGCTCTGCACAAACGGAAAGCGCTCCTGCAACGCTCGCCGGTCCACGTCATATCCGCCCTGTCGCGCATCCTGCCGGTTGAGCGCCACCAGGACTGGCGCGGCACCCGCATACCGCTTAAGGAGTCCGAGCCAATATTCTGCATCCTGCATCTCAGTATTCGATCGCGGATCAAGAACCAACACATAGACGCAGCCCTCCGTGAGGAAAAACTGATGCAGCGCGTGCGTAATCTCCTGCCCTGCGAAATCCCAAAGCCTCACCGTCATTTCGCTCGCCGGGCAGAATAGTCGAAAGCTTTCCAATGCAATGCCTGGCGTCTCTGGCTCCGCCTTATCATGAGGTTGATCCATAAAGAACCGCCGCAAACTCGTTTTTCCCGCACCGCCGCGGCCCACGAGCATTACCTTGATCTCGTTTATCGCGCATAGCGTCCCCGTTGCCTCCCCTTGGCGCTGGGCGAAGTAAAAGTTTAGAATGTCTTCCGGACGCGCAGCCGATTTCTTGTCGGGACCCTCAACTTCTGGGCGTGTTGGTCCCAGGATGGAGTCGGGAATGGCCAACGGTTTGTTGTCCTGAAGAAAAAGCCGCATGAGATTCGGGAGTTTCCCGATCTCGTAAGGCAGGGTGCGCAGTTGGTTGTGATCGAGAGAAAGCGTCCTCAGATTGGTGAGCTGGCCGATTTCAGGCGGCACGGTGGTCAGCTGGTTGTTGCTGAGGTTAAGTGTCGGCAGATTGGTGAGCTGGCCGATTTCGGGCGGCACGGTACTCAGTTGGTTGCTGCTGAGATTAAGCGTCGTCAGATTGGTGAGCTGGCCGATTTCAGGCGGCAGTGTGCCCAGTCGGTTGTTGCTGAGATAAAGCTCTCTCAGCTCGGTAAGCTTAGCGATTTCAGGCGGCAGTGTAGATAGCTGATTGTTGGCGAGATGAAGGTCTCTCAACTGGTTAAGCTGAGTGATTTCATTCGGGAAGGTCGTCAGCTGGTTAGAGTCGAGGTAAAGGGCCGTGAGGTTGGCGCTGAGCCGTGCAATCTCCGAGGGCAAAGTACTCAGTTGGTTGTTGCTGAGATAAAGCGTGGCCAGCTTGGTGAGCTGGGCCGATTTCAGGCGGCAGAGTGCTTAGTTTGTTGTTGCCAAGGAAGAGAATCTCTAGCTGGGCGAGCTGGCCAATCTCTGCGGCTAGCGTGCTCAATTGGCTATTGGCAAAAAAGAAGTTTTCCAAGTTGGCGAGCTGGCCAATCTCTGCGGGGAAGACGCTGAACTGATTGCTCATCAGAGAAAGGCTGGTCAGTTTTGCAAGCTGGCCGATTTCAGGCCGCAAGGCGCTCAGTGGATTGCTGTCGAGGGATAGGATTGCCAGGTTGGCGAGTTGGCCGATTTCAGGTGGCAGAGAGCTCAATTGGTTGCCGTCGATGGAAAGGCTCGTTAGATTGGCGAGTTGACCGATTTCAGGTGGCAGAGAGCTCAATTGGTTGTGGTTGAGATTAAGGCTCGTCAGATTGGTGAGCTGGCCAATTTCAGGCGGCAAGCGCGTCAGGCTGAGGCCGCTGAAACTGAGTTCCGTGTCTCCCGCGCGGTAGACGGCGTCGATTCTCTCTAAGGCCTCATTATAGGCTTTTTGCTCGGCTGTTACCGGGTTGCGAGGCATCGGACAATTATGGGGAAAGCTCAGTGGGATTTGCAAGCGTGCACAGCAACAAGGTCGGCGTCGGGCTTTTGGATGCGGTGGCGTTGATTGGCGCGATCGTGACGCTCGCCGCCGTTGGCTTCATTGCCTGCTATCTTGCCGCCCGCCGTGCCAGGATGGTCAATCCTGTCGGAGCGTTGCGCACGGAATAGCGAAGCGGCCTCTTCTGTAGCCGCCGCCCTGTGGGCGGCGCAACGCTGCAGGAATAGCAGGTTACCCCGGCGCTTCGCATAGCGAAGCGGCTACAGTTGGCGGCCCCGCGCGCGACGCGTAACTTTGCGCCGAAGCGATGACTTCCGCTCAACGTTCCACGCTCGAGAAGGCCGATTGCGAAATTGCTTTCGACGACCTGACGCGCCAGCTCTATGCGACCGACGCGTCGCTCTATCAACTCGAGCCGGCGGCCGTCGCTTTTCCCCGGAATGCGCAGCAGGCCAGCGCGGTCATCGTGGCGGCCGCCGATGCCGGTATCCCCATCACTCCGCGTGGAGCCGGAACCGGACTATCTGGCGGCGCGATCGGTGACGGATTGATCGTCGAATTCTCGCGGTATAACCGGCAAATCACCGACCTCAATCTCGAGGCGCGCACGGTCCGAGCCGGCGCAGGAGTTATCCTCGATCAGCTCAACGCCTTTCTTCAACCGCACGGACTTTGTTTCGGACCGGACGTGGCCACCAGCTCCCGCGCCACCATCGGCGGCATGATCGCCAACGATTCCTCCGGCGCGCACGTCCCGGTTTACGGCACCACCGCCGACCATGTCGTCTCGCAGGAGCTGGTCCTGGCCGACGGGAACATCCAGCAAATCGGTCCCGCTCGTGACACGCTGAACGCGCAGCGGGATCTGATCGCCCGGCTGGTGTCCGAACATGCGAACGAAATCGAGGCCTGGATGCCGCCGGGATTGCAGAAGCGCTGGTCCGGTTACGCGCTCGCGCGCTGGCTGCGCGACCCGGGCAATCTCAATAACATGCTGTGCGGGAGCGAAGGCACCCTCGCCGCGATCTTCTCCGCGGAACTCCGGGTCGTTCCTCTTCCCCGGGAGAAAGGTCTGGGCCTGGTTTTTTTCGCGTCGGTCGCGGAAGCGATGGAAGCCACGGTCGAGTTACTCGATCTCAAACCCTCAGCCATTGAGCACATCGACCGGCCACTCTTCGATCAAACGAAAGGCCAGCTGAATTTCGAAGCCGCGCGGCAACTGCTCGAACTCGATACCAAACCGTGCGAGGCGATTCTGATCGTCGAATTCTTTGACGATGTGGCGGAACGCCTCTCGCTCCTTTCGGCCAAACGTCTGGGGCTGCGGACAACAATCTGCACTCAAGCGGCGGAGATGAATCTCGTTTGGTCCCTTCGCAAAGCGGGTCTATCGCTGCTCACCGGGCGCAAAGGCGCGGCCAAACCGGTTGCGTTCATCGAAGACGCGGCGGTTCGTCCCGCTCAGTTACCCGCCTACGTCGCGGGACTTCACTCGATCATGGAACCGCTCGGCCTGGAGGTTTGTTATTACGGCCACGCCGCGACCGGGCTCCTCCATGTCCGGCCGGTCCTCGATTTGCACACCGCGGACGGCCTCCGGAAATACCGCGTCGTCGCCGATGAGGTCGCGGCGCTCGTCAGGCAATTCAAGGGATCGCTCGCCGCGGAACACGGCGTCGGCATGGCGCGCACGGAATACATGGCGGCCCAGGTGGGCGATGAGTTGCTCGGCGTAATGCGCCAGATCAAAGCGGCCTTCGATCCAAAAGGAATTTTTAACCCGGGCAAGATTTTCAGCGACGGCCGGTTCAAAATCGACAACCACCTGCGGGTCGAGTCGGAGGAGCGATTGCGGCTTCCGTTCGAGCCGGTGCTCGCCTTTGCTTTCAAGGACGAATCGTTCGTCGGCAACCTCGAGCAATGCAACGGCTGCGGCGGTTGCCGGAAAGACGCGCCGACGATGTGCCCGACATTCCTGGCGACCGGCGAGGAATACATGTCGACGCGCGGCCGGGCCAATGCGATCCGGGCGGCGCTGGAATTGCGCTTTCACGACGATCCGCTGCGAAGCGAAGAGCTCGACGCCGCGCTGAGCAATTGCCTCTCATGCAAAGCCTGTACGGTCGAATGCCCATCGAACGTCAACCTGGCGCTGCTCAAGGCCGAGCTAACGCATGCGCGGCATCGGCGCGATGGTTTGCCGTTGCGGGAACGAATCCTAAGCAACGTCGATTTGTTAGGCCGGCTCGGATGCATGATGCCGGGAATCGCAAACGCGAGCCTCGATTCGCCTCTGATTCGGCGCCTCATGCGAACGGTCCTTGGGCTAACTGACAAGCGCCCGTTGCCGCATTACACCAGACAACGGTTCGATCATTGGTTTCGGAAACATGTAGCGGCGGTCTCGGACCGTCGAAATGAGGAAGCAATGGTCGGCGCCGATTCGACGGTCAGAGACCGCCGCTACAGGCAGCCACGCGGCGACGTCATCCTTTGGGACGACACCTTCGTCCGCTACCACGAGCCGCACATTGGCAGGGCCGCTGTGAAGGTGCTCGAAGCGCTTGGCTTCGACGTCTCGTTGGTCAAGGGCCGCAAATGCTGCGGCCGTCCCGCCTTCAGTCAGGGAAACCTCGATGCCGCGCGCGAAATGGGCCGGCGCAACCTGGAGCTGATCCGGGCCGCCCATTGCGATGCCCCAATCCTGTTTCTGGAACCCTCCTGCTACTCGATGTTCGTCGAAGATTATCGCGAACTGAAGTTGAGGGGAACGGAACCAATCGCGAAACGCAGTCACCTCTTCGATCAATTTGTCGAGGAGCTGCTGGAGCGCGAACCGGGCGCTCTTCGGTTCAACGGCAAATCGGGGCACGTTGCCATTCACGCGCATTGCCACGCGAAATCACTCGTGAAGACCGGGTTCATGGCGCGTCTCGCCGCGCGTTTGCCGGGACGAACGGCGGCTCTGCTCGACACCGGCTGCTGCGGAATGGCCGGCGCCTTCGGTGCACTCGAAGAGAAGTACGATTTGTCGCTCAAGGTGGCCGCGCCATTGGTGCAGCAGGTGAACGCGCAACCGCCAAATACGGTCGTCGTCGCGTCGGGCACAAGTTGTCGCCACCAACTGGAACATCTGACAACCGTGCGTCCCAAGCACATGGCGGAGCTGCTCGCCGACGCAATCGCTTAGGCGTATTCGTCCGAACCCTGGACCCACGTGAACGACTGCAGATCGATCATGTCGCGCGGACGCAGATCACGGAGATCGCGCCGGATGGTTTCGGCAAAGCTGAGCACGCTCGCGTAGGTGTCCCAATTCGGTTTCGACTGGTATTGGAAGTCGAAGCCATACTTGCGGGCGGCAATCTTCGTCACCGTCGGCTTGAGGAAAATATGTTTGTCCGGCTGGGCGATGAACCCGAACACAGTCACCAGCGGCCAGGTCAGCACCCGGGTCTGTTTTCGGGGCAGGGCTGCGATGGTCTCGCACCAGGCCGCGAACCTCGCTTCATTGCTGCCCCGCCCGTGCAGGAATTCGTAGAGGCCGGTCGCAAAAGCGCGGGCCCCAGAGGTTGATTTTACGGCATCACGCAGCGCCATCTTTTCGAACGAGAAAATCATGCTGTGGCGCGAACGCTGTTCCGTCCGGACCGCGCGCGCGGCGATCTCGGCATATTCGCGCTTGTCGAGGAGGCGGCGGAAAACGTTACGATTCAGCGCCTGTTCCCATCGCTGGTGCGTCTCCCATTTGTAGTCACGCTCCCACGCCAGGTAAGTCTCATCGCGAAACCCTTTCGGGAAGAAACGAAGGAATTTCCGACGGCAGGCCGCCGGCCCAGATGAAGATAATCGCGCCATGCATTCAATTCGCCATGAGATGAGGCATTAGATGTGGCGAAAGAACTGCCGGAGGTTAGGCACCCTGCCTGACTCGGCGAATGGGCATCCTGCCCGTTCTCGTCTTTCGCGACAGGCTGGCAGCCTGTCGGCCGAGACAGCCAAGGATGGCTATCTTCCCCTACGGCTTCCTGGCGGGCAATGGTTCCTTGCTCTTCAGGATGTCGGATTCCGGGGTGAGCGTTTGAGTCTTGCCGCTGAAGATGATCCGGTTCGGTTTCTCCGCCAGGGCATCGACAAGCGCCTTCGCGTGGGTGCTTACGACCTTCAGGTTGAGCAGGATCACCCGCAGCTCCTTCATCTGTTCCTGGAGGCTTTTGTCCGTGCTGCCGACGAACTTTCCGGCGTTCTCAAAAACGCCGTTCGCGTTCTTTAAAACGTCGTTGGCATTCTTCTCCACAACGTCGAGGCCCTTGATGATGCCCTGGAGTTCCTCGAGATCCGTCTTCGCGGTGTCGAGCATGGGCGAAATCTTAGGAAGGAAGTCTTCGAAATTGGTTCGCACACTGGTGACGGTGTTATTGAGATTTCCCGCCGTCGCGTTCAGGCTGTCGATGAGTTTATTCGCGTTGTCGATCAACGGTCCGGCGGCGGCGGCGATCTGTGGAATTCCGTAAGCGGGATGCCCGTCGATGATGGCGTTGTTGGCTAGAGTTTCGCCGCCGGGCGTGCCAGCAGAAAGAGCCACAAAACTCGGCGAGAGCATTGTGTCCGAGCTCAATGTCGCAATGACATCGGACGGCAACGGCGGGATCTCCTCGAGCAGGCTAACGGTTACCCGGACCGCCTTCCGTTTGTTCTCCCCGGCTTCGCGTTGCTCGCGGGTGAGGTGATGCATGGCGATCACCCGCCCCGCCAACGCCCCCGCGTAACGCACCTCGGAATGCAGCTTCACGCCGGTGACATCCTCGAAATCGATCTGCAAAGTCCGCGTCGGCTTTTTCAACCTGAACCCGGTGAGCGCCATCGTCAGCGCGGCGAGGAGGATCGCACTGCAAACGACCACCGAGAGCGCGACAACGTAATCGGACACATTCTTTTTCATGGCATTTTATGGCGGAACCGGTGCCGGGCGGCGACCAGCGGCCGCGCCTTCACATGCGGATGATGTTCGTGATCGTCCTGGGAAAGGTTTAAGGGCATGGGGCCGTCGGGTTCGCCATTAATGAACTGTTGCACTTCAGGATCGGGATGGGTGCGAATTTCGTCGGGAGTACCTTGCGCGAGAATCCGGCCGCGTCCGAGCATAATCATTCGGCTCGCGATCCGGAAAGCACTCGTCATGTCATGGGTGACGACGACGGCGGTCATGCCTTCATCCTTGGTTAGCTCGAGGGTCAGTTTGTCGACCACCGCCGTCATGATGGGATCGAGGCCGGAGGTCGGTTCGTCGCTGAAGAGCAACTCGGGATCAAGCGCAAGAGCGCGCGCGAGCCCAACCCGTTTCCGCATGCCGCCGCTGATCTCGGACGGTTTGAGCGCGTTGAAGCCGTTCAAGCCGACCATCTGCAATTTCTGGGTAACCAATTCCTCGATTTCATCGACCGACATGTCGGTGTGCTGCAACAAAGGCAGCGCTACATTTTCTCCGACGGTAAGCGAGGCCAGAAGCGCGCCGGACTGAAAGAGCATTCCGAACCGCCGCCGGATTTCCACGATCTCGCGATCGTTCATCGTGGTGATTTCCTGGCCGAATATTTTCACGGAACCGGCGGTTGGCTTCATGACCCCGATGATGTGGCGGAGCAGGGTGCTCTTGCCGCAACCGCTTCCGCCCATGATCACCAGCGTCTCCCCGGCATGGATCGTGAAGGAAAGGTTATCGATGACGGTGCGCTCGCCGAACTTTCGGTAAAGATCGGTTACTTCGACGACTGGCTCGGTCTCAGGCATGGGGAAAATGACGAATGGCGAAGGACGAAGGACGAAGGAGGGCCAGGAAGAAATGACGAAGCACGAAGGACGAATGACGACTCCCGGGCAGGGTAGGCGTCTCGCCTGCCGGTTTTAGCATCTTGCCAAAACAATCTTTGGTCAGCAACCGAAAGAGCGCGCCGCAAGATGCGTCGCTCGGCGGGCAAGATGCCCACCCTACCCGGGTCATTCCTTCGTCATTCGTCATTCGTGCTTCGTCATTTCCCATCATGGCTTGAAGAAAAAGATCGAAGTCAGAATCGCGTTGCTGACCAGCATGGCGAGGAGCGATTGCACCACCGAAGCCGTCGTCGCCTGACCGACTCCTTCCGCGCCGCCTTCTACGTGCAATCCGGCGGAGCAGGCGATGGTAATAATAATCCAGGCAAAGACTGCGCTCTTAATAATGCCCGAGTAGAGGTCCCAGGTGTTGGCGCTCTCGAGCGCGCGAAGAATGAAGCCAGCGGTGGTCACATCGAGCGCGAAATGGCAGACCGCCCAGCCGCCCAGGACGCCGATGTAATTTCCAAGGACCGTCAGCACCGGGAGCATGATGAGCATCGCGATGAACCGCGGAACGATTAGGTAGCTGATCGGGTTAATGGCCATCACTTCGAGCGCTTCGATTTCCTCGGAGACTTTCATCGTACCCAACTCCGCTGCGACAGCCGAGCCGCTGCGCCCAATCACAATCACCGCGATGAGGACGGGACCCATTTCGCGAAGGAGCGTCACCATCACCAGGTCCGGCACGTAGATTTCCGCGCCGAGTTCCTGCAAAGAATGCGCTGCCTGCATCGCCAAGGTCACGCCGATGCTGAAAGCGGTCAGCGCGACCATCGGGGTTGCCCGGACGCCGATGGCGACCATCTGCCGAAAAATAGGCGCGATCTTGATCACGTCGCCCTTGAACGGTGCGACGAAGATCCAGTAAAGCAGGCTGGCGTTGAGCCGGAGAAAATTCTTCACCCGAGCGGGAGGCTAGCATTCCGTCCTCCGTGCTTGCCAGCATGTTTGGAGATATCTCAGCGCGATTTAGCTGGCTGCGAATTCATCCATCACTTTGAAACGCGCCTTCAGCGCTTTGCTCTACATGGAATCGTGGATTCCTGGGGCGATGCCCCAGGCTGCCGGTGACGTCGCGCCGGTGGCGCTACAATTTCATTTCACCGCGTAATGCTCCGCGCCCAGAAAATGAAGGGAAACATACGGCTCGTCGCCGACCACCCAACTATCGTGACCGGGCCCGATATAGAAAAGATCGCCGGGCTTCATTTCATAATAACGTCCATCGTTCATCCGGCACGCGGCTGAACCCGAGATGACAAGGCCGACGTGCTCGACTTCGCATGACGTCGAGCCGGTAGCCGCGCCAACATGTTCCGACCATTTCCAGCCCGGCTCGTAGCTGGCGCGGCCAATGGTCATCGACCCGATTCTTACGATCTCGAATTTGCCCTTTGTGAATTCGCGCACTTCGTCCGGCTGCTCGAACCGCCGGATGAGGAAGTCGACGTCGCTCGGTCTCATCAATCAGGGAGGAGGCGGCGGCGGGTGTTCATGATCATGTCGCAGAACCGGATCGAAGCCGTGGTGCAGCATCATCTTGCGATGTTCGGACTCGAGGTGGTCGAGCTTCTTTTGCTGGTCGGGCGTAAGCAAAGGCGCGATCTCCTTTTTCGATTCTTCCATGACCGTCCGAACGCGTTGGGCGGACTCGATCCGGATCGCCTCCAGTTTCGCCGTGGTCGCATCGACCACTGGAGCGATTTTGGCCGATTGTTCGGGAGTCAAATCGAGAGCGCGGCGCAAATGCTCCCGCATCCGTTCATTCACATCTCCAGAGTGCGGCGGCCCAAGAAAATGTTGCCGGAGATGAAACGTGCCGAAAAAGCCCGTCGTCGCCCCGGCGCAGAAGACGAGAAGGAACGCGAAGGCGAGCTTCCATTTCAAGGCGTTGTTCATTCGGAGAATTCCGTCTGGATCGCGGAATCGGCGAGAGCGTATTCGTTTGCCTGCGGCAGGCTCAGCGCGGCGTTGAGGGTGAATTGCCGGTAAGCGCCGGCGCCGGCCAAAACGAGCACCGCCGCAGCAATCGCGCCGGCCCGGCGGACAAACCGGGTCAGGTCCGCCAGATCGTTCGCGCCCGCGCTTCCCGATCGCCACAAAGCCACCACGCGCGTCTCGAAACCGAAAGGCAGTTCCGGCGCCGCGCCACCCGGAGCGCCGGCGGCCGCATGAAGAAGGCGGTCCAGGTCGATATTCGTCCTTTTCATTCCCGCTCCTTCATCGAGATCGTCGCCATCCGTTTTTTCATTTTCTGCCGGGCCCGGAAAGCGCGCACCTTCACGAGGGCGCCGCTCCAGCCAGTGACCCTCTGGATTTCTGCCACGGTTCGCTGCTGCAGGTAAAGGAGATCGATCACAAGTCGCTCGGCTGGTTGAAGCGCGGTCATAAGATGCTCGACCAGCTCGCGCGAAGCAAAACTCTGATCAGGGCCGAGCTCACCCGTCGTCGTCGCCAGGTTTCGGACCAGGGCCGCCTGTTCCTCGCTTAGATCGGCTTCGCGCAACTCGGGCCGCGCTTTCTCCGCCTGGATTTGATTGATGCAAGTATTGATGGCGATGCGCGAGACCCAGTGCTCCAGCGGCACCTTGCCGGAGAACTGCGACAGCTTCTGCATGACCTTTATGAATATCATCTGGCAAAGATCCTCCTCGGCGCTGCGCGGCGGACGATGCGCGCGCACCAATTTCGCCACCAAAGGGTAAAGCCGCCGGACCAGTTCGCGCGCGGCTTCATCATCGTCGCGCAGCGCCGCGGCCACCAATTCCGGTGAGACTTCCTCATCAGCCATGTAAAGCGAAGCCAGTCCACACTACGGGAAAAGACAGGGAATCGCGCCGGAAGGTTACAAAATAATCAGGCAAATCGGGCGGCCCGAAAAATATTCGCAACAAGTCTGTAACCAGCCGGCCCTTATTCCGGTCATCCATTCCTGAAAGAGGCGCTCTGATTGCGCCCAAAAACAAGAAACAAACCAAACAATGACACGAAAACTTATTCCACTTCTCGCCGCCGGCGCCCTGACGCTCGGCGGTCTCGTTTATCTTCAAGCCGGCGAACCCGGGATGAAGCATGACCACGCCGGGCCCGGCCCGCACCACATGATGATGAGCAATCCGCTCGATCATTTGAGCAAGGACCTCGAGCTCACCGATGAGCAAAAGGCGAAGGTGCAGCCGATCATCGACCAGACCAAGCCGCAGATCCAGGCGATCCACCAGGAAGCGATGCAAAAGATGCACGCCCTCCTGGAAAACGCCGGAAACCAGATCCGTCCGTTGCTCACCCCGCAGCAGCAGCAAAAATTCGATGCGATGAAAAAGGCGCACGAAGACATGCGCAAGGCGATGCAGGAAATGGAAGACGCCAAGAAGCAGTAGCGAACTTTCGCTCGGAGAAACAGCCGGCGGCGATCGGAAGGTCGCCGCCGCTTTTCTTTTCCCGGCCTGGCGCTCGATCAGTTTTGTTGCCAAAGCCTCACGTAAAACATAGTATTACCTTATGACGAAGACCATTTCGAAGGTCGGCAACTCGCAGGGCATCATTTTCGACGCCGCATTGATGGACCTGGCGCGCGTGAAGGTGGGCGATCAGGTCACGGTCACAGTCCACGAAGGTGGTTCCATTGTTTTGACCCCCATTCGGCCAGCCATCGACGCGAAGAAGGCCCGCGGCGCCGCCAGGCGGCTAATTAAGAAGAATTCGACTCTCTTCAAACGCTTGTCTTGAGCGAACCGATTCTTCACCTCACGGTTGGCGCCATAAAGGCCATTCATGCGGAGGTGCTCGCCGCGCATGGAGGAGCCACTGGTCTGCGTGATGAAACGCTCCTGGAATCGGCGGCCGCGGCGCCCCAGGCGACGATGATGGGACAGCCACTGATATCCGATCCGATCGAGATGGCCGCGGCCTATTTGTTCTATCTTTGCCGCAATCACGCCTTCGTTGATGGCAATAAGCGAACTGCGCTTGCTGCCTGCCTGGTCTTTCTCGAAGCCAATGGGCTGCTGCCCGACATGAAGTTACCAACTGATGATTGGGAAAAGTTCGTTCTCGATGTTGCAGCCAGTAAACTCGACCGCGACGGCACTACCCGGCGTCTGCGCGGATTGTTAAAGACAATTTCAAAAAACAAAGGACGCTGAACGTTTCGTTGTCTTCCCGATTGCGAATCCGGTGCAACTTTTGCCCACGAGTGGGGTTAGTGAGATCAAGGGTCGCACCCGTTTTTCGAGATGGATTTTTTCCTCAAGTTGATGGAGGCCGCCGAAATCGTGGTGCTGGTTGTCTTGTCGCTTGGTGGGTTTGTTGCTGCGGCCGCCTGCGCGGTTGCCCTGGTTTTCGGCAGGAGCAGCTAAGGCCGGGGGTTCTCCCCGCAATTCTCCTTTCTCGATCCCCCGTTCCCATTCATCCTTCGGGACCTCGATGAATCGTTTCACCGAATTCGAACACGAAGGCTGGGAACGCGTCGCAAACAAATACGACTCCGTCTGGTCGAGCTCCACCCGCCAATTCATTCCGCCCTTGCTCGACGCGGCGGACGTCTCCGCCAACCTGTCCCTCCTCGATGTCGGATGCGGCCCTGGTTACGTTTCCGCGGCTGCGGCCGAACGCGGCGCGATCCCTACCGGACTCGATTTTTCCCGGGAGATGATTGCGATCGCGAAGAAAATGTTTCCGCGGATCCAGTTCCAGGAAGGCGACGCCCAAAACCTTCCTTTCGCTGACGGCAGCTTCGACCGCGTCGTGGCCAATTTCGCCCTTCTCCATTTGGCCGACCCCGAACGGGCCTTTGCCGAAGCGTGCCGGGTTCTCAAGCCCGGTGGAAAATTCGGGTTTAGCACCTGGGCACACCTGACCGAAAATCCATTTGTGAAACTGGTCGACGACGCCATCCAGGCGCACGCGACGCTCGACGTCGATCTTCCGCCCGGTCCGCCTTACTACCTGTTTGCCAGCCGTGATGAATTCCGAGAAGCGCTCGCCCGGGCTGGCTTCGATGGCGATTCGATGACTTTCAAAGTGCACACCATCGAATGGAAAATCCCGAGCGCCCGCTTCCTTTTCGAAGCGGAACTCAACGCGGGCGTTCGCACCGCCGGACTGCTCGCCCGGCAAAGTCCCGAACAACTGAGAGCCATTCAATCAGCCATCGAAGAGGCTGTGCGGCCTTACGCCAAAAGTGACGGCTTCGCCATTCCCAAGGCCGCTTACCTTGTCGCCGCCCGCAAGACCTGAGAAACAGTCTTCCCTTTCGTCAAGCATTGCTCTTCGGCCTCCGATTCCACACCACCAGCCCAATTCCTCCCAGCACGGCCACCGACGCGAGAACCAGGCGCAGCGAGATTGCTTCGCCGAGAAACAAGATCCCGCCCGCTGCGGCGAGCACCGGCACCATGAGCTGAACGCTCGCAGCACTGGCGCCTTTCAAGCCCGGAAGTGCCGTGTACCAAATCGCATAGCCAGCTCCCGACGCGATCGCTCCCGACAAAACCGCATAAACAATTCCGGCGCGATCGAACCTGATCCACGGCAGCGCGGCCAGGCTCAGGATTACCGCCAGGGGAACAGCCCGCGCGAAATTACCGGCGGTCGCTCGGACCGGTTCTCCCGCGTTTTTGCCCCGAAGCGAATAGATGCCCCAGGCGACACCAGCTGCCAGCATCAGGACCGAGCCCCCGAGAGGCGGCGCGGAGAGGCCGGGGAAAACAAGGGCCACCAGCCCGGCCAGCGCGAAAGCAAGCCCGAGACGTTGTCGCCAGGCAAGGCGTTCACCAGTTCGCAAGGCCCAAAAAATCATCGTCGCCTGCACGGCGCCGAAGAGAAGCAGGGCGCCGGTTCCCGCCGGCAAACTGAGGTAGGCGAACGAAAACGCTGCGGCATAAGCAAAAAGCATCGCCGCGGAAAACCAGCTCCCTGCCTTTCGGAGCGATTCCGATCGCAGGCTCACGATGAGTCTAAGCGCGACCGCTCCTGAAACGATTCGGACCAGGGTAAAGGTGGCGGCATCAATCGCAGTATGCTTTAGCGCCAGGCGGCAAAGGAGCGAGTTGCCGGCAAAGGCCGTCATCGCCATGAGCGTGAGGCAGAAGATTCGCGTCGAGGTCATGTTCTTGTCCGCGCCGAACTGACGGCCTGGGAAAAGTAACAACTCCGTTACCTTTCTCACGTCGCCTGAGAGGGCCGTTTTCCGGCACCCTAACGATACCATTGGTGTTCGCATCACCAATAAAGTGCACCTGGAGGAAATGATTATGTTTACCCCGTTCAAAACTCAGCAAGTTGGAGTGTGGATCTCCCAGTTGAATACCCTCCGAGCCTGGCGACTCCGCCTCACCGTTCCTTTCCTTCTAGCCCTGGGCCTCGCGCTCGCCGGGAGCATCCAGTCCGCGAAAGCCGCGGATGGCGACCTGGATCTTACGTTCGGCCTTGGCGGCAAAGTGATAACCGACTTCAACAATAGCACTGACTGGCTGAGCCGGGTCGCTGTCCAGGCTGACGGCAAGATCGTCGCCATTGGCGTCACCCATCCAAGCCATAAGGGGGCGCTCGCCCGCTACAACCCGGATGGCACCCTCGACCCAACATTTGGGAATGGCGGCAAAGTGATCACCGTGGCCACCGTCCGGGAAAGCGCGTCCGGGCTCCTCATTCTGCCAGACGGCAAAATCGTGATTAGCGGAAGCATCGACCTACCTTCTACCTCGGATACTTCGTTCGTCCTCCTCCGCTTCAACTCGGACGGCTCGGTCGATCCCGCTTTCGGCAACAGCGGGACCGTGACCACAAATATCAGCTTTAATGATGACCAGGCTTACGCGCTCGCCCTCCAGACTGATGGGAAAATCGTGGCCGCTGGCCGGAGGGGGATCCAGTTCAATGTCTCTGAGCAAAGGAAAGGTAATGTTGCCCTCACCCGCTACAATCCTGACGGCTCGCTGGACACGACGTTTGGCACCCTCGGGAAGGTGGTCAATGACTTCGGGCAGGGCCTCGAGAGTTATGCCCTCGAGGTAATCATCCAACCCGACGGCAAGATCGTCATCGCCGGCGAGTCCGCCTATGCATTCCTGGTGGCCCGTTATAACTCTAACGGAACGCTCGATACGACCTTCGGCAACGGCGGCTTCACGGAGATCAATTTTGGCAACCTGAGCTGGGACCATGGCAGGGATGTTGTCCTTCAGGCCGACGGCAAGATCATTGTGGTAGGGATTTCCGAGATTAATAGCCCCTACGATAGTTTCGCCGTCGCGCGCTTTAATCCGGACGGGTCGTTGGACCAGAGCTTTGGCAACGGTGGCAAGTTCGTCATGGTCGACGAGGGAGATCTCGAGGCGGCTGTTCTTCAGAGCGACGGCAAGCTGATCGCGCTTGGCACTACCGGCAACAACTTCACATTGCTGCGCTTCAACCTGAACGGCTCCCTCGATCCGACGTTCGGCATCAACGGCACCGTCACCACAACGTTCGGCGGGGGCAATGCCGAAGGAAGCGACCTTGTTTTTCAACCCGATGGCAAGCTCCTCGCCGGCGGCCTTACTTCCACCGATTTTTACTTTCAGAATAGCGACTTTGCCCTGGCGCGTTATCTGGTCGGGGCAAACCCGGCGCCAACTCCGACGCCTACCCCCCCGATCAAGAAAGGGCGCCGGCCGAGCTCTTGAGCTGAATTAATCGCCGGAAGATTTCCGCCGCCGTCGGATTCCGACATTTCCGCTGATCGAGTGATAATTCACTCGCTGTCCCACGCGCAATGGGGGCCGTTCCTTCGAATTAATGGTGCCGGAACGACCGGCTTAGGGAAAAGAGGGAAAATGATCTTGGGACGTAATAGTTTTAATCTTGTCGCCGGTATCGTGCTGATATTGGCCAGTTTATCCGCCTCGGCGCAGCCGACACCAACCCCGACTGCCACTCCGACGCCTACTGCGACCGCGACGCCTACCCCGGCGCCCACGGCAACGCCGGCCCCAACGCCCGATCCCGGCTTTAGCAGAATCATCCTCTTCGGAGATAGTCTTTCCGATACCGGGAATATGCGGGCCGAGGTCAACTCGATGACCGGCGGCCTGGTCGATTATCCCAGCGGCAGTTTTAATTTCAGCGACGGCCGTTTCACCAATAGCAGCGACACCGACCCCGGTTCGGCCACTTACGTCGGCGTCTGGCACGAACAGCTCGCGAGGACTTTCCTCAATATTCTCCCTGCGACTGCCAGCTCCAGCGGCGGCTTCAACTATGCCTTTGGCGGGGCCAGAAGTACCGACGGCACTCACGAGGAGCTCGCCGTCCACAGTGATGTCTTTGGCGACGTCACCATCACGGTCAATGACCTCGGCAAACAGGTGGACGATTATCTTGGCGCTAACGGAACTGACCCGAACGCGCTCTACATTGTTTGGGGCGGTGGGAACGATATCCGCACCGATGACAGCGAGGCCAACACGACCGCCACCGCTGCCCGCATCACGGCCCTGGTCGGCCGCCTCGCGACCGCCGGCGCTCAGTTCATCATGGTCCCGAATCTGCCGCCGGTCGGCAACATCCCAAGATACGCCCAGGACCCGGATCGGATCGTGACGTTGAATTCTGATTCGATTCTTTTTCGGGAGGAGTTGGACGCGGATCTTGACGCACTTGTCAGCGACCTTGCCGGCCAGGGGATCACTCCCACGATCTATCGGGTCGATGTCTGGACGAATGTGATCCGGACTCTCGCCTCTCCCGCGGATTACGGGTTCACTAACGTCCGCCAGCCTTCCCAGGGTAACTCGAATGTGGACCCCGACGATTATATTTACTGGGACGAAGTCCATCCCACCACGGCCGGTCATTACTGGCTCGCCAAAGGCGCGAACGACGCGATCACGCTTCCCGTGGTTGCGCCCGGCAAAGCCGTCAATCTCGCGACTCGCGTCTCCGTCGGGACCGGCGACGAAGTGGCCATCGCTGGTTTCATTATTCTGGGGGATGGTCCAAAGAAGGTTCTCATCCGCGGCATTGGTCCCAGCCTCACCATGCACGGTGTCCCGAATCCGCTGGCCGATCCCACTCTCAATTTGTTGGACGAGGGTGCGAACTCCCTGGGAACGAATGACAATTGGAGAGATTCAGCCCAGGCCATGGAAATCATGAACAGCGGCCTCTCCCCGGGCAACGATCTGGAGTCGGCGATCCTTGTCTCACTCATGCCCGGGCAGTACACCGCGGTCCTCTCCGGCAAAGACTCCACGGTCGGCAATGGTCTGGTCGAAATTTATGATCTCGACGCCGGCGCGAGCTCCACCCTCGGCAACGTGAGCACGCGCGGCTTTGTCGGCACCGGCGACAACGTCCTCATCGGCGGGCTCATTATCGCCGACGGCGAAAACCCGATGGTCGTGGTTCGAGCCATGGGACCCAGTTTGACCAACGCCGGCATCGCCGAGCCGCTTATGGATCCCACCCTCGACTTGTACAACGCCAACGGCGAGCCCATTGCCTCCAATGACGATTGGAAAAATGGCCAGTCCGAGGCCGCGATCGCAACCCTGCTGTATCCTTTCGACGATCGGGAATCAGTCGTCGTGGCCTTTCCGGCGCCCGGCAATTACACCGCTATTGTTCGCGGTAAGGACGACACCACCGGCATTGCCCTCGTCGAAGCCTACCGGCTGCCGTAAGGAAAGGAAGAAGTAAGAGGTAAGAAGGAAGAAAGCGGCCTTTTCACAAGAGTGCCTTCATTCAGTCTCTTATTTCTTATTTCTTCCTTTTTCCTTCTTACTTCTTCCTTTCGAGCGCTCCGGCGCTAAGAGTAGCGGGATGAAAATCAAAACGATCGGATTGAGCGTGGCGCTTTCTCTGGCCGCGGGAGCGCTTTGTTTTGGCAGCCCGGCCCTGGGCACGTGGAAATTGAATGAGGCCAAATCCATCTTCGAACCCGGGCAGGCCAGGAACCTCACGGTTGTTTATGCCGAAGTGCCCGGCGACTTGGTGAAGATTACCACCGACGGCGTCGACAAAAATGGGAAACCAACCCACTCCGAGTGGACTGGAAAATTCGACGGCAAGGATTATCCCGTCACCGGCGACCCGAATTCCGACGCGCGCCTCTACAAGCAGATCGATGCGAACACTCTGGATTTCATCGTGGAGAAGGACGGGGAGGTCATCATGGGAGGTAAAGTGAGCATTGCCGCGGATGGCAAGACCCGCACCGTTACCACGAGCGGCACCGACCCCGACGGCAAACGCTTCAAGAACATGGCGTTCTACGACAAGGTCGAGGAAAGTAAGAAGTAGAGAGACGCCTCGCCGCGGCGAGCTATGGAGACGGCCTGCCATCAGGCCGTTGAGAGCGTGCTGGACCACCGATCTCCCCCTTTTTACTTCTTCCTTACTTTTTCCGTCTCCGGCACAGAATTTGCAACCAAAACGCGGGGGATCACTTCCCGCCGCCCATGCTCGACACCCAAGTTTCTGCCACCCTCGATCTCTTCCCGGACGACCCCCTGAAATGGGATGGGTGGGAGAAATACAAAGCGGAAAATCCTTACGAGCGCCTCTGCCTTAATCCAAGGGCCAGGCCAAACGAGGAACAAATTCAGCAGCACTGCACCGCTCTCCTCCAGTGGTGGCAAAAAAAGCTCCGGCTCAAGAGTCAGCCGAGCAACCCGCTCACCCAGTTGCTCGGGCGCGGCATTGACGAAGCGCCGGCGCTTATCGTCGAGGCCCGCATGCAGCTTCTCGATCAGGAACAGCGGCGGCAGATCGATGACGAACTGATAGCCCAAATCCAGCAGGAAACGCTGGCCGATTTTTCCAAATACGTCGCCTTCTCCCTCGCGCGCCGGGTCCTGACCGCGGACGCCGAGGCCAATCTTTCAGAATACGGGCAGCGCAACGGCCTGACGGAAGAGCAGACCCGGAACTGCATCGAAGAAGAATTACGGCGGCACAAAGCCCAGCGCGTCGCACCGGCGGAGCCAGAAACGAAACCCGCGGTCACCAACAGCACGGACGCCGAAAAGGAATTCCTCCATATCCTTGCCCTGGCCCGCCTGAGTCTTGCCGACGCCACTCCTATGGTGCGGCGAGCTTTCGCGGCTATCGCGGAGAGCCTCGGGATTCCCCTGGAGCGGGCTGAATACCTTTTCGACAATTTCCTGGAAGAGACCGAAATCGCTCCCGCCCCGGCCCCCGCCCCTGCGCGGGAAACGCCAGCGCCAGGACCAGCACCCGCAACCCAGACCAAGGCCGATCCGACCCCGCCGCCGAAAACGCCGCCTCCTCCCGCACCGAAAATCATCCAACCCGTTCTCTTCAAACCAACGCCATCCTCTTCGCCGCCCGAGTTCGTCAATCCGGTCATCGGGAAGATGGTTTTGATTCCCGAAGGCGAATTTATGATGGGGAGCGAAGAGCCGGACGCCGCGCCTAACGAGCAACCGATTACCCAGGTGATCCTGAGCGAGTTCTACATGTCCCGGTTTCCGGTGACCAATGCGCAATATGAGCAGTTCGATCCGCGGCACCGGCAAAAGCGAATAAAAGGGGCCGGCGACGATCATCCGGTTGTCTATGTCACCAGTCTCGAGGCCGACAAATATTGCCAATGGCTTGGCTTGAGGGATGGGAAAAATTACCGGCTGCCGACGGAAGCGGAATGGGAATACGCCGCGCGCGGAAACGATGGCCGGAAATATCCGTGGGGAAACCACGCGCGGCGCGGCGGTTCCGCCAACTTCGCCGATGCCAGTACCAGTTTCCCGTGGCGCGACCAGCAAATTAACGACGGCTACGCGGAGACCTCGCCCGTGGGCGCGTTCCCGCTCGGGGCAAGCTTCTTCGGGCTCGAAGATATGGCGGGAAACGTTTGGGAATGGTGTTCGGATTTCTACGGACCGCTGCCCGGCGCGTTGAAGAAAAATCCTCGCGTTGCTTCCGGCGGCACTCGCGTTTATCGCGGTGGAAGCTGGAAATCGCGCTTCACCAGTCTGCGCACGACAACGCGGAGCTCGAACGCCCCGAACTACGCCTCAAACGACGTCGGCTTTCGCATCGTCTGCGAATGCCGAAACCCAGCGGCGATTCCCTAAGCCTCCGGGAAAACGGAGGCGGCCTGCCTCCAGTCCGTGACCTGGCTCGCGGTAGTTATCGCGTTTTCCTTAGGCTGTAGCGGCCGCTATCGCCGGCGGACCACCAGCCTTTCCAAAGTAACAACTACGTTACCTTTCCAGCCCAGCCGGGGCCTCGGTTCAGTCACGAACCAATAGGTACGAAACAGACTTAGTGAGCTGCTTCGCGATAAACCTAACGACACAAATTCAACCTCAAAACATATCTCATGAAAACTCAAAATGACACCATGGCTGACCGCTCATTTTCGAGCGTCGAATTACTTCCCGTTTCCAAGCACGCCGCCGCGCCGCCACCCCCTCTTCCGCGACGAACTTTTCTTCGTCGTCTCGGAATGGGGGCCGCGTTCCTGGCGCCTGGCGCGGGTTTGATCAGCACGGCATCGATAGCAAGAGCCGGCGCAGGAACTCTCACCCAGGGAGACGTCGACATTCTGCGGTTTCTGGCCGCGGCTGAGATCATCGAGACCGATCTATGGCAGCAATACACGGAGCTGGGCGGACAGGATTCCAAGGAATCCCCTTATCGGGCCGCCCTTGAAATCCTCGATGAGGACCAGCCGCAGTACATCTCCGACAACACCGACGATGAGCAAAGCCATGTTGATTTCCTCAATGCCTTCCTCAGCGCGGCCGGCGCGTCTCCGGTAAACCTCGATCAGTTCCGCACCCTGCCCAGCAGTCAAGCCACTGGGGCGCAGCAAATCGGACGGCTGACGAACCTGATGCAGCTAACGATCGATACCAGCTGGTGGACGCGTTACCGCAGCACTACCAATCCCGACCTGGGAGCCATGTTCCCGCACGCGGTCCCGAGTCTGGCCACGGGTCTGCACGCGGCGATTCCAAGAAACGATGCCGAGCAGGGCGACCCTGATAACCTCAGCGATCACATCAAGGCCATCGCGTTTACCGCGGGATTCCACTTTGGCTTCATCGAGCAGGGCGGCACGAGTTTGTATGCAGCCATGGCCCGCAAAGTAACGAATCTCACCGCCCTCGAAGTTGTTCTCGGCATTGGCGGCGCCGAAGTCATGCATTTCCAGACCTGGCAGGACAAGGCGGGCAATGCCACGCCGTTGACCGATCACGACCCGATCAACAATTCCGACGTGACCTTTGAGGACCTTCACAAAGGCCAGCCGGAAGAACTGCAGGCGAATCTGATCATGCCGGAGCCCTGCCAGTTTATTGATCCAAGTCTTCCGGCTTGTTCCGTCATTCGTCCAATCGGGTCCCAGCAAGTCAGCGCCAGGGGCGCGATCTCGGCGCTAACGGCTGACGGATTGTTCCGCGGACAATCGACGCAATTCTTTAAAGCGCTCGACGTCCTGGCCCAGGCAGCAGACGCGGCCCGCCGGTCTATTTGATAGATAATCCGTAATGGCGAATGAAGACGGCTCGCCCCGGCGAGCCGTCGGGACGCCGCCGCACCGGCCGATCATTCGGCAACCATTTCACCGGCCAAACACGAATTGATTGAAGAGACTTAGATCAATCGGACTCATGACTATGAAAACGTTCATCGCTATTTTAGTCGGCTGCTCTCTTGCGCTTTCCGCGGGCACCGCCGCAAACCAGAACCCCGACAAAAAGGCCGCCCCCAAAACAAAGTCCGCGCCCAAGCAGAAGGCCCCACGTGTCCATGCCGCGCCGCACGTCAACACCACCCGCACCGCGCCGAACTCGCACATGAAGGTGAACCGGCCGCCCTCCGCCGAAAAACTGGCCAAATCCAAGACGCACGAAAACAACGTTGCCAAACAACAGCTCCACAAAGCGCCGACCGCTCCAAAGGCCGAATTGCCCGCGGTGCAGTCCCAGAAGCTGCCCACGGCCCAAACGAACAAGAAATTTACTCCGCTCCCGAAGGAATCCATCGAGAGAATCCAGGCGCAACACCGGAATTTCAAAGCCAGACCCAACTCAGCGATCGCCAGCGCGCAGTTCAATCAGAACTATCAGATTGCGGGCGCCCAGAATTGGACCGGCCCACAATATCGTGTCTTCGCGGCGTACCGTCCGCAATGGCACGACCAGAGTTGGTGGCAATCGCGTTACAGCGCCAGCCTTCTGCTGATCGGGGGCGGATGGTATTATTGGGACGCCGGGTATTGGTATCCGGCGTGGGGGTACGATCAATCTGCCGCCTACTATCCGTACGACGGCCCGATCTATGTCGGCGATAACCGGACGCCGTTCGACCAGGTCGTGGCCGATGTTCAGGCCACGTTGCAGGAGCAGGGTTATTACAGAGGCGACGTCGACGGCCTGATGGGCCCGCTCACCCGCCAGGCTCTCGCCGATTTCCAGCGGGACAACGGCCTCGTAACCACGGCCGCGCTCGACCAACCAACGTTGTCTACGCTTGGGCTCGGCTAGCGAGGCCGTTGCTGTCTGGCTCGCCAAAGCTGCGTCCTGCATATCTCTCAGCACGCATCCCGTATTTCGCTATCTTATTACTTTATGAAATCTCGCTTTCTCGAACTTGCCGGTCTCGTTCTCATCGGTGACGGCCTCATGGGCCTGCTCCGTCCCCGGCGTCATTCCCTTCTCTGGCATATCGGCCCGCAACTCGCGAAAGCCGTCACCGAAGAGCTGGCCGACCATCCCAACACAGCCCGATCCATTTACGCCGCCGAATTAGCGCTCGGAATCGCCGTCGCTTCCATCGCCCTCTCAGACGTCAACGATCTTTAGGCGAAGGGGAAGAAAGTGACGAGTAACATGTCACCTTCTTACTTCTTCCTTCTGCCTTCCCATGACCCGGCTTCCCGTTAAGGCGAACAAAACCGTCTTTATCTGTCTCCTCATCCTGGTCCTCTTCTTCGGGCTGCTGTCGCTCGGCAATCTGTTGCAATTGCGCCACGGCTTCCGGCTGGCGCCCCTCATCTGGACGATCATGCCAATCGCCCTGCTGAGCCCGGTGTTTTATCTGGTTTGGCGCGGTCATTCCCGCTCCGTGAAAATCTTCACCGAAGACGGCCTCACCCGAAACGACGGCTACCGCTTTTCCTGGTCCGAGCTCGATTGCGTCATCGAGCAACTCCACCGCTTCAGGAATCGCGGCGACGTTTTGTGGCGCATCGAAATTCATTTCAAGAATGGCGGCGTCGCCTGGCTGATTCCGAACAAGATCGCCAACTACGCGGATGTTGCCGCCTACGTCACTGCGCTTCCCTGCGAACACAGGACGGTGCGGGTGTAGGCGAAAAGTAAGAAGGAAGATTTAAGAAATTCGCCGCTCGATCCCTAATTCTGTTCGGGCGCGCCACTCGCCAACTCCCGTCTTTCTTCCTTCTTACTTCTTACTTCTTACTTTCAGCGACGTCCTCGTCGCGAGCCCTTCCGCTAAGTGATCACCCCGCTCGAACCGTCGCCCCTCCGCCGTGTCGGTGCGGCTCCACGGCATTTTGGGGCCGCCGTTTTTCTTGAGAAATTTCGTAATCTCCTTCTCCGAAAGACCGGCCCCATCCAGACGCGAATACTCTTCTGAAACGCTCACTCCGCGCTCGAAGACCACCTGATAAAGATAGCGGTCCTTCTGATAAATAACGGCCACCGTTCCATCGTCGCGTAACCGGCGCGACTTCGGACCACCATACGCATCTTCAATCTGATCCCCATCCTCCCCCAAACCTGCGGAAACCATCCGCGCCATCTGGAAAAAAAGGACCCACACGAGCAATCGTCGCATCGAGCGAGGGTACGGCTATTGTCCACCTCAAGCCAATCGATAAATCACCCGCATCGCTCCGTCGACGCTTCTTCTGTAGCGGCGGTCTCTGACCGTCGTCCTCTTCCCGCTCCGGTTGCCGAAGGAACGTGGCAGGCGACGCGCCCACCCTACAATCTCGGCAAATCCACGGCCTGAGGGCAGGCCGTCTCCAATTCCGCCAAATCATTTACCTTTGCTTTTTTGCGCGCGACTATTAAACCTCCCCGGTGTTTGCTCCACCGATGAGCCTCCTGCTCCCATGAGACGCCGTCCCTTTGCGCTGGCCATGTTCCTCGCCTGGCAGGCCGCGGCCCGGCTTTCCGCGCAGAATGGGACCCTTGATCTCAGCACCCTGGAGAATTACGCGAACCAGGGAAAGCCCGGCTACATCCTGAAGGACAACACTCCGCCCGGGAACCCGATCACCGACGCCGGGGCCACGTTAGGCCGCGTCCTCTTTTACGATAAACGGCTCTCCCGCAACAACACCGTCAGCTGCGCCACCTGCCACCAGCAGGCCCACGGGTTCAGCGACAGCGCGCTGGCCAGCTTCGGCGTCGGCGGCACCACGGCGCGCCATTCCACTCGTCTGCCTAATGCGCGGTTCGGCACCGAGCCTCATTTCTTTTGGGACGAACGCGCCGTCACTTTGGAAGATCAAACGACCCATCCGATCAAAAGCGTGACCGAGATGGGCTTCAGCGGGACAAACGGCGATCCGCCTTTCTCCAGTCTCCTCTCGAGACTCGCCGCCATTCAGGAATATCAGATCCTTTTCAACTTCGCGTTTGGCTCCTCGACCATCGACGAAACTCGAATCCAAAAAGCGCTTGCCCAGTTCGTTCGCAGCATTCAATCGTTCGATTCCAAGTACGACGCCGGCAGAGCCGCAGTGCCCGACCCGCAGCCCTTCCCAAATTTCACCGCCAGCGAAAATAATGGGAAACAACTCTTCCTCCGCCCGGCTAATCAGGGCGGGGCCGGTTGCGCCGGCTGCCACCGCCCGCCTGAGTTCGATATCGACCCCGACAGCCTCAATAACGGCGTCATCTTCGCCATCGGCGGCGGCACCGACCTAACGAACACCCGCTCGCCTTCGCTCCGGAATCTCGCCGACTCCAACGGACAGCTGAACGGGCCCTTCATGCACAACGGCGGATTCACTTCCTTCGCCCAGGTCATCAATCACTACGCCGCCATTCCCGGCAACAACCAGAATCTCGATCCGCGTCTCCGGCGGCCCGGCGGGCAAGTTCAAGTGTTGAACCTCACGCCGCAGGAACGGCTCGATATTGAAGCGTTCCTGCTCACCCTCTCCGGCACCGCTGTTTACCTCGAGCCGAAATGGTCGAACCCCTTCAGCGCGTCCGGCACCATCACCCTCGTCAACGTCCCACCCGGTTTGAGCCCGACGCCCACCCCCACTCCGGCCCCGCTGCCCGCCGCTCGTTCGCTCAATATTTCCTCGCGTCTCGGCGCCGGCGCCGGCGATCAGGCCATCATCGGCGGCTTTATCATCACCGGGAACATTTCGAAAACCGTCCTCATCCGCGGGCTCGGCCCCGCCTTGACTAACTTCGGGCTCATCGGCGTGCTCGACGATCCCATGCTCGAGTTGCGTAGAGCCGATGGCGCACTCCTCTTCCAGAACGACAATTGGAAAGACAGCCAGCGCGCCTTGATCGAGGCCACTCCCTACGCGCCCGGCGACGACCGCGAACCGGTCCTCATTGCCACTCTCGACCCCGGCGCTTACACCGCGATCCTGTCCGGGAAGAATCAAACCACCGGCGTGGCTCTGCTCGAAATCTACGACCTTGACCTGGCCGCCGACGCGCAACTGGCGAACATCAGCACCCGCGGTTTTGTCGGCGCGCAGAACAACGTCATGATTGGCGGCTTCATCCTGGGCGGAGATAACGGGAACACCCGCGTGGCGATTCGCGGCCTCGGACCTTCCCTGGCGCAATTTGGCCTCGGCAATCTTCTGGCCGATCCCACCCTCGAGCTCCACGACTCTAACGGGGCCACTCTGATCACCAACGACAATTGGTCCGACGACCCCGCTGCCGCCGCGCTCCTGAGCGCCAGCGGTCTCGCTCCCTCGAGCGCGAACGAATCCGCCATTTTCACCACGCTTGCTCCCGGCCAATTCACCGCCATCCTCGCCGGAAAGAACGGCTCCACCGGTCTCGGCATCGTCGAAGTCTACAACCTGCGGTAATCTCTTCTGACCAAGCTCAGTGAAAAAGCGCTCGAGCGTCTCGATTGGCTCGCAGCCGAGCGCGAAGCTCGCCCCGTCCGCGCCATCGGCAAATGGATCGAGCCATGAGTTCAGGCTCGCAGTTCGCGGCCAACGGGTGATTCTCGACAGCGATCTCGCGAGAATTTATGGAGTTGAGACGAAGGCGCTCAATCGAGCCGTAAAACGCAATGCAGACCGCTTTCCCCGAGACTTCGTATTTCAGTTAACGCGGGAGGAGTCGGGACCGTTAAGGTACCAAACTGGCACCTTAAACACGGGCCGCGGCGTCCATCGCAAATACCGTCCTTACGCCTTCACCGAGCATGGCGCGCTCCAGGCCGCGAACGTTCTGCGGAGTAAACGCGCCGTCCAGATGAGCGTCTTCGTTATTCGCGCCTTTGTGAAAATGCGAGAGGCGCTTTCCACGAACGAAACCGTCATGAAGCGTCTCTCGCAGATTGATAACACCCTTTTCCTTCATGACGCTGCGTTGCGCGAACTCTTCCAGAAACTGCGTCCGCTGCTTCAGCCGCCTCCAGAACCGCCGAAGAAACAGATCGGATTCCATTCGGGGAAATAGCGGCGGTCTCGCGCCGCCGAAGCGCTTTGGCGCGCAGGAGGCCGACCGTCGAATTGGTGGGGCGATCACAATCGCCGAGTCGACCCATAAATTGACTTTCACTGGACTAATCCCCGGAAATCGCTTGACTCATAACTTGATTTATACTTGACTAATCCCCGTGACCTTCACGCCCAAATACCAGATTACCTCCGCTCTCCTCTCCCAGGTCGAGCAGGTCGCCGCCTTGCGCGAACGCATCCTGGCGGCTGCCGTCCAGGTCCCATGGATCCCGGCTCTGCAGAAAGACAGCCGGATTCGCAACGCTCATTCGTCCACGGCGATTGAAGGAAATCCACTTACTCTCGAGCAGGTCCGCGCCATCGAAGAAGGCCGGGACATTCCCGCCACCGCGCGACGCGCCCGCCGCGAAGTCGCCAATTATTTCGCCGGCTTGCGCTTCGTGGAAAAAAACGCGCATCTCCGGGCCATTACCCATCCGCACATTCTCAAGCTCCACCGGATCCTGGCCGAAGAAGTCATGGACCAGGGGACTGCCGGCCAATATCGCACCATCCGGGTGCGAGTCGGCGATTACATCCCGCCGCGGCCGGAGCAGGTCAAGCCGATGATGTCCGATCTGCTCGATTGGTGGAACAAACCCGAAAAACTCTCGCCGATCCTCAGCTCGGCCATTATTCATCATCAGTTCGAAACCATCCACCCGTTCGCCGACGGCAACGGCCGCGCCGGCCGAATGCTCGCCCTCTGGGAGCTCTACCGCCGCGGCTTCGACAGTCATCATCTCTTTTCCATCGACGAATTTTACTGGGAAGACCGGCCGCGCTATTACGACGCCCTGGAGAAAGTGGCGCTGGCCAAAGGCGACCTCACGAGCTGGCTCGAGTACAGCGCGGAAGGATTAGGCCGAACCCTCGAACGGGTTTGGAGCCGGATCCAGAAACTCAGTGCGAATGCCGGCAAAAAGAAACTGGTCCTTCGCCCGAAACAGGAGCAATTGCTCCATCTTCTGCGCGAACATAAGGCCATGACTCCGCGTGAAATCTGGGATGCAGTGGGCGTTTCCAAGCAAGGCGCGCTTGATCTCCTGCGCCCCCTCATGAAAGCCGGCCTGGTCCGCCGCCTCGGCACGAAAAAGACCGGACGCTATGTCCTGAGGTAATGCGCCTCTCTTAACGAGATCTTTCCTAAGTCTTACTTTGTTATCTCAAACCAGCTTGGTTCGAGATGCGCCAGCGGCTCTCTCAGCTTCGCGAGCTCCTTCGCCGGCCCGTGCACTTCCACCCGGACGAGGTCGGCAATGTTCATGGCCTTGGCGAGAAAGGTGCCAATATTATCCAGATGGGTCAGAAGCCCGGCCGCGTCCGTGTATCCTTCCCGGCAAAACACCTCGTCCCCGTTGACGCTGAATTCATAGAACAGATTCTTCGGCTCCTCTTTCGTCAGGTCCATGAAGACCGGAAACCCCTTCTTGAATTCCTCCAGTTTCCCAGGGTGCACTTTGAAGTAGGGATGCAACGACACAAAATTCGATAGGGTGCTCATGCGTCGAGGTTAGCCACCGCGCTGGAACGCGTCGAGTCCGACGCTCTGCTCCTTCTTACCTCTTCCTTCTTACTTTGCGTTTACTGGACCGCGAACATCTCCACCACCGCGATCCCGGTCGTATTGTTCGCCCCGCGCACAATCGCGGTGAAACTCGCCCCGTTGGCCGGCAGAGTCTGCAGAATCGCCGATTCCAAATCGTTCGCCGGCGCCAGCCCGCTATCGATGATCGCCTGCTTGTTCGGCGAATCTACCCAGTTGTCGTTCGTTTCCACCAGCGCACCGTTCTGATCGCGCAGCTCCATCGTTGGATTCGCGAGCTTCCCGGGCAAGGGTAACGACGGACCGATCGCGCGCATGATCACCTTCTGCGCCGCCTGACCGAGAATAATCGTCCCCGCGATCAAAATATTGTCGCCGGTCTGAACAAAACCGCGCGTCGAAATGTTCGCGAGCTTGGAATCCACGGCCGCATCGAGATCAAACGCTTCCACGACCCCGATCCCCGCAGTGTTGTTCAACCCGCGCACGATCGCCGTGTAAGCCGCATTCGCCGGCAGGCTCCGGACGATCGCCGACTCCAGGTCGTCCGTCGGCGCCAGCCCGCTGTCGAGAATCGCCTGTTTGTTCGGCGACGACACCCAGTTGTCGTTCGACTCCAGGAGCGCGCCCGATGAATCCCGCAGCTCCAGCGTCGGGTTATCCAGCTTGCCCGGGAGCGGCAGCGACGGGCCGATTGCCCGGACGATCAGCTTCTTGTTCTGGGTTCCGGTAATAATGAACCCGCCGATGAGCACGTTGTCGCCCGTCTCTACCCGCAAACGCGTCGAGATATTGGCCAGAATAGTTGTTCCCAGCGGGGCCGCGCCAAATTCAAACGACCCGATATCACTGGCCCCGAGACGAGGGGCGCTGCGTTGGTCGAAGCTGGGCGTGTTGGCCGGATCGCCGCCGTTAATGGCAGGGCTGTCGGAAAGAAGCGCGATCGTATCGCTGGAGCCCCCGTTGTTCTTCAGCCCACCGGGATCGAGCTTCGGGTCGGTATTAATTTTGTCGCCCGCGTTGGTGAAGAAGGTCTCGTTAGCTGGCGTGCCGGGATCGTCCAACGCTCCATCATTGCTCAGGTTAAACCCGTCCGAAATCATGGTGCCGCCACTGTTGGCGAAGTTTGGGCCGGTGGCTCCTGTCCGGAACAGTGAACTATGGACGCGAACCTGGCTGGATCCGGAACCACCGGTGGTGTTGAAGATCCCGCCGAGCGACGCGGAATTATTGCTTACCGTGCAATGATTGAACAGCACGTCGGCGCTGCCGGAGGCGCCGGTTTGATGAATGGCGGCGCCGCGGGAGGCCGAATTATCGGCTACCGTGCAATTGACCAGTGAGACAAAAGCGTTGCCGCCGTTCGCGCCGGAGTTGAAAATGGCACCTCCGAATTGGGAAGCCACGTTGCCGCTCAGGGTGCAATTGATCAGGTTAAGAGTGGCTCCGTCGCTGACCGAACCGTCGTTACTGATTCCGGCGCCGTTACCCGCCGTGTTGCCGCTAATGACACAATCAATCAACGCAACGGTTCCATGATCATTCAAAATGGCGCCACCAGGCGCGCCGCTGCCGATGCCCTTTCCGTTGCTCAGGGTCAATCCGATCACCTGAAATTGAGGGCCGGTGGTGGTGCCGTTACTGACGGTGAAGATCCGATAGTCGCCTCCCGTGTTGCGGCGAACGGTCAATTTGCGCGCGCCCGGCCCGTTGATCCTCAGATCACCTGTAATGTCGTTATACTGCTGAATCATCTGAATGGTTCCCGTGACACCGGGGGCGAACACGATCTCATCAGAACCGGCTTGCGCGTTGGCGGCGAAGATCGCCTCGCGCAAAGTGCAGCCATCGCCGGTCCCTGCGGCCGTGCAAACCCCATCGCCTTGATCCTCCGTCGTCGTCACGGTAAACGTCGTCCCCATCGCGACCGGAGCGACGAGAAGGGTAAGCAGAATGAGCTTTCCGATTTTCACCGAGGGTTATCCTTTGGATATCCCTTTTCCACTCTCTCAGGAAGCCCATTCTGTTGGAGCCGGCACGCCTTCGTGCCGGAGATTCGACGATCATCAAGAGTTCGAAGGAATAACGTTTTCCTAATTGATTACTCGCGCTCCTGCGCTCGCGCCGGCTACCCAGGTGCATTACCGTCTAACCGAGCCTCCCCCTCGACACTCGTTTTCTTAACTCTTAATTCTTAATTCTTAATTTATGATTCAAGTCGCTCCATCCGGCGTGCACGAGCGCGGGGTCTACGCCGCCGCGTTCATCCCGAAAGGTGCCCGCATCATCGAATACACCGGCCGGCGAATACCCGAGAGCGAGTTCCCGGATGACGCGGACAATCCGCACACCTTCCTGTTTGGCCTGGACGACGGCGTGGTGATCGATCCGGAGATTGGCGGCAACGAAGCTCGCTGGATCAACCATGGTTGCGAACCAAATTGCGAAACGATCGATGAAGACGGCCGCATCTTCGTTTATGCCCTGCGCGACATCGAGCCCGGCGAGGAACTCTTCTTCGATTACTCGTTGGAGATCGACGAACCGGTTACGAAAGAATCGAAGAAGCTCTACGAATGTCTCTGCGGAAGCCCCCAATGCCGCGGCACCATGCTCGCCGAACCCGTCGACGCGCTTCTGTAGCGGCGGTCTCCGACCGTCGACGCGATCCTCCCGGTCTTAACTACAGACTCCGCTCGTACTGATCATGGGGGCCGATCCAGAACCAGTACATCGTTTCATCTTTGAGAAGACCGAGCGCTCGATAGCCGCGGCCGACACGTATGGACCAAACTTCGCCAACTTTCTTGAATCGAAGTGGCCCATGTCGCGGATTACGCTGCCAGAGCCGGTAGGCCTTGCGAGCGGCGCGACGCTGCGGTGCCGGCAGCTGCGCGTAGAGCCGCCAAAACTCAGCCGTCGCCGAGGACTTCATCCAGGGGGAAGGTGCGGCCCGCGGCGATGTCGGCCTCCGCTTGCGCAATCAAGTGGTTGAGTCGACCGGCCTTCGCATCAGCATCAATTTGACGATCCCACGCGTCATCAAAGTCGATCTCGGCCAGGCGCTGCAGAAACTCGCCCCTTTCTGCTTCGGGGAGTTTCTTTACTGCTTCAATGATTTCTGCGACTGAACCCACGATAGAAAAGAATAATACCCCATCAAACTTCAGATCGCCAAACGGATTCTCTGTAGCCATGGCACCATGCCTGCGCTGAGCTCGCGCTTCTGTAGCGGCGGTCTCCGACCGTCGACGCGATCCTCCCGCAACAATGTTGAAAACTTGCGCTGGAGACAGCGCACCCTACAACGCTTTGCACCGACTTCGCCCGCCCCAAAAACGCCGCGAGGGCGCGCCGTCTCCAAAGGAAAAAGCCGCCGAGGCGAACACCCCGGCGGCTTCTTCACTTACTTGGATTTTGGAATTTGGAATTTCCGCCGCTTGGCGGCGGCTCAGCTCATCCCGAGCGAATCCAGCGTCGGCTCGTCGATCACTGCCGTCACCGTCATCCCATTATCACGCTGATAACCGGTGAGCGCCTCCCGGGTTAACGGCCCGATCAATCCATCGACCTCGCCCTTGTAATAACCCATGTCCTGGAGCGCGGCCTGCACATCGGCGATCACCTGGTCAGGCGGCGACGCCCGTTTACCGACATAGATCGGCGCATCGTAAGCATAATACTCGTGGCCGGTATCGTAGCCCCACGCCGGATACCAGTAGCCATTGTTAAAGAAGTAATACCCGCCGGCGATTAGCTCCACCCGCTGATAGTGCTGATGATACCAGCCCCGGTCGTGCCGTTCGGGATGGTAAGAGCGATAGACCTCATACTGCGGTCCTGCCCACATCTCGACTCCCGGGAGCCGAAAGCCCGCGCTGAATTGCACCGGCTGGACCCGGTCCGGTTTGGGCTGCGCCCGAAAACTCGAGTGCTGCTGCCGGATCTGTTGGACCTTCGCCTGATCCGGCCGTTTCTTTGCGTTTGGATTAACCGCGGCAACCGACGGACCCGCGCTGGCCGCCGGTGATGTAGTGGCAGGCGTGTTAGCCGCAGGCGGTGTCGTCGCAGCTGCTGGCGGCGTAGTGGCCGCGGCGGATGCCGCCGGCGTTGTCGCTGGCGTAGTCGCGGCTGTCGCAGCCGCAGAGGCCGACGGAGCCGGACTGGCTGTCGTCTTGGACGCGCCCTTTGTCTTGGGTGACGGCGCGGGCGTGGTCGCGCTCGGCGAAGTGTTCGCGTTAGCGTCTGCCGCCTTCGAATTCTTCTTGTTCCGAGGCGTGTTTTGCTTCGTCGCAGCCGGTGTAGTGGCGGCTGTCGGAGCTGCATTCGGAGCGGGTTGTTCCGCAGTCGTGCTCGGAGCCGTCGTCGCGGGCGGCGTGTTCTTTTGATTCTTCGGCCCCTTGTTGCGCTGCTGCTTGGTCGGGGACGGCGTCATCGCCGGTGCCTGAGTCGTTGCGGTCGGCTCTTTGGTTACCGGAGCCTGTGACTTCTGGGACTTCCGCGTCGTCGGCTGCTGCACGGCCGGAGCCTCAGATTTCGGCGGGCGGGACGGTGGTGGCTTCACGGCCGCCGGCTGCTCTTTTTTCTGCTGCTTCTTGCCTGGTGGCTGCGATGCTTCCGGCGACGGCTCTTGAGCCATCACGGCTCCAGCCAGCGCCAGCGAAGCGACTATTAGTAAGTTAGTGAATTTTTTCATGGTGCTCTGTTTTGGTCGTTAAACGGACGCGATCTATTCACCGCCGGACGTCATTGCCCCGCTTGCGTCGATTCGCCGTAACGCCTATAAATCGCACAGGGACGCGCAGTTGGACTTATCCAACGTCGCGTCCAAGGCAGAATTAAGAAGGAAGAATTAAGAAACTAAGCTCCGTTTCGCCCGCCCGCACTCCTCAATCGAAAATCCGACCGCTCCAGCGGTCGCGGATCTCCGTCCCACTCGCTCCATTGATAATTCTTAATTCTTAATTCGGCCCGTGTCGGGCTCGGCGCGCGAATCATATTTATGAAATCGAGCACGAAGGACAAAATCAAGGGCGGCATCCAGGAAGCCAAAGGCAAAGTCAAAGAATCGGCTGGCAGGGCCACTGGGAATCGTGATCTGGAAGATCGTGGAACGTTGGAAAAGGCCGGCGGGAAGATTCAGCGCAAAGTCGGCGACGTAAAGAAAGTCTTCGGCGAATAATCCGATCCGCCTGTCCAGCTCCGAAGCTCCGCTTCGCCGCTGCTCAATCGAAAATCGCCAATCTCATGCCCGCAAATCGCTACGCGCTAGCGTTGCAGGCGGGGAAAAGCCTCCTTCGCCAAAGCGGCTCCGGCGGCTGAATCGAAAATCCAACCGCGTCGCCGACGCGTTCCCCTCACTCGTCACTGCCTTCGTCACCCCGTGCTCATCTGCCGCCCCGGACCCGTGAAGATAAGGGTCCAGAGAAACGAGCAGGAGACCATCTTCCCGTTGCGATACCCGGGGATAAAGGCGGCATCCCGAATTGCGAGCGCTTCCTTGCCGAATCCCGCCCCCGGCGGATGCTCATAAACGACGCTCGCTGCCTGCACGTGGCCGGATTCATTGACCGTCAGCTTTAACGACGCCACACCCGCACGACCCGGCGCCGAAGGCGGATAAAAGACTCCCTGAAACTTCGGATTGCCCGGAGCTTCAAACGCCCATTGCGGGGCAACAAAATCGGTCCCTTTCTTCAGTTCATCTTCTTCCTGGTGCAAAAAAATGCGGAGATGCGGTTTCCCATCGCGAACGGCAAAGACCACCGAGCCGGTCAGGTAAACCGGCGCGCGGCTGCCTTTGTAGATCGCGGGCTCGAACATCGCCTCGTCGATCCGGCCCAGGACCTCCTTTTGGAGCAGCTCCGTGTTGGGCGAGGCGCGATAAGTGCGCGACCAGTAGCCACTCCCATATTGGGACACGGCGCAGCCAAACATCACGAACCCGTCGCCCTGGCCCCGCTTCATTAAGCCCTGGGTATCGATAATATTGATCAACGATTTCTTGTGATTCCCGAGCAACGCCGGCCGGAACTGCGCCGACGACTGCGCCCACCCCTCCCGGCCCAGAGCGACCAGCGCGAATACGCAAATCAGCAGCCGACTAATTGATTTCATCATAACAAGATTCGCGGAGACCTAACCCGTTGGCCCCTTTTCCCTTCTGCGCCTTCTGGTTTCCCACACGTCAAACGCCGCCGAGCCGTAGTCCGGCAGCTGCCGGACAAAGGCTGGGTCACATGTTCGCATTAGACGAACCCGCCGTGGTGGGTCACACCTGCCCGCAATGCTTCGCCTGGCGATACAGGTGGGCGTCACTTTCCCCACCTTTTCCCTTCATAATTCTTCCTTCTTCCTTCTTACTTGGCGAAGCCGTGAGCCCCCTCGATTCCATCGTTACCTTCCTGACCGAGATCGGCATCTCGGTCCGGGAAGACAAAATTCCTGAAGGAACTTTTCTTCCCGGCCTTTGCATCTCGCGCGGCACGCTTCTCTTCGATCGAGCGCGGCTAACCTGGCCCGGCGATCTGCTTCACGAAGCCGGACATCTCGCGGTCACTCCCGCCGCGCAACGCCACCTCCTCGACGACCGTTTGTCGGGCGAAACAGAAGCTCCCGATGCCGGCGAAATCGAAGCGACTGCGTGGTCGTTCGCCGCCGCCACCTATCTCTCGCTGCCGCTCGCCGAGCTCTTCCATTCCGGCGGCTACCGCGGCTGTGGCGACCGCCTAATTTTGACGTTCTCCAGTGGTTGCTATCCTGGCGCCGCCGGCCTCGCTCGTGCCGGCATGACCGCCATTGGCGCCGAGGCCCTCGCCGCCGGCATCCCTCCTTACCCTCACATGCTTCACTGGCTGCGCGCGTAACCGCCTCGGGCATTAGTGCCTCGTTGCCCCGCCGCCGCTCCGACTTCTTCCTTCTTATTTTTCCTTCTTCCTTTAGATTTGCCGCATGAGCGGCAAATGGTTCTCCCGCACCTTCCAGCTCGGTCTTCCTTCGGACGCCGCGCCGGAAATTCTCGACCGTCTCCGCTCCACGCCCGACCGCCTCGCTGCCGCGGTCGCGGGCCTTCCGCCCGAGGTCCTTAGGAAACGCCGCGATGGAAAGTGGTCGATCCAGGAAAACGCCGGGCACCTGTTCGATCTCGAGTCGTTATGGGACCAGCGCCTCGACGATTACGCCCGCGGCGCCAAAACCCTTCATCCCGCCGATCTCGAGAACCGCAAAACCCACGAAGCCGACCATAACTCCCGTCAGATCACCGAAATCCTGGAAAACTTCCGCACCGCCCGTTTCGCGATCATAGAAAAGATCGCCCGCATGGCACCCGCCGAACTCTCCCGCACCGCTCTTCATCCGCGTCTTAACCAGCCAATGACGGTAACTGATCTGTGTTTCTTTGTGGCTGAGCACGATGACCACCATCTTCGCACCATCGAGGAACTCCGATCTGCTTTGGTTTCTTAATTCTTCCTTCTTACTTGGTGGCCACGGCACCCAGCACGACGACCACCACTTGGCGACAATCGAAAATCTGCGATCAGGCCTCTGATCTCTGTCCTCCGATCTCCAGGCCCTCCACAGGTCACATGTCACATGTCACAGGCTGCGAAAATTCTTCCTTCTTAATTGATGCTCCGGGCCTAGCCACTTAGTATTGACCGCCACAGGTCCCAATCGCCGCTTGTGTGTTCGCCGAGAAGTTGCGGTCCGTTTACAATCTCTGGTAGGGGAAGGCCTCCACCAAGTCCGTCCGGGCGTCCCGATTTCCCCTATGCACGTGTTGCCATTGGACGAAAATGGAAGTGTCCGTGTAGATGCGAGAATTAACTGAAGCGCGAGCAATAGGGGCCAGATCAAAGAAGGACAAATTGGGGTCAGAGCTTACTAGCGACACAGACGAAACGCCGAAATCTGAATGTTGACACACCCAACCGCCGGAGCGGGCCGGTGAAATGGAGGGCTAACCGAAGTCTACGCGTCGCGGACGCGAAGCATGCAGTGGCCGAGCTTGCTGATTTCCCAGACGTAATAGAGAGCAGCCCGTCCGTTGTTGTAGATCAAAATCTCGTCGGTTCGACTGCCGGTAAGCCCTTTTTCCTTCTTCACTTCCCCGCGACGAACTCCATTAATCCAGAGATCGAAACTGGTGACGTCGTTATCGTGGATTTTCACCGAGACTGATTCCCCGCCGACGTTTACCACTTGCCAACGATCTAACGGCACGGGCTGATCTCTTCCAGCAGCTTGTTGCTGCTCACGCTGGCTCCGCTCGTGGTTTGCTCGGTCCAGGTCGGCCTGGATTTGGGCGCGTCTCTGGTCATCGGCCTGCCGCAGCTGAGCCTGATTGTCGATTTGCTGCGCCGGCGCTTCCGCCACCGCGGTCGTACCATCTTGAGGAGCCGGTACGATCGGTTGGCCAGTATTCGTCCAAATGCGCAGCGGAGCCGCCGGGACAACACTCGTTGTCTGGGCGGGCCGGCTAAAGCGGTCAGCGTTCCCGCTATCGCGAAAAGCGAAGTAGAGGATAAGGGCAATTCCAACCGCCCCTGCGCAGCAAGCTGCGATCGCAAAATTCCGGCGCCGCTCAAGCTGGGCAGCTGCTTCTGCTGCTGGATAAACGAATCTTCGTGACGTGTCGTATTTCAGAAGCGGGAATATCTCATCGACGGTCCGCCAATGATTTCCCCGTTCGGGCTTGCAGGGCGTCTGACGGTCAATGCGGCCAGCATCAAATAATTTTGCTATCTCCCTAGCCGACAGAGGAGTGTGGAAACCGTCCTGGAGGATGTCATACAACATTACCCTCCGCAGAAAGCAGATCGGGTGCCGATTGTGCTAAGGCGGGAGCCCCTGCCACACCGAGCAGGGCGTCGGTGGAAAACAAATAATCCTTGTCCGCGTTGGCGATTCTGCTGAAAATGCGCCAACCTCCGAAAACCCCGAACCCGTGACCGATATCAATGCACCGCGACAACGGAGCCGGTAATGGCAATTACCGAACAGTTCGTTACGTGTGGCTAATGTTTGGCGTTGCTGCCCTCGGCGCTATGATCGGATTCCTTACCGGGGCCTCGAATTCTCCGGTAGTCGGTACAGCCATTTCAAGCACGGTCGGCGGAGTCTTTGGATTCATAGGCGGGCTGATAGGGGCCAAGAAAAAGGAGGAGTAATCGTGTCCGCACGAAAATTTGACCCGCTCGTCTGGGGTATTTCACTCATCTTGTTTGCCGCGTTTGTTATCGCGGGTACGATCGCGGGCGGCAAATACCGGTACTCTTGGGCGGTAATGGAAGTGCCGTGGGGCGAACATCCTGAGGATGTTCCGAACAATCCGAAGGAAGCCTGGCTCTGGATAAGTTTTGCCAATGACGCACTCGCGGCGGGCGTCTCGCCACAAGAAATTAAGAAAATTTACCTCAAAGCGAAGTCTACAGGGACACCTATCGACACCTTGGATATTCCGTGGCCTAGCTATTCGCGCGGGAAGGAAAAACCGGCAAAAACGGATAACCACGAGCGCGAAGAACAAGAAACCTATCCGCAGGCGCGCCCAGGCGCCTCACCTAGATAGGAGCTAATCGCGCTTACACAATAGGCGAATTTGGAGTCAATCCCCACTATTGGGCATCTGGGGAAAGTGGTTCTGGGAAGTGACCCACCACGGCGGGTTTGTTTACGCGAACATGTGACGTGGTGAAGCGGCGAATAGCTGTAGTCGGGGCCGGTAATCCCGGCGGGCCGCGTTTTCGTTGACCGGGATCTGCGGTCCCGGCTACAACAACCCAGTATGAAAACGATCGTCACATTTCTCGCCTTGCTCACGCTTCTGTTCGCGCAAATGGCGCCATCGATGGCGCAGATCCCGGCGGCCGAACTGCCGGCGGCGGGGACTGATACCGGGCTCGAGGGCAAATACGATCCGGAGAATGGGATTGCGCAATTGATCCGCGATAAGAGCGCGGAGGCGGCCAGGTCCAAGATATTCGAGGACGATAGCGTGCTCGTCTTCATGCCGCTGCCGGAGGAAGAGGTGAGCACGCCGGGTCACGTGCTGGTGGTCCCGAAACGATTGGGCGCGCGCAATATCCTCGACCTTAAGCCGGACGAGATGTGTCACCTGATGGCGACGGTGCAGAAAGCGGCGATCGCGCAAAAGAAAGGACTGGGAGCAACGGGCGTCAGAATGCAACAAAACAACGGGCTCAGCAGCAGCCAAACTGTTTACCATTCTCATATTCACGTCATCCCCTCCTTCGGAGGGAAAGCGCCTGGAACTCCCGCGCCCAAGAGAAAGTTAGCGGAAGCGGAATACAACGAGACAGCCGCGAAGCTGCGCGCGGCGTGGCCGAAATAGCGAAGCAAGTGACGAGTGACGCCGAGTTCGTCTAATGCGAACGTGTGAAGAAGGGGGCGGCGGGCTTGTGTCACGGGTCGTTTTCCTGTCGGACCGCGGATTACGCGGATGACACGGATGGGGAAAGATCTTCGACGTTCGGAGGGCGGGCGCTCCGCCTGCCACGCTCATCCCGGCAAGCGGAACGCTTGCCCTACAATTTCCCCGGCGCCGCCGAGGCCGTGCCTACGGCTGGCCGGGCTTCTTGTCCAAAAGCGGCAGGTACGCGTCGTAGTGTTCCGTTTTCATTTGCTCGACCGGAATAAAGCGGAAGGCGGCCGAGTTAAGGGTGTAACGTCGTCCAGTCGGCGACTGCGGGTCGCCGAAGAGGTGGCCCAGGTGGGCGTTGCTTCGCTTCGTGCGCACCTCGATGCGCTGCATGTCATGCGAATTGTCCGGGACCTCGACGAGGAGATCGTACGAGATCGGTTTGCTCCAGGTCGGCATGCCGAGGTTGGCATCGTATTTGTCGACCGAAGTGAAGAGCGGTTCGTTGGTAATCACGTCCACGTAAATCCCGGGGCGGTTGTTGTCCCAGAATTCGTTTTGGAATGGCATCTGGGTGCCATTTTCGCGCACGATCTTCCATACCTCGGGCTTTAATCGGCGTTTAAGAATCGCGTCGCTCTGGACCGGCTGGTTCGGATCGAAACCGGTGATCTCCTTTACCTCCTGGGTAAGAAAGAAGAAATAAATTCCCCCGATCCCAAGCGCGACCACGAGGGCAAGACCAAAGTACTTGCTGAACGTCGACCTTTCTTCGCTGGTTATTCGTCCGCCGTTCATGTGATCGTCCTCAAGACGATCCAATCAGAGATTGGCCGCCCCCGGCAAGAATTTTCGGCCTGTAGCGGCGGTCTCAGACCGTCGACATGAGCCAAAGGCCCGACATCTCCATGCAGCTGATTCATGACCGCAATCCGAATTGCATGTGGATCGGAGGTGAACTTATGCCTGACAAAAGAATGTATGTGGAAAAGCGGGTGCCTGAAGGGGACTACGCGATTCGACGAGCCGGCTCAAAGAGAGCGAGCGACGTTAAACCGACCCAGAAGAAAGCCATTAAACGCTCGAAGAAACTCGAGCCGAAGTCGAAGCCGCGCGTGGAACGCGTCCGCAAAACGAAAAAGGGCGGACCAGATAAGTGGAGAAGCCCCGCGTAAAGGAAGAAGTAAGAATTAAGATTTAAGAAGGAAGAATCTCAACTGCGGATGGCGTCCGCCGGTCGGACGTCCTTCCCCCATCCGAGCAATCCGCGTTATCCGCGGTTAGAGAATCCACGGAATGATTCGCTTAACGCGGGCCCGATACGCGGGGTATTGATCGGGGAATTGTTTGACCATCACTTCTTCTTCGGAGCTCGATTTGATCCAGAAGCTGACGAAGACGAGAAGCGTGCCGAGCATTCCGGCGCCGTGGCCCTGTTGCATCGCGGTCGCGATGATCATCGCCATCAGGCCGGTGTAAATCGGGTGGCGAACCAGGCGGTAGGGACCGCGCACAATCAATTCGTGGTCCTCTTTCAACGTCACCGTGCCGCTCCAGTTGCGGCCGAGAACTGCCCGGGCCCAGAGACACAGACCAAGCCCGGCGATGCACAGGATCTCCGCGACGATAAGGATGGCGTCGGTCTGGGGAATGAGACGGAGGTTGAGCGGCGCCGGGAGACGAGCCCCGCGGAAGAGGAGAACCCAGCCGACCACGACCGGGATCAGGTAACGCAATCGCCGGGCGCCGCTCTCGTGATAAACGGTGCGCTTGGAGAAGATCGCGGCCACGACCCATACGACGAAGAAGATGCCCCAACAGATGGGAAGAATAGGGGAAGTGACGAGTGACATGTGACGTGTGACGTGAAGGGAGAGCGCCAGGTCATGTCACACGTCACTCGTCACATGTCACTTGCTTCTTCCTAAACCGGCATGTGAGGTGCTGCAAAATGAGGGCGTGGCGGTCCTCCTCGGGTTGTTGATTCTTCTTCTGGTCGGCGCACTGGTTTTACGCGGCCTCATCCGCCTCGTCTCGAGACGGGCGGAAAGCGCCACACCGACGATCTCAGCCGTGCAGGCGTTCGCGGCTCTGCCGTATGCGAGGAAGAAATATTTCTTCTCCGCGGCCGAGCGTTCTTTCTACGAAATTCTCCGAAGACTGGTTCCCGGCCACACGGTTTTCGCAAAAGTCCGGCTCGCCGATCTCGTGAATGTAAAAAAAGACGCCGCCTCCTGGCAATCGTATTTCAACCGGATCGACCGGAAGCATCTCGATTTCATTCTTTGCGACAGCGACCTGGCGCCGGTGGTCGCGATCGAGCTCGACGATCGCTCGCACGACGACGAAGAGCGGCGGGCGCGCGATCTATTTGTCGATCGGGTCCTCGCGTCGGTTTCACTTCCCATCGTCCGGGTGCGGGCCAGGCACGCCTATAAGCTAGAGGACGTCAGGCGAATGTTGTCACCCCATGTGCGCGCGCAATCTCCCGCGGGCTCTCTTCCCGCTGATGCGGCGTATATGCCGCAAAAGGGTTGGCGGCCCGCGATCTAAACCGTGACGAGTGACATGAGACGTGAAGGAACCGCGTCAGATCATGTCACACGTCAATCGTCACGCGTCCTTTCCTTCCTTCCTACGGCGCGGGCGTGAGGGCGGCGACGACGGCGCCTTCGTAGGTGCCGTAAATGAACTGGGAGGCGTCGGGTGACCAGGCGATAGCCGAGGTGACGCCGATGCCGGTGTGCTGGTCGAACTGATGCCGCATCGCGCCGTCCGAGACCCGCCAGAAACGGACGATCCCTTTTTGTTCCCATCCGTTGCTGGTCTCGAATGGGAGATAACCGGTGGTGACGAGACTGGCGCCATCGGGACTAAAGCGAATGGCGCCGATTCCTTCGTTGGTCACGGCATCGGGGAACACCCTCAGGAGGTTGCCGTCTGGAATGCTGAGCAGGCGGGTGGCATTCGAGTCCCCGTCCCAGACCGCGAGCGCCGTGCCGTCGGGCGTAAACCTCATCACGGTGGAGCCCCGGGCGGGGCCACCAGGAAACGTGCCCACGAGCTTGCCGGATCTGCGCGACTGAATGTTGATGGTGCCGCCGGAGGCCACAGCCTGGTAAGCGGCTTTGGGCGAAAAATTGATGGTGGTAGTGGCGACCGCGTAGCCGCTTCCGGTGGTGGAAACAACGGTGAACTCTTCGAAGCGCCAGCGGTTTATGGTTCCATCAGGAGGCACAGAGTTTTGCAACTGCGCGTCGGGCGTGAACTGGACCAGTCCGTTTTCGGAAAAGGTGACGAGAATTGTGCCGAGCCAGAGGCCGTCGGCGACGCGATAGACCCGGTAGTTGAGGCCTACTGCGGAATGGTGGACGGCGAGGAACAGCCCATCGGTGGAGTAAAGGGTCTGGTCGCCTCCGCGGCTATGTTGCGGTCCGAGAATGGAATATTGCACCTGGCCGGTGTCGGCCCGGCGGGTGCGCAACCAGCGGTCGTTCGAGCCCATGGCGACCTGGCCGACCGAGCCCGGGGCCCAGCCCACTCCGACAATGCTGTTGGCCAGGCCGTTAGGCGTTGGAAATTCCCAGAGGACGGCCGGCGATTCCTGCGCCAGGGCCAGCGGAACCCCGGGCAGGAAGATTGCAGCCAGCGCGGCTAAAAATGAAATCGAGTTCTTCTTCATATTTCCCTCCTACGAAGAGATCGGTTTCGGAGCCGACATCGCGCGCCCACAGGCGGGCGGCGGATGGGTGTGTTTGGTAACAGCGTTGTTACTTTTGCCCGGCAGGATGATCAAAACCGCACCGGGCTCGGACGCGGCGGTTAAATCATTTCGGCTTCACGATTTCGACGGTCAAGAGACCGCCGCTCCAAACGCGCCTCCTTTCTTAATTCTTCCTTCTTAATTCTTACTTGCAGACACGGCGACACAGCCGTGGCTACAGCGCCTACGGCTTCTGCATACTGAGTTCCATGAAACCGCCGAAAATCTTTTCGGCACGTTCCTTGTTGGCCGCGACGAATTCGGCGTTGGCTTTGGCGGTCGCGTTATCCGACTTCGCCATGTCTTCGCTCATGGCGCAGGCCATGATCGCGGAGATGCCTTTGGTGAAGTCGGAGGCCGTAATGCCGGCCGTCTTCATGTGTTCGGACGTCTTTGGGCATTTCGCGGTAATAGCGGCGGCCCAGGCGTCCTGGTCCTTGCTCACGGCCGGGTCCTTACCGATCTCGTCCAGCTCCGCTTTGGCGGCGGCGTCGGCGCCGACGGCCTTAATAAAGGCGTCCATTTTATCGAGAAGCTCCGTCGTGAGCTTGATCGCGCCGGCGTCTTTGACCTGATCGGGCGGAGTTTCAGCGCGGAGTGCGGGAGCGGCGAAGGCGATCGTGCAGAGAAGAAGAGAAGCGATGATGGAGCGAGTGTGATTCATAGTACGAGTTTGGTTGGATGGACTGATTCGGAGAAAACTGGAAAAGGATTCAAACGTATCCTGGCGCGATGCTCGCACCGGCCCGTGAACGGTCAACTAGGAAAAGAGAGAATGAAAATCGGGCAAATGTCGTCCGCCGATACATTTGCGAGCGCATTCGGCAAAGTGACGAGTGACGTGTGACATGTGACGTGAAGAGACAACACCAGGTTCACGCCCCCTTCGTCTCAGCAGGCGAAGGGCCCAGCAGGGCCAGGCCTGAATTCGGTAAACCTAAAGTAGCCAATGCGACCGAGTTGCTAACATTCGTTAGGCCGCGGCGAATATTTCTTTGACTCCTGTCTCACTGTTCCCTACACACTGCACGCCACAGCCTAACCACCTCAAAACATCCCATGCAACACACCAAAAAACTGATCTCATCGTTCACCGCGCTCTTCGCTCTTATTGCGCTGGCCGTTTCGTTCACGCCAGCATCGGCCAAGGCGGAAAGCGCACTCGATTTCACGCTCGTGAACGACACGGGCTACACCATCGATAAGGTTTTCATTTCGCCGTCAAAAGCGGAGGACTGGGGCGATGATGTGATGGGTCCCGACGATCAGGTGCCGGACGGCAAGTCAGTTAAGATCCATTTCAGCCGCGCCCACGAGAAGGAAACCAAGTGGGACATCAAGATTGTGTTCACGGACAACGAGAATCGCTTCTGGACTGATCTCGACCTCTCCACGATCAGTGAAGTAACCATTCACTACAAGAACGACCACGCGACCGCGACCTGGAAGTAAGCGAGCAGGAACGAGACGGCGCTGGTCTTCCAGAAACGCCGTTAAGCCGGCAGGCCTTTGCGGGCGATCAATTCCATCTGTTCGCAGAAGCGGTCCAGCTCTTCGAGAGTCGTATAGACGTTCGGCGTGACGCGGATCCCCTGGAACTCTTCGTGCACGATCGCCACGGTAAAGATGTGGTGTTTGTCGAAGAGATACTTTTGCACGGCCTCGGGGCTGGTGCCTTCGATCTGGACGTTCGCGATGGCGCACGATTGGTTCGGATCGAACGAGGTGTTGAACTTGATCTTGGGCACGTCCTTGAGCTTGTTCATCCAATAGCGGGAGAGATAACGGAGCCGCGCTTCCTTGCGCGGGCCGCCGATGCCGTTGTGAAAAAGAATCGCTTCGCCGATGGCCAGCTTCATCGCGGCCGAGTGGGTGCCGATCTCCTCGAACTTGCGGATGTCCGAGGCCTGCTTTGATTCCGCGGCCATCATCGGCCAGATCTTTTCGATCTTGTCGCGCTTCACATAAAGCAGGCCGGTCCCTTTCGGCGCGTAGAGCCATTTGTGGAGACTGGTCCCGAAGTAATCGCAACCGAGATCCTTTTGCTTGAAGTCGAATTGGGCAAAGGAATGGGCGCCGTCCACGATCGTTTCGATCCCCTTGGCGCGCGCCATGTCGCAGACCGCTTTCACAGGCGTGATCTGGCCGGTGATGTTGACCATGTGGGCCATCAGGATTAGGCGGGTGCGATCGGTAATTCCCTTTTCGAACGCGGCGGTGATCTCGCTGAGGTTCTTGGGCGGGATTGGAATCTGGATCAGCTTGAGCTTCAGGTTCTCCCGTTTTTCGCGCTGCCGCAGGGTGGTCAGCATCCGCGGATAATCCTGGGTGGTGGTGAGAATTTCGTCGCCGGACTTGAAGTCCATGCCGAGCAAAAGCGTCTCGAGCGATTCGGAAGCGTTCCGGGTAATGGCGATTTCTTCCCGGTCGCAGCCGAACAATTCCGCGAGCCCGGTGCGGATGGTTTCGCATTGGGGCTCGAGGAGCTGCCACATCGTGTAAGCGGTGGCGTCTTCCTGCTGCCAGGTGTAACGCACGAACGCCTCCGTGACGATGCGCGGGCTGGGCGAAACGCCGCCGTTATTCAGGTTGATGATGCCGCGCGTGACGCTGAACGATCTTTGAATGACGGCCCAATAATCTTCGTCCTGGGCTGCTTCTTCCGGCGTCAAACGGGCGACCGTTTTCGTGGCGGCTTCGACATTTTTTTGCAGGGCCGCCACGGTGGCGGACGAAAGCGCGGCGAGGCCCAGGCCCTTGCCGGCGAGGGAAATGAAGTCGCGTCGAGTGCGTTCGGGCACGAAGAAGGATTCAAGCGATTCGGGCGCGCCGATGCAATCATTCGTTCGGGAAACTCGAAAGGGCGAAGCACGCTGTAGACGACTCGCTGCGTCGAGACGTTCTCCAGGCCCGGCGACAGAGCGCCGTGGTCACAGCGCGGAGCGCCAAAGTGTACCCAAAGTGTTCCTAACTGTTCTCAAACTGATTAAGTGGGCTCGAAGCGTCTCCCGAAGTATCTCTCCCGCTCCTAAAATCTATGAGACTTCTCCAATACACGTTTTCTCTCCTTTGTCTGGCGGCGGCTGTTCTCTCTCCCTCGAAGGCCACGGCGGAGCTTTCCGTCGTGGTCAGCGTCCCGGATCAAACCCTGGCGGTGGTCGATGGCGGGGTGGTGCGGGAAAAGTTTTCCGTTTCCACCTCGAAATTTGGCCTCGGCGATCGATCCAATAGTTACGCCACGCCGCTCGGTTCCCTCGAGATCGCTTCCAAGATCGGCGGGAACGCGCGTGCCGGAACCGTCTTCAAATCCCGGCAGCCGACTGGCGAAATTCTCGCTCCGAACGCCCCGGGGCGCGACCCGATCGTGACCCGGATCCTCTGGCTGCGCGGTCTGGAAAAGGAGAATTCCCGGGCCTATTCACGCGGCATTTACATCCACGGCACGCCGGTGGAAAAGCTCATTGGCAAACCCGTCAGCTTCGGGTGCATCCGGATGCGTTCTACCGACGTAATGCGACTTTTCAATACGGTGCGCGTCGGCACGAAGATTGAGATCACGAACACCAACCTGCGCGGAGCGATCGCCCAGGCGAACGTGAAACAGCAGATGCGTGGGGTTCGCCTGGCGGAAAATTCCGGGCCGTCGAACAAGCGCCAAAGCATGTAATTGGCGGGGTTGGGCGAATCTTCGACGGTCGGAGACCGCCGCTGCAGAAGAGGCCTAACCCGCTGACGCTTGTTCTTCGGTGGGACCCGAGCCGAAGATGTTGCTCAGGTTTCCGCCCCCGAAACCCTGGAGGAGCGACGGGAGCAGACCGGCCAGGTTTGTCGAATGATCGGCTGAGGGATCGACCTGGCCGTTCGGCGTGAGCTTATCGACCATATTCGGCAGGAATTTCGCCAGGAGCTGCGATGCCTGCGCTGGATCGACGCCGAGCTTTGCCGCGATTGCGTTGATCTGATCCTGGCCAACCACATTCCTAACCTGATCGGGCGCGATCGGCTCGTTGTCGCCGGTGCTGATCCAGGATTTCACTTTATCGTCGTGTCCGGCCTGGGTGAATTTGTTGAGGAGTCCCGGCAGCCCGCCGCTCTGGGCAAGCAGCCCGGCGAGCACACCAAGGAGCGGGTTCGCGCCGCCGGTATCGGGACCGGGCCTGTTTTGTCCACCGAGAATTGAGTCGAGGAATCCCATAACGTTCTTTCTGTTTGGTTCGTTCGTGGAAGGCCGGTGCCGGTGAACCACGCTGTCGCGGCCACTTTTCAGGCCGAGGTTAGCCAAAGCGGAGACGGATAGGGAGAGAATTCGGCGTGGAAATAAAACACTCCGCGATGTTTACACGCCAATGCCGCATGGGCCGCGTCAATCTTGACGGCTTTAAGCCGTCAAGATCCGGGCGGAGAAAACAAGATGCTCCTGAGAGTTGCTCCGCGACCGGCAGGGGGCTACAGGCGGTGGGCTTCGAGATCCGCTAGTTCGTTTTGCGTTCGTCCACGGCAGTAATCTGGAGATCGTCGCTGCCAGTTTTTTCCAGGACGAGCGTTTTCAGGACTTTGCCAGATGAATGCCGGGAGCCGTTCCGCAAATTGTATCGAAGGGGAAATGAGACTTTCAGGTCGGTGTTGTTCACGGGGGTGATCTCGAGGTCGCCGGCGAGCGAAAAGGAGCGTTGCGGCCAGCGAGCGTTATAGCGTTGGAGGTCACGGCGAATCGTTTCGCGGGCGACACCGGGTTTGCCGAAATAGTTTACGGCTTCCGCGAAGAATTCCGTTTCGGCGCCCACCTGAGGATCGAGCCCAGCCAGGATGAACGCTCCGATGTAATCGCGGAGCCGCTCGCGATTGTAGGCGGAGGCGGGAATGTCTGTGGTGACGGCAGGACGGGTCGCGTCGCGCGGGTGCGGGGCCGGAGCGGGGCTCGCGGGCTTGAGCGCGCCGGAGCTCCTCATTTTGGCCGCGCCGGATGTGTTTGCCTGGCTCGAACGGGCGTCCTCGGCAATCATTCGTTTGATCTGTTCCTGGTCGCTCTTTTTGAGATAGCGCCAGACATCTTCGCCGAACCTGGGCGAAGGCATTTCCGGTTTCGTTTCGCTCACACCCAGGGCGTAGTTCGTTTGAGGATCGAGCTGGCCCGTGATTTTCAGGCCATTCCGAATCTGGTAGCGCGTGACCGCAGCGGCGGTGCTGCTGTCGTATTGGCCGGTGATTTCGCCGAAATAATAGCCGCCGGTTTTTAGACGCGTTTGGACGGCGCGGATGGTTTCGTCGGCGCGCAGGGAACCGAGCATCCCAAAAGTGACGGCCAGGAAACAAACCAAGACTCCTTTCATCACCGGGGAATCGGATGTCGCCGAGCGGATGCGTCTGCAGAATGTGGACGCTTCAATCTTGACGGCTTTAAGCCGTCAAGATCTGGGCGGGAAAGGAAAAAGAAGCCGGAGATGTCCCGGCTACTTGTAGGTGGCTTCGATCGCTTCTTTGCGTTGCTCGGCTTGTTTGCTGATGTCGGCGATCTTGTTCCGGGTGTTGGTCTCGGCCTTGGTGTAGGCAGAAGGCCCGTGGAACTTGTCCATCGCCTTGGTGATGACGGTCTGCACTTCACCCCGATAAACGGTGGCCGCGGCAAACGCGGCGACGAGAAGGAGAAGCAGGCAAACGCGACGAACGGTCTGGAATGTCTGGTGTCGGCGGTCGGCACGATGCTCGGCAACTTTCTGCTGCTCGGCTTCGCCGCCATATTGGCTCATCAAAGTGGAGAATTGGCTCTGGCTCATGGTGTTGAGTCATTTAGCAGCGCCTATGCCAGCGGCAGGCGCGACCGCAAAACGGGACGCTTCGTTGCGCGCCTGGCCACGAAAATTCACCACCTTCGACTGCCGGGACGGGCCTGCTTCAGTCGGAAGGATCCTCGACCGCAACGGCGACGGCAGATCCGCTCGCCACCCGCCGGGCGGAATGGCTCTGGGCAATCACGCGGACGAGCTCCGCGGGATCGACCGGCTTGGTGAGGTGGCGGTCGAAGCCGGCCTGCAACGCGAGATCGCGATCCTGCCCGCTCGCGCAGGCCGTCAACGCGATGACCGGCACGGCCCGACCGCCCCGCGGCGGCACGACCTCGCGCAATTTCTGGAGGAATTCATATCCGTCCATTCCGGGCATGGCGATGTCGCTCACCACCACGTCGGGGTGCAGATTCGACAAAACGGCGAGCGCGTCTTCCACCGAAGCGGCGGGAGTGACGGAGGCGCCGCACTTGGCCAGAGCAAGCCCGAGCAGCTCTCGCACACTTGGTTCGTCATCAACGACCATGACGTTCAGGCCGCGGAGATGTTCGGCCGGAAAGGGATCTTCGGTCCAGAAGTGGGCCGGATCGCTCTTGGCGGAGGGAAGGTTGCCGACAGCCAGGATCGGGAGTCGCACCGTAAAACGGCTCCCCTGATTCAGGCCCGCACTTTCGACCTCAATTTCTCCGCCGTGGAGCCGGACAAGCTGATGCGCAATGGCAAGCCCGAGGCCGAGCCCGCTTTGCCGGCGGGTGGAACGGTTGTCGCCCTGGCGAAACCGCTCGAAAATGTGCGGCAACAAGTCGGCGCCAATGCCCTGGCCCGTATCGGAAACAACAATAGTGGCGAACTCGCCTTGCTGGGTAACGCCGATGCGGACCTCGCCACCGCGAGGCGTAAATTTCACCGCGTTCGCGAGAAGGTTCAGCACCACCTGCTCCAGCCTCATCTTATCGGCGTGCACGAGCAGATCGTGCGACTCGACTTCGCTAATGAGCGCGACACCCTTCGCGTCGGCGGACGGCAGCACGTCATCGATCGCTTCGGTGACGATGCGCCAGACCTGCACAATGGCGCGATCCAGAGAAAGCTTCTGGTTTACGATTCGGGTGATATCGAGCACGTCCTCGATCAGCCGCGCCTGCGCTTCGGCATTGCGCGCGATGGCGTCGACCGCCTGCGCGCGTTCCTGTTCGCCCAGCACATGTTCCTGCATGAGACGGGTCCAGCCGAAGACGGCGTTCAACGGGGTGCGCAGTTCGTGCGAGACCAGGCCGAGAAATTCATCTTTCTGAATGTTCTCGCGGCTCATGGCGTCGTGCGCGGCCCGCAACGTCTGCTGCGTTTCTTTTTGTTCGTGGATATCGGTGCAGACCCCAAACCATTTCACGATTTCCCCATCGGGATTGCGATGAGGCAGCGCCCGCCGAAGAAACCAGCGATACTCGCCATCCGCGCGTTTCAGACGGAATTCGACCTCATGAGGAGCGCCCGCTTGGAGCGCTTCGGCCCAGGAAGTTTCCACCCTCTCGCGATCGTCCGGATGAATGATCTCGCGCCACGCCTCGCCGGTGGATTCCTCCGAAGGAAGGCCGGTATAGTCGTGGAACAGTTTGTTATAATGCTCGGAGGAGCCGTCCGGCCGAGCTACCCAGAGGATCTGGGGCAAGCCGTCCGCCATTTGGCGGAGAATCTCGAGTTCGTGGGGGAAACGTTCGCCGGTTATCTGATGTTTTCTCATTTTGTAGGGCGGTTCCCTCACAAGTCGCTAGTGTGCCCGGAACACCCATTTAGTGAGCAGGAATCATTCTTTTTGCGGAGGAGAATTTCCGTATCTTGCGGCGACTTTTTTGAGGAGAAAGGCTGGCGAAAATGTCAGCTGCCGGGGACTTTGGTAACGGTGCCGCTGCTCTCGGCTTTGGGCATCGGCGTGTCATTGCGCTCACGCGTTCCATCCCGATCATCCCCATCCTGATTTCGTCGCGCAATCTCAGTACTCTCCCGGAAAGACGAGGCACGGGCGCTGCTAATTCAGGAGCGCATGAGGCTTCTCCATCTCTTCATCGCTATTCTTTTGTTTGCTGCGGCCATTCTCAATCGCGCGGAAGCCGCGCCGTCGATTGTGGTCAGTGTTCCGGATCAAACGCTCGCCTTGATCGACCACGGCACGGTCACCGCGCGATTCCCGGTTTCGACGTCGAGATTCGGTGTTGGCGACAACCCGGGCAGCTATGCGACTCCGCTCGGTTCGCTTGAAATCGCCTCCAAGATCGGCGCCAACGCGCCTCTCGGCACGGTCTTTAAATCCCGGCGGCCGACCGGCGAAATCCTGCCGCCGAATGCGCGGGGCCGCGATCCGATCGTGACCCGGATTCTTTGGCTTCGCGGTTTGGAAAAGGGCAACGCCCGCGCCTATTCCCGCGCCATCTACATTCATGGCACACCTGTGGAAAACCTCATTGGACGCCCGGCCAGCTATGGTTGCATCCGGATGCGTTCGCGCGACGTCGCCCGGCTTTTTAGCGCGGTCAATGTCGGCACGAAGATCGACGTGTCGAACGCGCATCTTGGCCGCGCCCTGGCTCAGCACGCTTTGAGCAATTCTCAGCTTCCCCGGCTGGCCTCGAATTAGCCTGACTGCGTGGAGCCGGATTTGAGAGCGCTCGTTTGACGCGAAGGCGACTACGCGGTCTGCTTCGCCAGCTTGTCGGCGGCGCAAATCTCGCGCGCCAGGCCACGAGCCTCGTCTTCGAGCGATCCAACACTGAAGTCAGGACAAGTGCGGCGATCGGAGAGATATTCCTCGACGAAAGAATTCAGCCCGCCACTGCGCTCGCATTGCGCCACGTGGACCAATTGATGGAGAAGGAGCTCGCGGTTCTGCCAGCTGTCGGCCCGAATGATGATTCCGTGCCCAATGGCCACCGCCCGAGATGCGTCGGTGATGATTTGGGCACGGCGCGCGGTTTCGGCCAGTTCCTCATCCTCCGGCAATGAGATCCGGTCGACCACCAGCACGCGCACCCGGGAAGAATCCTGGACGCCGGCCAGCCGCGCATCGGCCATCTGCCGGGCGGTGAGAGGAAGTCCGTGTTTGAGGACGTAAGTTTCCTGGGCCTTGGCCCATTGGCAGGCGAGGGGCATTAAACGGTCGAATTTTTCCTGGTCGATCATGGGAACAAGGGGGAATTGCCCTCGGGTACAAGCATTTGGTATGCGAGCGCGACTCGGCGCCCGGCGGGGTACCCGCTTTTTTTCTAAAAAGTATGCTCGCCAAATCGCGAAATTTTCTTCACGATGTGCCGTGAGGAGGATTTCACGTATGAAAATTATCGGCACAATCAGTCTCGGCGTAATCGCAACTTTCGTTTTACTGCAACCAGCTCACGGACGAGGAGGCGGGCATGCTTCTTTTTCCGGCGGTCATTTCTCGGCCCCGGCGCATTTTTCCGGCGGCTATTCCAGAGGCTACGGGGGCGGCCGCTCCTACTATTCTCCGGGCGCACGATACTATTCCGGCGCGAGCTATCGCAGCCGGGGGTACTCCAGATCATCCTATCCGCGATATGCGAATCGGGTGAATGCTCAGAACGCGCGGTTTTATTCGGCCTCGGGCTCGCGCGTGGGCGCCACCCGAACGGTCGCCTATCGAACCAGGAACTATTCCGCCGCCCAGCTCTCGTCCGCGCGGACGGGCGCCACGCGCACGAACAGTTTCAATCAGGGCCGCATCGTGGGACGGCAGGGAGCCAATTGGCACCGGAACTGGGATCGGAGCCACGACCATAATTGGAACGGGCATCGGTGCCACTGGCACAACAACGCTTGGATCATTTACGATCCATGGCCGTATTGGTGGGGATACGGCTACTACCCGTACTATCCCTATTACTCCTACTATGACGACGGCTCGTACTACGACGAAAGCTATCCCACGGCCGAATACCCGCAGGAGCAACACCCGACGGAAGCCGTTTACGATTCTTCGCGGATAAGCGAGGTCCAATCCGCCCTCTCCCGGGAAGGATATTACAGTGGCGCGATTGATGGGAGGCTCAATGCCAACACGCGGGCAGCGCTCCGCAATTACCAGCGCGACCACCACCTGGCCGTGACGGGCGTTATCGACCGGAGGATTCTCGAAGGATTGCGGCTGCGATAATTCCGGCTGCGCATGTGCCAGCCGCACGGTCTCCGATCTGATGCGGTTCTCGCTCAAGAACGCGATTGCGATCGCGTTCCTGACGGCGCTGCTTTTGAAATACGGTCGTTAGGTCGAAGGAAACTAAGATCCAACATCTGTCACAAATGAAACGACTTCCGGTCCTTGTCCTGATCCTGACAACAGCAGGCGCAGCGCTCTGGTGCCGGGCGAGCGAGCCGAAGGGGTTTACCTTTCAGGACGCAACCTACGTTCATCGCTGGTCCCATGCCGACCAGCATGAGTTTACGCCGGAAGGGCAGGACAACCTCGATCAATTCGAGGACATGATCACCGTGAACGGATATCCGGACGTGCAGGATGGGGACGGTCTGGCCGCCGCGGCCAATGCGGTCCTGGAGAATTACAAGAAGGCCGAGGCCAAAATCCTCAGGACCGATTCCATTCCGCGGACTCCCAAACGGCCGGCGGAACATTTCATCGCGGCAGTTTTCGGCCGCCCGGAGTTTATCGAGGTGGCTTTCGCCCGGTTTAGAATGGTGGATGGAAAAGGATATTCCTTCGTCTATTCCCACCGCATCTACGGCGAGAAAATCGGGGATCAAATGAGCGAATGGCTAAGCGACCATGGCCCGAAAGTTGAGAAGGCGTTGATGGAATGGACTTCCATGCCATCCCCGGCCTTATCGCGCTAGGAACCTAACCGCGCACCGGACCCAGGGGTGCGGCCGCGGCCTAAATCGTCGTATCCGCGAGGTTGGATTTATATTTGGTGTTAGTCTGGCGGTCGTTGAGCTCGATGTAGACGTAGCTCGGCGGAATCACGCCTTCCTCCAAGGCAAACCAAATCTTGCCCAGGTCGGCCGGCGCGCTCAGGGCGCAAAAGCCGTAAAGCCGCTTTCCGGTGGAATCGAAGAAGTCCACCCAGGTGCGGGACGCATTAGTGTTGCTGCCGCAGGCCGGCAGATTCGGTGCGGCCGCAAACATGGCTGCGGGATAGTCGTTCTTATTCAACACGTCATAGCGATAACGAACCCAATTCTTCCCGTTCGCCGTGTAATGCTGTTGCTCGAGCAAATACAGAACTGGTTTGGGCGGGTTGTTGTTGGCGGGCGTACCTTGGATGGTCGGGACAGAGCCCGGCTCCTCCATCGGCACCGCCAGATCGCTATCAGTTGGTCTGGCTGCCGCGGGCGAGCTCTTACTGCTGGGGCTGGTCTTGTCTGCCGCAGTCGTCTTGGCCGCCGGGCTGGGGCTGGGAGTGGCAGCCCTAACCACCAGCGCTAAGACCAAACTCGACAAAAGGATGGCTATTGTCTTCGTTAGTTTCATGAGGGTCCTTTCTATGGGGAATGAAGAGGGGTTGGTTCTTCGGGTTCAAGGTCAGACTGGCCAGACCGAATGAAAGTTACAAGCACTCTTTTTTGTGCACCCGGGCATCTTTTCCGAACTCTTAGTAAGAGTGGTCGCCTCTTCCTGACCCTGACGGTTGCACTCGCGGCGCCGGTTCGTTTACAGGGGTTGGAACCGAGCTCGCGGGAGAAGGCAATCCGGGAGCTGGTCGAGAATAAGATTGATTCTGATGGACCGGGAGTGGCGGTTCTTGTTTCCCGGAACGGCGTTCCCTTGCACATGGCCGGTTATGGCCTGGCGGATGTAAAAGCGCGCCTTCCAATCACCGCGGATTCATTCTTTGACCTGGCCTCGGTTTCGAAACACATGACCGGTGTCGCGATCCTGACGCTCGTGGAAAAAGGAAAACTGATTCTCGAGCGGCCTGTCGCCGATTACCTGAAGGACTTCCGCGTGCCGATAAAGGGACGCGCTGTGACGGTAGCTGATTTGCTTCATCATATTTCCGGGTTAGCCGATTACACCAGCGACGATTGGGAAGGGAGCGACGAAGAATTCGCCACCCTCACCAATGAGGGTCATCTCAAATGGCTGAACGGGACCCAGCCTCGCCGCGCGCCGGGCGTGAAGTACGAATACAACAACTCGGAATACGCCTTGCTCGCCTTGATCGTTGAGCGGTTGAGCGGGCACAGCTTTGCGGAATATGTGCGCGATCATCTCTTTGGGCCGGCGGGCATGGAGCGCACGCTCGTTCTCGACGGCAAAACGAAGCTCCCCACCACGGCGGTCAAAGGCTACGAGACTAACAAAAAGGGGGACGTGAAACGGTCGTCATCCCCGACCGTGATCACGGGGGATGGCAGTGTTTATACATCGATTCGCGAACTCAGCTTGTGGGACAAGGCTTTGCGCAATCAAACCGTCATCACCCGGCGCTCCCAGGAGCTGGCCTGGACGAACGGACGCTATGACAATGGAAGGGAAATCAAGACCGAGAATGGCGATGGCTACGGTTTCGGCTGGGTCCTGGAGAAAAAACGGCGGATTGTTTCCCACAGTGGAAGCTGGGCCGGATCGGCGACCTATCTTCTTCTCGATCTCGAGAAAGGATTCACGGTGGCGGTTCTCAGCAACAACGGCGATCTGGACACAAGCGATCTCGCCGAAGAAATCCTGGCCTTGTTTGCCGGCGATTAGGAAGAAAATCGCCTAGGGCGCGGCCAGAGCAGCGTCCACGCTCGGGAAGAGGCGAAAATATTGATCGAGCCGGGCGCTTTCCAGGATCATCTGAACCGCTTCCTGGGCTCCGGCAAGCATAAAGACGCCGCCCTCGAGTTCGAGGCTTTGCATGGCGCCGATCAGGACCGCGATCCCGGAGCTATCAACGTATGGAACGCGCGACAAATCGACCACCAGGCGCTTTGGCTTTTCGTCGATAATGGCTCTCAGCGAAGTGCGCATCTCAGGCGAAACGTGGAGATCGATCGCGCCTTCGGGGGAGAAGATGTTGGCAGATTGGGATTCCGGCATGGTGGTTCGCGGATCATGCCACCCCGCGCGTTTGCCTGTCAACACAAGCTGCACCTTCGGCGCCCGAACGCAGAAAGCGCCAACCGGGCAATCCCGATTGGCGCTCTCGAAGTTGCAAAAAGCAGGCGTCCCCTGCGGATCAGGAAACGGGCTTGAGACTGTTAACGATCTTGCCGACTTCGGGCAGGTGTTCCTTTTCCTTCGCCGTCGTGACCCAGTAGGTCATGATAATGAGCTTATCCTTGATCGGGACGAACACGATGCTGACCGCGGCCGGACCATCTTCGTCCTTACCCTGAAAGAGCAACTCGGTCGCATCCAGATCGCCGATCTTGAATTTTTGTTCCTTCTTGGTCGAGTCGTCGAGCGTGACATTGTGCTTCTTGAGCATCTCAAACGTGTCGTCGATTTCCGCGCTCATCCCTTTTTCGCTCCCCACCGCCACGACGGAAAGGTAGACGGCGCTGTCCGCGCTCTGCCCATAGACGCCGGTGTCGGCTTCCTGCGGTTTCCAGGATTCGGGCATGTCGATTGAAGCGATGGCGAAGTCTTCGTTAGGCAGCTTGAAGATTTTGGCGTCGGCGGAGATCGCGCCAAGGGTGGCGATGACAAGGGTAGTGAAGATTAGTTTCATGATTTGATTTTTTGGTTGCGGCCAAAGAGATACCGCCGACCGCGATCGTCCGGCAAGAAGATACTTCGCCGCGCATCGAGAAATCGGCGGCAGACAATCAAACTCCTTGGCAGTTTTTCGCGCCGCGAGATATTGGAAAATTGAACGGCGTGACGGAGAGAGATTGGACCGGCGAACTGGAGCGGTGGCTGGACGAAAAATTCGCCGAAGCGTGCGAGGCGACCGGACAACGCCGGCCTCTTTCCGGTCTTCGCATTAATCCGCCCTTGGGAGGCGACGAGGCGAAGTATTTTCTACTGGGACTGGAAGAAGGCCTCTTTTTGCCGGACGCGGCGGGCTATCTTCAAAGCGAGCTATTTCCTTCCGCGACTGAGGAAGATCCGAAACCGAAAATAGGTCAGATTTTTCGGCACGATTGTTCGCCCCCACGGCTCGCGCGCGAAGTGGTCTGCCAGCTGGCGACGGCTTCCCTGCTTATTCTGAAGCGAGGATGGCTGAAGAGCCATGTGGCGCTGGAAGCCGGCAGCGAGGAACACCGCGCAGCCGCTTTCGGGCTCGACCTCCTGGTGAAGTCACCGGCCGGCAACATCCTGGTGTGGGTCGAGGTGAGGCGAAGCTTGGTTGAGCTGGAGAAACTCATCGTGGACTTGCGCGCTTGCTCGAGACGCGGCCCGCACGGACGGCAGGATTGCGGGTTTCCCCAGAATCATCCGAGGTACGAGTTCGCCCTTTGTCACAAGCCAGAATACCTGTGGGCGGTTGCGCCCGACGGGGAAACCTGTTTCCGGCTGGGTTATGCAAATGGCTCGATGGAATTGGAAGAGATTCCTTCACTTCCGCCGCGCAGTTTAATTGAGTAAGAACGATCAACGCCGGCTCTTGCCCTGGACGCTCAGCTCCCAGCGGTAGCCGTCTGGATCGCGAAACCAGAGACCCATATGCGGGGATCCAGGCGCTTCGGGGCCGATTTCGTCGCCGGGATCCTCCAGGTCGACCTTGTGCTTTTTCAAATGGGCGAGCGCTTTTCGTAAGGTCGTCAGGTTCGGCAGATGAAAGGACATGTGGTCGATCGTGGCCGGCGAGGGTTTGCCTTTGAACAAGGCGATGGTGACATGGTCGTTGCCAATGGCGACGCCGTTTTCAAACTCGAATTGCTTCTTCAAGCCGAGCGACCGCGCGAACCATTTCGCGCTCCGTTTCGGACTGCGGACCGCCAGTCCGAAATGACCGACAACGCCGACGGTGAACGGAACTTTCTTTCTCATTGCAGGAATCCTGGCAGACGATTCACCGCGAAGCGTGTGCCCAGCGTGATCAGAATCAGCGTCGCAGGCACGATCGTGAAAAATTTTTCCTTCGGAATCAGGCCGGCATTCATGGCCACGAGGGAACCGAGGATGACGAGGACAATGATGAATTGCCGGACGGTGGCCCTCCATTCGTTCAGCCGAACATCGACGTCCGGATCACCGCGCCGCTGAAGCAAGCCGCGAAAGCGCAGCGCCGCCAGGGCGGCGAAGACGAGCCCGAAATCGCCAAAATACAAAAGCGTGGCATCCCCGGTTCCGAAGCGTAGGAAGGTCTGGACGGTATACGGCAGGATTGCGATGCCGAACAGGAAAACGAAATTCACGATAACATCTGGCATTCGCGCGATAAAGCGATGCCGGAAAATGCGGTAATGCGCCAGCCAGAGCACGCAAATGATCCCGAAGGTGACGATGAAGGTTGCCCAATGGGCGGGTTTGAAAACGTCAGAAACTTTTGCCGGGATATCAAGCCGGGTAGCGAGCAGGGAAAGGCTGAAACCGAACACGAGATCGCTGAACGCTTCCAGCCGATGGGTAAAGCGTGCTTCGCTCTCCGGCTTGCTCCGCGAATCAGGAATGGACGTTTGCATCTGGTGGATATTTACGGCCTTTCGGGCGGAATGCATTATTCCAGCCTCGCCTTCCCAGATCGCGGGAGACGGAGAGGCCATTCCCTGGGGGGATGACCTGTCGAGCATGAGATTGCTCGGACAAAGCAGCTTCAGTTAGTCAGCCGCACTCGGCGGCTGACTAACCTTGCTGAATAACTGCCCCAATGATGGAGCGCGAAACCTCCGTTACGGCGTAGGCGACGGCGAGGGAGAAGTCTTCTCCTTCTTGGTCGTGTCGGCTTTCTTTGTCGTGTCGGTCGACGACTTCTTGGTCGTGTCCGCGGACTTCTTCGTCGTGGACTTCTTGGTCGTCGTCTCCTTCTTGGCCGGAGCTTTCGAAGGCGGGGTCGTGGTGGTGGTTTCGGTCTTACTGGTGTTGCACGAGCTCAGGAGCCCGGCAACCAACAGACAGGTGATAGAATAGATGAGTGATTTCATAGGTTGTGGTTAAGCAGAGGCACGAGAATGTGCGGTCGCCCGGGGGACTGCAAGCAATATTTATAGGTCTCGACGAGGGCGAAAACCGAGCCACGGACCCGGGGCTAATCGAAGGGTTAAACAGCGATTTTGCCGCTCAGAGACAGCCCCTAACGAGTGGACCAGTTTGTTCGGGAATCACTCTGGCGCCAGGCTGATTTTTCCTCGAAAATAGGAGTGGCCGGGCCCGGCTCGCCCAGCGTTTCATGTTCAAAACCAAGTCCGTTCATACCAGGATCGAAGCGAAGGATGGATTGCGAATCCTCGCGGCGCGTGGCCGGGGCAGAGGCCTGGGCAGTGACCGTTTTGATGTCTGGATGGCGAACCTCGGACCGAGCGAGGAATTGCGGGAGGCATTCGTGGGCGGCAAGCTTTCCTGGGCGGAATTCAGCCGGCGCTACTTCAAGGAACTGCTCGAACCGGGCGGGGTGGATGCCCGTAATCAACGGATCAAGAACCACGGTCAGAAATTCACCCTGCGTTTGCTTCAGCATCTGGCGAAGAAGCAAACGATCACGCTGCTTTGTCATTGCGCGGAAGAGGAGCGGCATTGCCATCGCCATCTGTTGAAGGCGGCGTTGGAAAGAGAGATTTAGCCGCGCGCCAGATCCTCGGGAGTAAGCACCAACCGTTCGACTCGGCGATCAGTTCCCAGCGCTTCCACGATTTCCGGCACGTCGTTCAACGTCACGCGGCCATAAAAGAAATGGTCGGGTTCCACGAGAATACAGATCCCGCTCGAGCATTGATCCAGGCAACTGGACGAACAGGCGCGCGCTTTCACTTTGGCCAGGCCGCGCGCGGCGAGCTCGTCTTTCAAGGCCGCCCGGACGGCTTCCGACCCTTTCTCGGCGCACGATCCCTTCTCATGGTTCGCCTCCCGGCGGTTGGTGCAGACAAAGAGGTAGCGCTCTCGTTGCGGCATGAAGCAGGTTGGCAGCCGGCGCCATCGCGGTCAACCGGGTCGCCTGGCGCAGACAGATCAGGCGGCTTTCTTTAGTTCGCTCTTCTTGGGCGAGATGATTTCCTCGGCCGCGCGATTACCGGATTGCACCGCGCCGTTCATGAAACCGGAAAGCTCACCGGCAGTATGTTCGCCGGCAAAGACCAAACGGCCATCGAGCTCCGGTTCCGCCGCCACCTCCAGCATCGTGGTGACCTGGCCAACGAGCGGGCAGGTGTAGCTGCCGCGCGTGAATTGGTACTCAGGCCAGTTCATCACCGCCCGTTTCCCGTCAAATTTCTCACGAATGCCGGGGAAAACGCGGTTCAGTTCCTCCTTGAATTTCTCGTAGCGTTCCGGGCCAACATTCTTCGTCGCGGAGCCGCCGAGGAAATTAGTCAGGATCCCACTTTCTCCGGTCTGGCCGCGGCTGGTTTCCCAGGTGCATTGCAACGGCAGGTCGGTCAGAAGGCTTCCATTGCTCGAGACCGGGAGGCCGGCGGCGGAATTACGCCACCATCGTTCGCTGAAACCATGCATGACCTTGGCGTTGTGGCCGTAGCCGAGTTCCGCAATCGCTTTGCGTTTTTCGCGGCTCAAATGAAGCGCTCTTACTCCCTCGATTTCCCGGAGCATCGTGAACGGCAGCGCACAGATCGCGCGGGAAAATTTCACCGACTTCGTGCCGCCTTCCGCGGCGAAATCGAGGGCCAGGTTCGGACCGTTTTGCGCGACCCGGGCGAGCCGATGGCCCCGGTTAATCTTCACCTTGCCCTCGAGCGCTTTCACCAGCGCATTCGGCAGCGAGCTGCTCCCGCCGCTGATCCGCTTCGACTCATCACTTTCGCCAAAGATCTTGAATCCGTCGCTCGTATCGGCGGTCAGGAGCGTGATCAGATTGAGCGACGATTGCTCCGCGAGTTCGCGGCCATACTCGATGAGGTAAGCCACTCGCAACATCTCGATCACCCATTTCTCAACGCCCTTCCCAGCGTCCGCGAGATAAGCGGCCAGGCTGAGCCGGTCGAATTTCTTCGCCTTGGCCGTGAAGTTGTCGTCGTCGTCGACAAGGCCGGCGCTGTCCGCGGCGAGTTTTTTCGCGAACGGCTCGAAGAGCGGAATCAATTCCTTATCGGTGTAATGTTTCCCGCCAAAAAAATAGAGGTCGGCGCCCGCGTCACCGCCCTTAAGCTCCTGGATTTCCACCCCGAGGTCACCGGCCAGCGTGATCAGGTCGGCATGGTCGGTGTCGACCAGTTCGCCACCAAGCTCGCAGAACATTCCATCCTTGTTGAAGTCGGTTTTCGTGAACATGCGGCCGCCGGTCCGTTCGCTCGCCTCGAAGATTTCGCACGGGATTCCGGCGTTCATCAGACGGTAAGCAGCAGTGAGCCCCGCCGTGCCCGCTCCAAGGATGGCCACCGGCTCACCTCCATTCGTCCCCGGCGTTGGAGTTTCGCCGGCGCGGGCGAAAGGCGAAGCCAGCCCGCCTCCCGCTGTCCAGAGCCCGGCCGCGCCCAGCAGACGCACAAAATCGCGGCGTGAAACGCGCGACGCTTCCCGCGCCTCGAAAAAGAATTCGCGATGACCGGGGTGTTGATTGACCCAATGCGCCTGGCGCACCGTCTGCGTTAGTTTTCGAAAAAATGGGGTGCGTCCGGACGGCATGGAGCGGGATCGTGGCAGGAACCCCCTTACCGGACAAGCCGGTTGTTGCCGGCCGCTCGGTCGGATAAGTTGAGACCAGTTTTCCCGATGAAGAATCAAGTGCTGGCTGAGAAATTCGCGCGCCTCTCCACGCCGCCAATCGCGGACGCAGCGTTGCGCTTGAAAATTCCGCTGCGGATCGCGCCCTCCGCAAATTTCTCATTTCGGATTTTTTCGGTCGACATCGGATTTAGATGGAAGTGCGGGGGCCGGCTGCCGTAAAAGCAATACGTGACCCCATCTCCGCCCGGCTCGGCAGCTCTCCCTTCGAGGGCGATCCGAGTAGAGCCCCTCACGCCCAGTCCCGAGCCCAACCCCAACCGTAATCCAACACCTCATGACGCCTGCAGAAGAACGCGCTTTCATCGCCCGGCTTGAAAGCGCCAACGCCGAGGAGCTGATCCTCATTCTGAGCCGCCCGGGTCCGGACGAAGATCGCGTTCTTCGCCTTCACCTGGGCGCCGAACGGTATGAACGGCTTCGGCGCAGCGCCCTGCGATCGTTGACCCGGAGCACGCGAAGCGCGGAGAAGAAAGGCAATGTCGTGATCCTGCACGGCATCATGGGATCAGAGTTACAGCGCTTTGAAGCGAACCGTGGCCGTCCGGTCTGGTTAAGTCTGCCCCGCCTCATCATGGGCGCCACGAAATGGCTCGAAATGAATAACGACGGGCAGTCAGTTTATGACGTCCGCGCCACCGGACTTCTTAAACGGTGGTACTCAGAGCTGATGGTCGGCCTGGCTTTCGACTGGAACGTCCAGACGTTTCCTTTCGATTGGCGCCGGGATTTAGCGGAGTCGGCGGGAGCGTTGAATGACCGAATCAATGAATGGTTCGGCTCCGACACGCCGGTCCATCTGGTTGCTCATTCGATGGGCGGCCTGGTTTCTCGCACGTTTATCCTGAATTACCCGGAACGCTGGGAGCGGGCGTGGGACTCCAAGGGAAAGGGGGGCGTGGCCGGCGGGCGGCTGATCATGCTGGGCACACCAAATCACGGCTCTTTCGCCATCCCGCAAATCATCACGGGAATCCAGACCGCGGTTAAAATGATCATGATTGCCGATCTGGAACACAGGAGCGGCGTCCTGCGGATCATCAACACGTTTCCGGGCTCCTACCAGATGTTGCCTTCTCCTTTGGTTCTCCCGGAGATGCAAAAACTTTATCGGTCAGAGACCTACGGCGAGTTTTCGGTCCCGCAGTCGTTTCTCGATAAAGCGTTGTCGTCGCACCAGGCTCTTGCCGGGGTAGTCGATCCCAAGCGGATGACTTATGTCGCGGGCTACAATCGCCGCACCTCCGAGAACATCACCAATCTCTCCGATCTTGGATCGATGGACGCTTATAGCTTTTCCTTGAATGGAGATGGCACAGTGCCACATGTCCTCGGTTTTCTTAAGAAGGGCGACGAAAAGGTCCCCACCTACTTCGCGGACGCCGCCCACGGCGCGTTACCCAATCACGAGAGCGTTATCGGCGCCGTGCCCGAGCTTTTGGAAACCGGTTCCTGTTCGCTGCCCTCCACAAACCCGGGCGCGGCGCGAGCCTTGGTCCCGGACGCTGTGGACGAGCTCGCGGAGCGTGCTCAGGTCGAGAGGGATCAGATTCGTCTAAAGCAGATCGTCCAAACCACCCGGGCTAGAACGCGGGGAGCGGCCGACGATCCTGACAGCGCTCCGGTATCAGAGGAAGAGAAGGAAGCCGAAGAGATCATTTTGGAAAGTTTCGTGGCGGACGCCGAATCCCGGACGACCAGCGGCAAGAGTCTGCCTTCGTCGCCGTCCGAATTTCCGCCACCACGAGGCGACGCGAAGGATGAACAAACAAAGGGATCGCGCGGCGCGCCGCCCAGCCCTTCAGCCACGATAAAAATCGCGCTCGTCAAAGGTGGAATTGACTCGGTCGAGGCTTCGCCGAACGGCAAAGCGATCGATGCGATCGCAGTAGGCCATTATTTCGGGGTGAGACCACAGGCCGCCGAGCGCGCCTTGGATGAAGCGATCAGCGCGGCATATCTCAAGGAATCAAAGGGCAGGCAAACCCCTGCGAGTGGTTCCGAAACCGTTCCCGAATCAGAGCTCTTGCTCACTTTGCTAACCGAGCGCGGTCACATTCCGGGCAGTCTCGGAGAGCCCTTCATTTTGCCCGATCCGCGCAAGGAAGGCCGGATCGTGGTCCTGGCCGGAATGGGAACGCCAGGTCACTTCGGCGTGCCGGAGCTCACCGTTCTGGCCCAGGAACTTTGCTGGTCGTTAGGCCGGCTGGGAAAAACTCATCTGGCGACTGTCCTGATCGGCGCCGGGACCGGCAACCTGCCGGTGAAGGATGCGGTCGACGGATGGCTGCGCGGCATTAGCCGGGCGCTCTTGAATTCTCCGGCGGACGCAGGCAGAGGCATCTGCCAGATCACGTTTGTCGAGTATAACGCGCGCACATTCAACAAGCTGAACAAGGCCCTGCAGGCCGTGGAGAAGGATCCGCCCGGCGCATTGCAGATCGAATATGAGCGCCCGTCCGACGAGGTTATCGCCAAGGCCCGGGACGAAGCGGTCGCGACAGCCTGCGCCGAAGTGAAAAAGGAATTTGATCCCGCTGTCGGCGCGCGGGAAGCGGATGAACTCGTGCCGGTGCGGCTAACGATTGACCGGCAACGCAAAGGCTACGGTTTCGCTGCGCTCACCCAAAGCGCTGCCATTCCGCAGCGCGACATCGCGCTCGACCCGCGGCTGGTGGAATCGGCCAACGACGAACTGGCCGGGGCCGCGGCCGAGGCGCAGACGGAGGCTGGCCGCTTCCTGGAAAAACTTCTCCTGCCCGAAGACATCCGTTCCCAGATTTACACGCGGGCACCGATTGTCCTGATTCTTGATTCGAGCAGCGCCAGGGTCCATTGGGAAATGGTGGCGCGAACGGCGCCGTGGGACCGGCGCGAGACGGCCGAGAGCGGTTCGGTCGACCTCGAGAAATTCCTGGGCACGACCTACGGCCTGACCCGTCAATTGCGGACAACCTTTGCTCCCGCCCCGGAGCCGCCGCCTCCACCGAAACGGGAAATCAAAGCTCTGATTGTCGCGGACCCCGCCCTCGACGCTCCGCTCCAAGGCGCCCAGGCTGAGGGCGAAGAAATTGCCAGTCTGCTTGAGAGATTCAAGAGCGACGACCCCATGGGCCCGTCGAGAATCCTGGTCACTCGCCTCTTTGGTCCTGCCCAGGCGAAACGGACAACGGTGCTCAAAAAATTGATGCTCGAAGACTTCGACATTTTCCACTTCGCCGGGCACTGCATCTACGACAAATCTGACCCCTCGAACTCCGGCTGGGTGTTCTCCGCGAGAGATGACGAACGGCTGACCGCGAACGAGCTGAACCGGATCGACCGCATCCCGAAATTCATTTTCTCAAACGCCTGCGAATCGGGGATCACTCCGGACCGCGCGAGTGAGCGCAGCGCGGACCTCGCCCCGAGCTTCGCCGAATCGTTTTTTGCCCGTGGTGTCGCCAACTTCATTTGCACGGGATGGCCGGTAAACGACACGGCCGCGCGCACCTTTGCCACGACTCTCTACGCGAAGATGTTTGGCCTGGACGGAGATTTTCGGCCTGCCTACCTGCATGAAGCAATGCGCGCCGCCCGGGTTGCGATCGCGAGACAGCCTGAAGGAACGCGAACCTGGGGCGCCTATCAACATTACGGCAATCCCTATTTTCGCTTTTTCAATCCGCCTCACAGCGAGCCGGGCGACGGCCCGAAAAAGGAACCGCTTTCTCCAGGGGCGCGCCCCGTCGAATCCGGCCCGCCTAAGGCGAAAACGCGGCGAGAGTCAAAGACAGCCGGGCGCCGCCCAGCCAAATCAAAACAAACCCGCCGGCGCAAGCATTGAGCGATGGACGATCTCGACACGATCGCTGAGGCCGTCGGCAAAGGGCAATGCATTCTCTTCCTCGGGGCCGGGGTTCATTACGGCCCTCCCCCGGGCACGGACCAAAAATATGTCGACGCCTATCCAGAGGCTCGGCGGCCGCCTCTGGGCGGAGCACTTTCCCAGGCCCTGGCGACGGAGAGCGATTATCTCGCCCGCTTTCCGGGAGCCGACCAACGCGACCTGAAACGCGTCGGCTGGCATTACGAGGATAAGCTTTCGCGCAATCGCCTCATGCGGCGGATCAAGGAAGAAGTGCACGTGAACAAGATCGCGTCGCCAATCGTTCGCGCCCTGGCGGCCCTCGATTTTCCGCTCGTGATGACGACAAACTTCGACCAGCTCTTCGAACAATCGCTCCGCGCCGCCGGCAAAGATCCGCAGCTCTGCATCTACAGCCCTTCGGCGAAAATTCCGACCGAAGATCCGACCGACGATCCCACGCCGGCGAACCCGTTCGTCTGCAAACTGCACGGCGACGTGGACGAGCCGGATTCAGCCGTGATCACGGATGAGGATTACATCCAGTTCGTTTTGCGAATGAGCGACAAGGCGCCTTACCATCCCGTGCCGGAAACATTCCTCTACCGTTTCAAACGCTGGCCCACCCTCTTCATTGGCTACAGCCTCATCGATTACAATCTTCGCCTCCTCTTCAAGGCGATGCGGGTGAACCTCGATCAGGCCCTCTTCCCAGAGACCTACTCGATCGATCCGAAACCGGACCAGCTCATCGTCCGGTATTGGAGCGACCAGCGCCGTTACGTCCGTTTCGTCACCCAGGATGTCTGGTCGTTCGTGCCCGCGCTCTACGAGCGGATCAAGAAAACGGAAATGCCGGCATGATCGCGCTTCCCAAACTCTCCTGGCCGAGCGAACCGTACCGCGGGATCGAGCAATTCCGTTTTGTCGACCGCCCGATTTTCTTCGAGCGGCGGGAAGAAATCCGCCGCCTTATTCGCCTGGTCTCGATCTATCGCGGCACGTTGCTTTACGGCGAATCAGGCACGGGAAAATCTTCCATCATCAACGCGGGGCTCATTCCCGCCATGCTCGAGGAAGGCTTTCTCTCCGAACGATTCCGCGTCCAACCGGTGCCGGGCGCCGAGCTCGTCGTCGAACGAATCTCGCTCACGGATGAAGGGACCGCGCCATTCCTGCCCTCGCGTTTCGCAGCCGACGACGAACCGCGGCAGCGGCTCGTCTTTTCGACCGCGGACGTCAACGCGAAACTCGGCCTCGAACACGAAGGCGGCGCGCCGCTCCTCATCTTCGATCAGTTTGAGGAGTTCGTGACCCTGTTTGAGGAAGCGCCCGAGAACCGGGAGAAACTGGCCGAGGCGGCGCAGGCGCAGAACACGCTCCTCGAATTTTTCCGCGATCTTCTCCGCGACGAAACGCTGCCGGTAAAATTGCTCTTCGTTTTTCGCGAGGATTATCTGGCCAAACTTTCCCGGCTTTTCGCGCTGGTCCCGAACCTGCGCGACCAGCACATCCGTCTCACCGCTCCGGATTCGACCGTGTTGAAGAAATTGATCCGCGGGCCATTCACCTCTGAGGTTCCGCCGGAACATTTCGGCCGCATCATTACCGACGAGCTGGCGGACAAGCTCTGTGCCGCGCTCGCCGAACGGAGCGAGAGCGGTTCCATCAACCTCACCGAGGTCCAGATCGCGTGCCTTTCGCTCTGGCGCGATCCCAAAGGGGAATCGCTTTTCGACACGACGCCGAACCGCGCCGAAGTCGTGCAGAAACTTCTTGAAGGTCATCTCACCGGCTCGCTCGATCGCCTCAGCACAGGCCTGCGCGAACCGGCTGTGGCCCTGCTTCGGCATCTTGTGACCAGCGCCGGCACGCGCAATATCATTCTCGAATCCGACCTGCTCGAAAGGCTGCACACATGCGAAAAAATCCCGGCGGCGACGGGCAAGCGCGCGCTCGAAGAGTTGTCCGGCCAATCCCGCCTCGTCCGCCGCCAGCGCCGGAACGAAGCCTATTTCTACGATATTACGAGTGAGTTCCTCGTTCCCTGGATCCAGCGCCAGCGGGTTTTGAGCGACGCCCGAATCGCCCTGCGCAGATGGCGCCGTCGCGCGGTCGCGGTGGCGGCGGTCATCCTTACCCTGATCCTCATCGGCGCAGGAATTTCGTTCTACCTCGTGCGTGAAAAAAGGAAGGACGACGCGCGGCTGGCCAAGGTGAAGGAGAAGGCGTTCGAAGAAAAAGAGGAAGCCCTGAAGGAGTTAGTCGTCTACGAACAAAAGAATAAGCTCGGCGGAATCGACACCACCCGGAGCGCGACCGATTCCATCGAAACCAAGGAAAGAATAACTGCCAACGAAGCAGTTACGCCTGGGCCTGCTCCGGAAGGGCCGTCCCAGCCCGCTTCCACGCCGCCGCCGTTCGCGGCCGAGGCGGGTGCCGTGGAATATGTAACTGACAAACTTTTCGTCGGCCATAAAGGCGCCGTCTGGGGGGTTCATTACAGTTCCGCCGCATTTGGGTCTGCTTATCCGCGGAAATTGAGTGTCGAAAACCTCTTCCTTATCACCGCAGGTCACGACCAGACAGCGCGGATCTGGGATCTCAAAGCCGATGAGGATGGCGTGCTGCGAGGCCATAGTGGCGAAGTCAATGTTGCCTTGTTCAATCCGAAACCGCGCGGGGATACGAGCGCCTGGCAGGCCGCCACCGGGAGCGACGATGGCACGGCGGCGCTCTGGCGAATCAGCGAACCCAATAAACCATTTTTCCTCAAGGGCCACAGCGAAGCGGTCACTGGCCTGGCCTGGAGCGGCGACGGCAACTGGCTCGCCACCACCAGCAAGGACAATCAAATCCGAATCTGGAACGTAGCCGCACCGGAGACGCCGCCGGTCGTCCTGGCAAAACATACCGGCGACGTCTGGGCGCCGAACCTGGTCGAGTTCCGCGGAAAGAGCTGGCTCGTCACGCCGAGCAGCGATGGAACGGCGCGGCTTTGGAATTTCCCCAAGGGCGACTCTGTCCTTTTTTCCTCTCACCCGGCCAAGGACAGCGAGGTGCTCCGCCACGGCGCGTCAGTCCGGCGAGCCGTGATGGATTCGCAAGCCCGCTGGATCCTCACCGCCGGCGCGGACGGCCGCGCGATCTTATGGGATCGGCCGACCGGCGCGACGCTCGCCATCATTTCGCACGAGAAGGCGGTGCGCGATGTCATCTTTAAACCGGGCGACACCTTCTTCCTCACCACGAGTTCCGACAACACCGCTCAAGTGTGGGACGCCCGGGAAAAGCAGGGCATCGTCACCTTAAAGGGCCACACCGGTCCGCTCTACTCCGCCTGCTTCACACCTTATGGTCCAGGCGTCGTAACCGTGAGCTGGGACCACACCGCGCGGCTCTGGAACTACGAAACCAAAAAGTGCGTCGCCATCCTCCGCGGCCACCTCGATGCCCTTTGGTCCGTCGAATTTTCGCCCAACGGAACCAATTTCACGACCACGAGCAGCGACGGCACCGCGCGCCTGTGGGATTTGAAACGGATCCCCGGCGGCGATGCTTTTCTCCCGCACGCCGAGGCGCCGAAGTAAAAACCGACGCAAAGGGGGAGGCGGGGGTTGCCGCGGCTAAGTGGTGTTTGTTGCTGGAGTGCTCCGATCGCGGTATTTGGCGATGATCTCACTGAATTTCACGCCAAGATCAGTGGCAAAAGGAACCGGCCCTTCAGCCCCGCGTGTCGCGCCTGAGTCGCGGGCCAATGCCGTGGACGTCAAGGCTCGCAATTCCATCGGGAGATAAAGAGGGTTCTTTGCCTCCGTAAGCATAAATCCAACAAAATCAGAAAGGTCGTTTCCAAACGCATCGGAAATCGAGTCGCCTAAGAACTGTCAGATCGATCATTTGCTCGACGTACGCCATGAATACGCATGCGATGTATTCGCTCTTCTCGAGGTCATCCATGCGATCAATCGTCAGAGTAAGCACTTCACTGAGTTTCGAACGCTTGGCAGAATCACCAGCTATCTCCACCAGAAACGCCTGAGTGTTGGGTTTGCTGATTCGACTGAGCGCGGAGACAAAGCGAGCCACCTTCGCCGCAAAGATGCGGTCGGGAATGGATTTCGCAAATTTCGCTAGGTTAATCAGCGAGCCCACAATCGGAATATCCTTAAGCAATCCGTCATCCAGCACTGCATCGATGGCGACTTCAGCAAGGTCAGATGCGAGTTCTCTTTCGGGACGCTCGGCCATGTCTGATAAAATGCTTAGCGAAAACCGGGCGTCGCGTACGTTGCTACGGTTTGTTCGGTAGTTTGGTATAAATCTTCAAAGCTCTGAGTCCCGACAAGGATTCATTGAGCTTCTTTAGGGTTTTGGCTGCGCTATCCGATCTCTTTACATATTCCTCCGTATTGGACTTAACTTGAGCGAGCGCGTCTCGAAGCTCAATTAATTCGTCGATGAGAACTTCCGTCGCCTCCGCGGTCAGGAAGCGGTTTCCGCACTTGAGACATAGGCGACCGCGGCGAAACCAACGAACATCTGTATGATCGCGGTTGAACCAACGCTGACCCGACTCGACGAAGTAATCCACCTCTTTCGTTGGCACAGCTTTGCACGTGGTTATCACTTCGCATTTTGGGCACCACATATCGGTGCCGCCGCTAGGTATTTTGGACATAGGAATTATGTTTGGTTATGTGGAGGACTGGCTATTTGTCTATGGTCAATTCTTGATCCAGAACCGCGAAGTTTCGACGATAGCTCGAAACGTCCTCAACGGCGTCCGGCGTCAATGCCGTGATTTTGGCCAATCGGCGAAGATACCATTTTGCAGGATCGTGGACTGATCGGGAGATATAGACCTTCCGCTGTCCCTTGCTTGGAATGGCGCACTTAACAAACCGGACGAAATCACGGACAGGAAATATGAAGATATCGCGCTGATAGCCGATATCGGCTGCCAGTATTAGCACGATGAAGAAATCGGAGTGATCCAGGTACCCCTCGAACTCGTCTTCTCGAAAAAAGCGCCAGGATGTGTAATCGAACAGCGCACGTTCCCAGCGCGAGCCAACCGGATAGAGTTTGCCGTACTTGACTTGCACTTCGCGATAACGCGGTCGGTTTCGGTGTCGCCTTCGAAGGATGAGATCCACTTTATCAACGTCGAGAAAGCGCGTGTAGGGATTCCAGCCGTTCTCGAAGAATTCGAATTTGGCATAGGTCTCACCAAGTATTTCGTAATGGCCGGCGCCACGTCGAACCTCTGGTGAGAGGAGAGGTGTCGGTTGGTCGGCCATCGCGTTGAGCTTAACAATTAGAGCAAATTACGATTCACGCTAATGGTCCTCACGAGCGGAGCTTCGCGGACAGCGCGTGTAGGCTCAGGACATTGAATCCAAAAGCGCGTCCCGCTGCATCTCACAGGAAAGGCCAACCCTATGATCCAGGATTTTCGTTTCGCTTTCCGGCAGCTTATCAAGACGCCGGGATTTACCACTGTCGCGGTCATCACCCTGGCGCTCGCCATTGGAGTGAACTCGGCGATTTTCGCCCTCATCAACGGCGTGGTCCTCCGGCCCATGGTGCCGGTGAAACCGGAGGAAGTGGTCAACGTCTTCACCGCCCGGCAAAGCGCGAACCACGATTACCGGCAGTTTTCCTACAACGAATTTCGCGAGCTGCGCGAGAACGCGAAAGAAGTGTTCGCCGACGTGGCGGCGCTCCAGTTCACGGTCGCCGGCATCGGGGCGGAGCACGAGATGCGGCGCAGCTTTGCTTTCCTGACTTCGGAGAATTTTTTCACGATGATGGGCGTCCAGCCATTTCGCGGGCGTTTCTACAACGCCGAAGAATGCAAACCGAACGCGAATCTTCCCGTGGTCGTGGCCAGTTACGGGTTCTGGAAACGAATGGGTAGCCGCCCGGATTTTGTCGGCAGCGAGCTCCAGATCAACGGGCAGCCCTACACCGTGATCGGAATCTCGCCGGACGGGTTCAGCGGGATCAGCGCGCTCATCGCCCCCGATATCTGGGTGCCGCTCGGGATGTTTTCGAAAATCGGCTCCGCCTTTAGCGACACGGATGTCGCCACCGACCTGGCGCAGCCAAAAAATTACACGCTTAATTTGTCCGCCCGGCTTCGGCCTGAGCTGACGCTGGAGACCGCGAAAACGCGCCTGCCGGTTCTAAGCCAGCGTTTCAACGCGATCCAGCCGCCGGACGCCGAGTTCGCGCGTGAGCTCCAAATTCAAAAGCCGTCCCGGTTCAGTCTCAGCACCGGTCCGGAAGATGATGGCCCGATTGCCTTGATCGCGACGCTCCTCATGGGAATGGCGGGCGCGGTCCTCCTCATCGCGAGCCTGAACCTGGCGAACATGCTTCTGGCCCGCGGGACCTCACGCGCGAAAGAGATTGCGGTCCGGATCGCGATCGGGGCGTCGCGCTGGCGGATCGTGCGTCAGTTGCTCTGCGAAGGATTACTTCTCGCGATTGCCGGCGGTGCGGTGGGCCTGGCCGTGAGCGTCTGGTGCAACGGCCTCATGTTGCAGTCGCTCGGACGAATGCTCGGCTCCCTCAACTTTTCGTTCGTCGCCGATCTCCATCCGAGCGTGACGGTGCTTTCAGTGACCTTCCTCTTTTGCCTGCTGGCCACTTTACTCTTCAGTCTCGGGCCTGCCTTGAAGGCGACGAAGACCGATCTGGTGAACGACTTGAAACAACAGGTCGGCGAACCGGCGCGGATCGGGCGGCTCAGCCGGTTCTTCGCGCCGCGCCACATTTCGGTCATGGCCCAGATCGCCTTGTCGCTCATGCTCCTCTTTGCCGCCGGTTTGTTCTTCCGCGGTGCACTCAAGGCCGGCGGGCTCGATCCGGGATTTGTCGCGGCCGGCGATCTCGTGACGGAACTGGATTTTTCGCTCGTGAAAAAAGAGCCGGCGGAAGCGAAGCGGCTCATGTTCACGGCAATTCAACGTGCGCGCGAGTTGCCCGGAGTCCAGGCGGCGGCGATCGGAACGATGTTGCCCTACGGCAACTTCACCAATACCCGCCGGATCATGTCCACCCGCGAAACGATGCCAACCGATCCGAAAGCGCCGGACCCGGGAGCGGGCGCTTTGTTTACTGCCACGACGCCAGGTTACTTCGACGCAATCGGCGTGCGGATTCTCCGCGGCCGCGATTTCACCCAGGCCGAAGCGGAGAACAAGCAGGCGCCGCGGGTCGCGATCATTGACGAATCCATGGCGAAGAAGCTGTTCCCGAACACGGACGCCATAGGCCAGCACGTTCGTTACACGCAGGCGCCGCGGGACGGTTCGCCTAACGACTTCGAAGTGGTCGGCGTGGTCGGCACCCATCGCCACGATGTCCAGAACGACACGCTGCTCCGCCGCATTTTCGTGCCCCTGGCCGTGGCGCAAAGCGGCAATGTTTATCTCCACGTGCGGATCGCGAGCAAAGACCGGCGCGCGGTCGCGGCGATGATTCCGACCGTTCGCCAGATGCTGCGCACAGTCGATCCGGACCTGCCGATCCTCGGTATCGCGCCGTTTGTCGATCTCATGGAAAAAAGCGTTGGGCTTTGGATCGTGCGCCTCGGTGCGGTTCTGTTTGGTGTTTTTGGCGGCATCGCGCTGCTCCTCGCGGTGGTCGGCGTCTACGGCGTGAAGGCCTACGCGGTCGCGTGCCGGACCCGCGAGATCGGAATCCGAATGGCGCTCGGCGCGAGACGCAGCGACGTCTTCGGTTTGATCATGCGCCAGGGCGCGATGCAGACCGGGCTTGCGGTTGTATTCGGATTGCTTCTGGCGCTGGCGGTAGGTCGGGTGCTTTCCCAGATTCTCTACGAAGTAAGCCCCAACGATCCGTTCGCGCTCCTCGCTTCGAGTGTGATGCTCGCGTTTGCGTCGCTCCTCGCCTGTTTCTTTCCCGCGCAACGCGCGACGAGAGTCACCCCGATGACGGCGCTCAGGACGGAGTAGGTGTTGGTTTTTGTTTTGGTAGGGACGCCGCGCTGCGGCGTCCGAGTGCCAAACGTTGCAACGGCGGACGGCGCAGCGCGCCGTCCCTACCATGCGCGGCTACAGAAGAATTAGCCTTGGCGCGCGGCGGCCAATTCCGCTTCCAGTTTTTGCTGGCGCTCGTTCAGGCTTTGCAAGCGCAGCTGCCAACGATGCAACTGGATGCTGAGCTGATTGATGTAGCTCGTGATCTCGGTCCGTTGCGACTCGTTTTCCTTCAACTGATGCTGGAGATCGGAAATGCGGACCGCATTCTCGGCCGCGGCCACGATAGTCGCTTTCGGAACGGTGGTCGGCTTGCCGCATTTCTGGCAGGTCAGGGTCATCCCGGCTGCAGCCGCATCGACGACGTAGGAGGTGGCGCAGTTCGAGCAGGCGAACACGATGTCGCTGCTCGGCGCCTGGATGGAAGTAGTCGAGCCGCCCGTGGGTTGCATGGACCGGAGAATTAAGCAGAACACATACCGGAATTTCGGAGAAAGTCTGCGGATTATCCGCTGGTTTGGGCGACTCGGCCAAGGAAAAGGAGAGGTGTGACACACAGGCACCATCTGCGCTGGATTTCGCGACACGATGTCCCGTTTTACGGACAAACGCCTATTCGGTCCAATAGTATAACTGCCTTTACAATAGTTACTTACGTTGCCGAGACGTGATCGGAATATGGATTGCTAAAAGAAGCGCGAACCATTTCTCGGTTCACGAAAGGATTTTTCTAATTATGGCTAAAGTCTTAGGTATCGATTTGGGGACGACGAACTCCTGTATGTCTGTCATGGAGGGCGGCGATCCTGTTGTTTTGGAGAACAGCGAAGGCGCGCGCACCACGCCGTCGATCGTCGCGTTCGCGAAGAACGGCGAGCGGCTCGTCGGTCAGGCCGCGAAACGCCAGGCGGTGACCAACCCGGCCAACACAGTTTTTTCCATCAAGCGGTTCATGGGCCGCAAGTTTGATGAAGTTCGCGAGGAAGAGCATCGCGTGCCGTACAAAGTCGTGAAGGCGGCCAACGGCGACGCCCACGTGCAGGTGGAAGTGAACGGCGAGAAGAAGACTTTTTCGCCGCCGGAAGTTTCCGCGATGATTCTCGCGAAGTTGAAAGCAGACGCGGAAGCAAAGCTCGGCGAGAAAATCACGCAGGCCGTCATCACCGTGCCGGCCTACTTCAACGACTCACAGCGCAACGCGACCAAGGACGCGGGCAAGATTGCCGGCCTCGAAGTGCTCCGCATTATCAACGAACCGACGGCGGCTTCGCTCGCTTACGGTCTCGATAAAAAGAAGGACGAGAAGATCGCGGTCTACGATCTGGGCGGCGGCACGTTCGATATTTCCGTGCTCGAAATCGGCGACGGCGTCTTCGAAGTGAAGGCGACCAACGGCGACACTCACCTTGGCGGTGACGACTGGGACAACATCCTGGTCGATTGGATCGTCGGCGAATTCAAGAAGGACAGCGGCATCGATCTTTCGAAGCAGCCGGACGCCATCCAGCGCATCAAGGAAGAAGCTGAGAAATCAAAGATCGCGCTCTCGTCTTCCCAGGAATACGAGATCAACCTGCCGTTCATCACGGCGGACGCGAGCGGGCCGAAGCACATCCAAAAGAAGCTCACCCGTTCGAAGCTCGAGCAGCTCACCGATTCACTCTTCCAGCGGACGGTTCCGCCGGTGAAGGCCTGTCTCGCTGACGCGAAGCTGGCCGAGAAAGACATCAACGAGCTGGTGCTCGTCGGTGGTATGACTCGTATGCCGAAAGTCATCGAGACCGCACGCACTTTGATTGGCAAGGAGCCGCATAAAGGCGTGAACCCGGATGAAGTCGTGGCGATTGGCGCCGCGATCCAGGGCGGTGTGCTCAAGGGCGACGTCAAAGACGTGCTGCTCCTCGACGTCACTCCGCTCACTCTCGCGATCGAGACGGCCGGTGGCGTTGCTACGCCGATGATTCCGCGGAACACGACGATCCCGACCCGGAAGTCGCAGATCTTTTCGACCTACAGCGACAACCAGCCGGGAGTCGAGATTAAGGTGTTGCAGGGCGAGCGTCCGCTCTCCCGCGATAACAAGAATTTGGGCACGTTCCACCTCGACGGCATCCCGCCGGCCCCGCGTGGCACCCCGCAGATCGAAGTCACGTTCGACATCGACGCGAACGGCATTCTCCACGTTTCCGCGAAAGACCTTGGCACCGGCAAGGAGCAGAAAATCTCCATCACCTGCAGCTCAGGCTTGAGCAAGGAAGAAGTCGAGAAGATGCAGCGCGACGCTGAAACCCACGCCGAGGAAGACAAGAAGGCGAAGGAAGCGATCGAGATCAAGAACAACGCCGACACTCTGGCTTACCAGAGCGAGAAGCAGCTCAAGGATCTCGGCGACAAGATTCCGGAAGACAAACGCAAGCAGGTCGAGGACGCGATCAAGGCCGTTCGGGAAGCGATCGAAAAGAACGACACCGACGCGATGAAACGGACCTACGACGACTTGCAGAACAAGTTCCAGGAAGTCAGCGCCGATCTTTACAAGCAGGCCGCGGCCAGTGCCGGACCAGCTCCGGGCGCCGAGGCTGGCCCCGATGCCGGCCCGCAAGCCCGTCCGCAGGACGAAGGTCCGCGGAAAGACCAGGGCGATGTCGTCGACGCCGAGTTCGAAGTCGTGGACGAAAACAAGAAGAAGTAACTTTAACAATTTGCCGAAAGCCGTTGGGAACAACTGACGGCTTTCGGCATTAACCAACCAAAGCAGACAGAAGAAGGAGTAACTAATAAAATGGCAATTAATGTAAGACCTCTCGGAGATCGCGTGCTTGTGCAGCCGATCGAGGAGAAAGAAACCAAAAAGGGCGGCATCATCATCCCCGATACCGCCAAGGAGAAGCCACAGGAGGGCAACGTCGTCGCTCTCGGCACCGGCAAAGTGGACGACAACGGCAAGAAGGTCGAGTTCACCGTGAAGAAGGGCGACAAAGTCCTCATCTCCAAATACGGCGGCACCGAGATCAAGGTGGACGGTGAGTCCTACCTGATCATGCGCGAGGACGACATCCTCGGCATCATTGGTTAATGAATCGGTCGGAAGTTAGGCTTCCAGCCTGACTCGGCCGACGGGCACCCTGCCTGTCGCTCCACGACCAACAACAAACTCTCAACTTAGAACTCTCAACTAACTATATGGCAGCTAAACAACTCCAATTTGACGAGAACGCGCGGCACGCGCTTCTCCGCGGCGTCGAGAAACTCTCGAAAGCCGTCAAGGCGACGCTCGGACCGAGCGGACGCAACGTTATCCTCGACAAGAAATTCGGCAGCCCGACGATCACCAAGGACGGTGTGACCGTGGCCAAGGAGATCGAGCTCGAAGATCCCTACGAAAACATGGGCGCCCAGCTCGTTCGCGAAGTCGCTTCCAAGACTTCGGACATCGCTGGTGACGGCACCACCACGGCGACCGTGCTCGCTGAGTCCATCTACAAGGAAGGTCTCCGCAACGTCACCGCCGGCGCGAACCCGACTTCATTGCAGCGCGGCATCAACAAGGCCGTCGAAGCAATCGTCGCCGAGCTCGGCAAAATCTCGAAGAAGGTCAGCGACCGGAACGAGATCGCGCAGGTCGCGACCGTTTCCGCCAACTGGGACAAGACGATCGGCGAGATCATTGCCGACGCGATGGACAAGGTCGGTAAGGACGGCACCATCACCGTAGAAGAAGCCAAGTCGATCGAAACCAGCCTCGACGTGGTCGAAGGCATGCAGTTCGACAAGGGCTATCTCTCTCCCTACTTCGTCACGAATGCCGAAGCGATGGAAGCCATCCTCGACAATCCTTACATCCTCATTCACGAGAAGAAAATCTCGAGCTTGAAGGACATGCTCCCGCTCCTCGAAAAGGTGGCGAAGGCTGGACGCCCGCTCCTGATCATCGCGGAAGACGTGGAAGGCGAAGCGCTCGCGACCCTGGTCGTGAACAAGCTCCGCGGCACGTTGCAAGTGGCGGCCGTGAAGGCCCCGGGCTTCGGCGATCGTCGCAAGGCGATGCTGGAAGACCTCGCGGTCCTGACCGGCGGTCAATGCATCACCGAAGACCTGGGCATCAAGCTCGAGAACGTCAAGCTTGACGACTTAGGCCGCGCCAAGCGGGTCACGATTGACAAGGAGAACACCACGGTTGTTGAAGGTGAAGGCAAGAACGCCGACATCCAGGGCCGGGTGAGCCAGATTCGCCGTCAGATCGAAGAGACCACTTCCGATTACGATCGGGAGAAGCTCCAGGAGCGTCTCGCCAAGCTGGCCGGCGGCGTGGCCGTCATCAATGTTGGCGCCGCGACGGAAACGGAAATGAAGGAGAAAAAGGCTCGCGTCGAAGACGCGTTGCACGCGACTCGCGCCGCGGTCGAGGAAGGCATCGTCCCTGGCGGCGGTGTTGCTTTGATCCGCGCTCAGAAGTCGATCGATAATCTGAAGGACCTCGAAGGCGACGAAAAAGTCGGCGTGGCGATCATCCGCCGCGCGATCGAGGAGCCGCTTCGCCAGCTCGCAGACAACGCGGGCCAGGAAGGCGCGCTCATCGTCCAGGAAGTCAAGGCCCGGAAGGGGAACGAAGGTTACAACGTCGCGACCGACAAGTATGAAGACCTGGTGAAAGCCGGCGTCGTCGATCCGACCAAGGTGACCCGGAGCGCGTTGCAGAACGCCGCTTCCATCTCCGGTCTCCTCCTGACCACCGAAGCCATCATCACGGAGATGCCTGAAAAGGAAAAGGGCGGCGGAATGCCTCCTGGCGGTGGAATGGGCCCCGGCATGGGCGGTATGGACTATTAAGTCGTCTCGGCCAAAACCCCGAATTCTTTCGGGGCTAAGCCGAACAGTCACCCGCTAACTAAAGCAATCAACAACAGCCGGGCTCGTAAAGGGCCCGGCTGTTTTGCTTTGCGGGTTGTTGATAGACGGCGGTGCACGGAATTGATAAGCTGCCGAGATGAGTCTCGCCGAAATCAAAACAGCTATTGAGCAGCTCTCGTTCGAGGAGCGCGCCGCGCTGGCCGCCTGGTTGCATGGTTGGAAGGACGACGAGTGGGACGAGCAGATGAAACGAGACATCGCAGGGGGCAAACTCGACGATGTCTTGCGTGAAGTGGAAGACGATATCGCCGCCGGGCGCCTCCGTGATATGCCGTGAAATCCAGAACGCACCGGCGGTTCTGGAACGAATTCAACCGTCTGCCGGCGCATGTTCAGTGTCTGGCCCGAGACAAGTTTCAAATCTGGCAGCGGGATCCGTTTCATCCTTCGATGCAGTTCAAGCCGTTGCGCGCGAACGTATGGTCGGTGCGCGTCGGCGACCATTATCGCGCCCTCGCTCGGCGTGAGGGCGAACTCGTGGTTTGGTTCTGGATTGGCACGGACGAGGAATACAATAACTTCGTGCGCCAACTGCGTTGACGGCAGCCGGGATCACAAATCCCGGCTACAACCAGGGATCCATCCCGGGGTTTGGTGAATCGCGGGACATGTTACTCCGGGGCTTCGCAGCGCTGTGCTCGGGTGCTGACTGCTGATCCAAGATGGCGAGGCCGGAGGGCCGAAAGGCGCGACGGAATGAAGCCCGGATTGCAGCTCCAGCGGAAATCCGGATAGCCGTTTTTCCAAAACGTAAACAGCCCCGCGAGGGACGGCGGAACGTGGATAATCGAAGCACGGGTGACCACGCGACCATTCTCCGCCACTCCTGCCGGAGTTCGGACCTTGGCGTCCGGTGCCTTGACCGTAATTTCCGGCAATATTAATGTCGCGGCATGGACGTTTCCCTCATGCAAGAGCTGATTGGCAAGAACAAGCCGTTTCGCGTAGAGACGGCGTCGGGGCGAGTTTTCGAGGTTCCACATCGTGATTTCGTGAGCTTCTCGCCGCGCAAGACGTCGCTGATTATTTCGTTCGAAGAAGATGGAACGGAGCACTTCGCGATCGTGCCGCTTTTGACGGTTACGGCCGCGATGGCGGCAGCGTAACATTTTCCTGCCGGGGTGGGGAGCCCGGTGGCCGATCATTTCCCGGCGCTTCGCTTCGCTGCGCTCCGGGCCTTATTCCATCGTGCTCCGGCACTGACGTTCGCAGCCACAGATAATTTGTAAGCTCCTTGTTCCTGCTTTCTGATTCAATTCGAGCCCGGGCACGGCTCGGTTTCATGGAGGCGTCCGTAGTCGACGGTGAGACGGCCGCCTTCCCATTCGGAGTAAACGTCAACGAAACGTTCCCCGAAACGCACGTCTTCCGGAGCATAATCCTGAGCACTTTGCACGGATGCAGCCATGACCAGCTCAAGCGAAAGAGTCGATGCGACAAAGAAAGCATCTTCCTTCTCCAGACGTTCGGCTGTCACCCCGTAAAGAGGGCTTTTTTCGTCAATCGTGTGCCGGATGATCAAGGCAGCCGGAAAAGTAACCATGCGACTCGGATAAACCTCCAGGTCGTAGAAACGCCGGATGTCTTCCCCCTCAAGGACCCGCTCGTCGCGCGAATAAACGATCCGAAACTCCGCTTCGGCCATGCTGGTGTGGCGCAGATTAGCGACGCGAAACATCAGGCTGAGCCGGCCATCATGCGGAGCGATAAGAAGGCAGTTGCTGAAAACGATGCGGGCCGTGGGCCGGGCAAAGCGGACAAAAATAAGACCAGTGATGACCGCGAGCCAGATCATGCCGAGGAAGATTTCAATCGTGACAATAATGTGGCCGTAAACCGTGGTGGGATAGTTGTGGCCGTAACCGACGGTCGCCAGGGTTTCGACGCTGAAGAAAAAGGCCAGGGGGAATGAGCCGGGCTCCAGATCGGCGATGCAGCCCGGTTGCAACACGTAAAGGGCGGCGAAAAGAAGGTTGATGACGACGTAGCTGCCGCCGAGGAAAAGGGCGAACCGCGGCCAGCTCAGGGACAAGACCCAGTGATAGCTATCGCGCCAGCCGCCGACGGCGGCGTTGATTTTGAGGAACTCGGTGCGTCCGGCGCGGGTGGCGATGGGACGCTGAGGCCGGTGTTTCATTTCTCAATTCTCACCTGGAAGGCCGAGCTCGGCGAGACTTCACACCCGGCGTCGCTGAGCTTCGCCCTCCAGTTCGGCGAATCGTTCACGCTTTGCCGCCCAAGGTGACGTGATCGTCGAGATCGACCAGCTCGAACCAGGTCTTAACGTCTTCGCGCTCCTTCGAAAACTTGGCGACGTATTCGGTGAAATAATGGAGCGTCTCGACATCACCGCTCGGACCGCGCCGGGCCATGAAGCTGCTCCACGTGTCGATCTCCCATTCAGCGCGTTTGTGTTTCGCGTTCGCGCCGATCCACTCAAGGATCTCGCCATCGCCCTTGCCGGCGGCGAGCTGTTCCTTCAAGGCGCCAAAGTCCAGCCCGAGAAAATCCTTCAAATGCTGATCGACCGGCGCGTCGTACGTGTATTCGCCGTTGGTGCCGGCGATCGTGGCCCGGCCTTTATCGAGAAGGCGGGCCAGGGTGACGTAACCGCCGAGCCGGCAGTGCGGGCTGCGCGGCGGGCGCTGGGTGAGATCGGGCGCGGAGATTTTCGGTGAGTCGGACATGGCAGATTCGGGTTGGTTTTGGCCCGATTATGGGCCGGCTTCCCCGGAGAATAAAGATTTTGCTTCTGTTTCCCGGCCCTGTCTGACATACCCTCCCACTTTCAATGAAATACGACGTTTCCGCGTTGATGGCCGACGTGAAGGCCAAGAACCCGAGCGAGCCGGAGTTCCATCAGGCAGTCCAGGAAGTAGTCGAGTCGCTGGCTCTCGTGCTCGATCAGCACCCGGAGTATCGCAAAGCGAAAATCATCGAGCGGATCATCGAGCCGGAGCGGGTGATCATGTTCCGCGTTCCCTGGCAGGACGACAAGGGCGAGCTCCATGTAAACCGCGGATTCCGCATCCAGATGAACAGCGCGATCGGGCCCTACAAAGGCGGGCTGCGCTTTCATGCCTCGGTCAACCTCGGCATTTTGAAGTTCCTCGCTTTTGAACAGGTCTTCAAAAACGCGCTCACGACTCTGCCGATGGGCGGCGGCAAGGGCGGCTCGGACTTCGACCCAAAGGGAAAGAGCGACAGCGAAGTGATGCGGTTCTGCCAGGCGTTCATGTGCGAATTGTTCCGGCATATTGGTCCGGACACCGACGTGCCCGCGGGCGACATCGGGGTCGGGGCGCGCGAGATCGGATTTCTGTTCGGCATGTACAAGCGGCTCCGGAATGAATTTACCGGCGTGATGACCGGCAAAGGCCTCACCTGGGGCGGCTCCGTCATTCGTCCGGAGGCGACCGGGTATGGAGCCGTCTATTTCGCCGCGGAGATGCTCAAGACGCGCAAGGAAGAGATGAAAGGCAAGGTTTGTCTCGTCTCCGGGAGCGGCAACGTCTCGCAGTACACCGTGGACAAATTGATCTCGTTAGGCGCAAAGGCGGTCACGCTCTCGGATTCGACGGGCTACATCTACGACGAGGCCGGGATCGACCGGGACAAGCTCGCCTTCGTCATGGACCTGAAGAACAACCGGCGCGGCCGTATCTCCGAATATGCCGACAAATACAAGGGCGCCGTTTACACGGCCACGGACGCGGCGGCCGACCACAACCCGATTTGGGACCACAAGGCCGACTGCGCCTTTCCCAGCGCGACCCAAAACGAGATCAATGGCAAGGATGCGGCCAATCTCCTTAGGAATGGAGTCTACGTCGTCTCCGAAGGCGCCAACATGCCAACTGATATTGAAGGGGTGAATCAGTTCCTCGGAGCCGGGATCCTTTTCGGTCCCGGGAAGGCCGCGAACGCGGGGGGTGTCGCCACCTCCGGCCTCGAGATGGCGCAAAACAGCATGCGCATTTCGTGGACGCGGGAAGAAGTCGACACGCGCCTCTTCAATATCATGCGAACCATCCACGAAGTTTGTTACCGCACGGCCGAGAAGTACGGCACTCCGGGCAACTACGTGAACGGCGCGAACATCGCCGGCTTCCTCAAGGTTGCGAACGCGATGATGGATCAGGGGTTGGTATAAGCGACAGCCTGACGCCGGTGGATCGAGAGCTCCGCGCTCGATCTTTCGCTAACATCGCGCGACGTAGCGCGCGATCCACCCTCTAATGAACAAGGGCTTTGGCGGCGGCTATCCTGCGACGATCGGGAAAGACGCGTTCGCATTGATCCAGAGTTTTTAGCGCTTCTTCCTTCTTCCCCTGGGACGTCTGCGCTTGAGCCAGCTTGTAGAAAGCCGTCCGCAAATAGGGCATCTCTTCGAGGGCACGTTTCAGGGCCAGCTCAGCGACGTCATAACGGCGGCGCTCGAGGTTCTGGGTCCCGATGGTGAGCTGCCGGTAGGGAGAATCCGGAGTCGGCTTCAACGGCTCCGGCGGCGCCTGGTCGGTCCGCACCAGCAACACCGAAACGAAATCGTCGAACAATACCTTCCACTTGCCGGACTCAACCAGACCCGCCATGGGCGCGCCCTGGGAGGTTCTCGGCCAGAGAATGTACTGGGCCTTCGAGCTTTCAATAATCTCCCTCCAACCCAGCTCGAATCTCTGGACGGTCAGGTATCGTCGAAACGTCTCCGAATCGTAAACGGTGTCCGCGCGGCCATCGATAAAGACCTTCATCTGCCCATTCGTTCTCAGGTGAAGGTAACCGCCCCAGTTGTAATAGGAGAAGACGTTCCCGGAGAGGTGATTAATCTGGATATAGTTGCAGGTCTCGACCGGGAAATCGTCCTCCGCAGTCAGATAATGAAAGGCATAAGGAGCGAGCGGGTAGGGATAGAGCCAAAACAAGCCTAGACCGGCGGCGAGAGCCGGGGCGATTAGACTCGGAATCCTTTTCATCACGGGAGCAAGCAGGACCGCCAGGGCGGGCCCGGTGATCAGGCTTTGGGAAAGGGCAAACAAAACGATAAAACGCCGGCTGGTGAGCGACATCGCCAGCGTGAGGAGCACCAGGCCCAGCGCCGCCCAGTTAAGGCCTTCTTTCCCGCGCCAGCGGCGAAACAAAAGGAACAGAGTGGCCATGGCGAAGATGGCGATCGCGTAACGGTAAAGGGGGGAATGAGTCCCCACGTCGACGAACGGAGGTCTCCACTCATCGAGCTGCTTGAAAGCCGAGGAGCGATCAAAAGCATACTTAAGCGGATATGCGAACGCCTTGAGCCCGCTCGGATTCAAAAGAGAGAGAAGAGCGGAAGAAACCCAGATCAGAGACGCCCGGATCCGATCAGGCTTCGGGCCGGAAACGATGGCCGGGGAAAGAAGAATCGCCAGGGCCATCAGGCCAAAGAAAAAGCCGCCGTGCAGATTTGCCCAGAGAAGGAAAAGCAGGGGCAAATACCAGGAAGGCGTCTTCTTTGGCAAAAGGAGGCAGAGGAGCAGGACGTAAAGAAGGTTGGTAACCAGATGCGGCCGAAGATCGAGAAAAGGTACCGCGACCGCTGCCCCCAGAAGGATGCTGAGATAGCTGGAGAGAGGTTCGCCGCTCAGTCGCCACACGACCCGAAACAGGAGCAGCAGGGTTGCGACTAAAAGGACCCATTTAACATAGGCAAGAGAATACTGGCCGAAGAGCTTTGCCACGGTTCCGAACAGCAAATCGGTAAGCCACTCATGCTGCAGCCACGGCTTCCCCGCCCGCGTGAAGGACCAAAGATCAACCAGGGGCAGCGACTTGTGCTCGAGAATCCAGCGCCCGATCGCCAGGTGAAACCACAAGTCGGACCCCCGCATCATGGTGAAGCCGAACGACAGGAACGAGGGAATGATGGCCAGGTACCAGACCGCTGGAGGAAAGCCGCTGCTCGCCGCTGGTTTGGCCTCGGCTTCCAAGGCAGTTGAGTCGCCGTTGTTCATTGCACCTTGCCTGACCGCAAACTTCCAGAGGTCCGGAACGTCTAGCCGTCGGCGGAACTAAAACGCAATGCCCGGTGCAGGCGCTTCGGCAGTTGAGGCAGATTCCGGCGTTCGATCAGGAAAGTGATCACGCCGGCCAGCTCCTTGTAGACGTAGTTTTTGTTCACGGCCCCTTGCAGGTATTGCTCGCCGCTGCTGCCGCCAGTTCCGATTCTTGTTCCAATCATCCGGCGCACCATTTGCAAATGCCGGTAGCGGAAATTCCCCAGCTGTTCGTCAATCTCGATCAAGCTATTGAGCAGCGCGAAGGGCAGCCGGAAAAGAGGTTCGTCGCGGTAGAGCATGATGAAGAGAGCCGCTCGCAGCGCCGCCGGCGAAAAATCGCCCGCGCCAGACTTGAAGAACGTCTCGTCGAACTTGCCGAGGAGGTCTGTCTTTTCATCGCGATCCGACAGGCTCGCGTCGTAAAGTTTTCGGTAGCTGCTCCAGAACTTTTCCCCGCCGGTCCCATCTCCTTCGCCGGCCTGGCCCTCCCATCCAATCCAGAAGGTCTCGCCGAAAAAGGGCATCCGGACCAGCCACTGCTCGACCAGCTTCAGGAGCGAGGTTGTCTTCTCCGCGTCGGTAATGACCGCGAGATCAGCCTCCGAGAAACCGCCCACCTCGGTATGCTTGTAATATTCGGGCCGGAAACGGTTCTCCATCCGCAAGCCCAGGGTGGCCTCGATCTGACGGAACTGCGTGCTTTGGAATCCAGAGGCGCCCTCGAGGCTGGAGCGGAAGTCGAGGAAATCGAGCGGCGTCATGGTTTCCAGGACGTCCACCTGATGATTTAGGACCTTCCAAATTTCCACGATCCGTTTCAGGCGATGAACCACCACGGTCATGTCCGGGCTATCGTCGTCGGCGGAAGGTTGCTGCAACACTTCGCAACAGGCATTCAGCTCGTGGAGGATTTGTTTGAACCAAAGCTCGTAGGTTTGGTGGACGATGATGAAAAGCATTTCATCGTGCGCGTGAAGTTTGCCTTCCACGAAGCTGACCGGCTCCTGCAAGCCCAGCAGTCGGTCCACGGCGAGATAACTCCCGTAGTAGGCGGGCTCCGAACCGCTTTTGAATGGGCACTCCATCGCCGAAGTGTCGCGCATCGCCTCAGTCAAAGTCAATGGCCCGGGGACCAGGGTAGTGTCCTAATTTGAAATCGCTGGCGCTCATTTGCTCTTGCCTTCTAGTAATTCCAGCCTCGCCTCAAGCGGTCGCGTCGCCTTGAATACGCAAATGCAGATTACCCTAGAAGTGCTGTTTTCTCCGAGGCTCAAGGCCCTGCTTGAAGAAGATAAGCCGAATGGAGTTGAGCTTACCATTTTACCCGTCCGTATGCAGCGTGATTTCGATTTCACGCCGGTTGCCACCGTCGTAGTGGGTTTCGCGTCGAATGTAGCTGCGGGTCTTTTTGTTCACTGGCTTCTTAAGAAAATTCCAGAGAAGGCCCGAAAGAAAATAACCATACGTAATCGAGAAACCGTATGGGATGAGGGCGAGCTTACCCGCATTATTGAAGAGGAAATACAGATAGAGATTGACGGCGATTCCAGCGACGAAAAGAAGCCCCCACACGATTAGCCTTCTGGTTGTCACTTCTTGTTCTCCGAAACGAGCCAAGCCCGAACAGCCGCGATAGGCGAATCAACGGGCGGATTGCCTAAAACGGCGACGTATTCCGTTTCCGTCTTGCCCTCAACCGCCCATCCGTAGGCGCGCTCTGGCGGTGGGCTGGCGACGCTGAAAACCTCAACCGTTCCGTTCCATACGGTTTCCCCGCGAAACGTCTCTACGACCGGCACGGATTCAAGATGCTCAACCGCGCTGCCCGTTGCGCGCTCTACGGCAAGCTGTGCGCTCACAAAGCGGACTCCATTAGTTCCGGCACCGTCCAAATATGATCGGTCACGCCACCGGCCATTGCGGGCGTCATGCGGAGCGTCTTATGGACGCGAACGAAGTTGTAATATCCGAAATGGAGCGAGACGGCAGCGCGGAAGTTCTCGCGCTTCTTGCTGAATCCGTTCGTCAAACGAGTCAGACGGCGCATGTGCATCCGCATCGTCAAATTCTGCCGCTCAACGTAGCTGGTCGAAATCAGGCTTTCGTCTGGATTACCCGCAACGATTACCTTGCGAGCATCAATCAACTTAGCGGGGCTGTATCGGCGCTGTTCTGAGATTTCAACGGCACCGTATATTTTAACCAATTGGCCGTAGTCGGCATTCGCGCCAAACCCCCGCTCAACTGCGTCCGCATATGCGGCCATCGCATCGCTAGAAATCTGCGGGCGAGCATTCAACCGCGACGCCAAATCCTCAACAAACGTGTCGGCATGGTAGCCGTCGCGCTGCCCGACCAGATAGGCAGGAACCATGCGGGATTCCACGTCGATTGCCACGAATGTCCACACATCGCCAAAGCCCTTGGCGCGATCTTCGGGCGTCGCGTGCCTCTGCTTCATTCCGACGAATCCCCAAATTTCGTCCATCTGGATTAGGCGGCATTCCAGATTCCGCATCCGCGAATCCATGATCGCAGCGCAGCCGTTTCCGATGCGAACGCCAAGACGCATGATTGTGTCGCGGTGAATGCCCGTCATGCGCTCGATTGAGCGGATGCTGTTCCCCTCGGCAAGTGCGCTGATTACTGCTGTCTGCTTTTCGGTTGAGAGATTGTTTGCCATATCCAGTCCTTATTTTTAACTGGACTTATTGTGCCACATCAATTAGCTTTGTAAAGACTTTTTTGTGGCACATAAAAGAAAAATATTAGGCAGGCCGAAGCTCCCGAAAGGCGAGGCAAAATCCGAGATGGTGCGCGCTCGCGTTACGCCTTCTGAATTAAGGGCGATTGCGAAAGCCGCCAATGGCGACGGCATTTCGGAGTGGGCGCGGGCGGCCATGCTATCGGCGCTGCCTCGTTAAAGGAAGTGGAGGATAGCGGCCTTGATCATTTCCTCCTGCAACTCCGTTCCCTTCGCGACCTTATCAGTTCCGCCCAGATCGTAGTAATGTTCGATCACTTTGTTCGTCCATCTATCAATCATTTCCTCGGGAATACCCTCTTTGATTTTCGGCAGCGCGCCCGCGATTGATACGGCAGTCGGTTTCGCAGTCCCGGCCATCTCGCAAGCGACAAGCATGGTCACATAGTAACGAACGTCCACTCTCACATCTCTTGAAATTTCCAACTGACTGATCCGATTACTCACCTGTCTGTCCAACAGCACGCAGGCCGTAAAAAACTCAGTGCCAAATGACTCGTTAAAAATATTTCCATACCGCTCATCATCGTTGAGCAACGTCCCGGGGCGCGCTCTGGCGTCGGCTGGCAATTGCAACAAAGCCGCGATCACCGCCTGCCCGACCGACGTTATGCTGACAATCTTGCTAATCGGGCGACGCAGGCGTTTGTATTTCCCCTTCCGCCTATCGTAAAAAATGTCCTCCATCGCTAAACGATCTTCGATGTCGAAATGGATTCTTTCGGTGGCGCGCAGGGACACCCTGCTTACCGGGGTCTGTGAATTGGTTGCTTTGATAATCGAATTGCGGATGCGGTCATCGGGCGCCTTAATGACGCGAACAAGAAGAAGACGCTCTGGATTTTTTGCGTTGGCGCTCGCCAGTGCGTTAAAGATTTCATGGGAGGTTTGAAGCCCATTTACGATTTCAGGATTGGTAATCTTGACCTTGTTGCCGAGCACAGGGCATTCGTCAGACAAGATGGTTACTCCATTGTTTAACCACCAAAATTCCTCTACCGCTGGACTGCTCAGCGTGTTTCTAATCTCTTTATTTACTGGATTGGTTCGCCCCTGATAATCGCGCACATTCGGTTCAAGAACGGCTGTCCTGATTTTGCCATCTTTACCCGTGAGAAATTCTTTGAACTTGTCCAGCCTAACGAGGCAAACAACAGAGCCGTCATCGGTGGCAAAATGAACAGACTTTTCGAGAATGAGAGTTTCAATCGCTTCGTCTCTCGCCGCCTCCAACAATTTCCCGCAGCCCCAAGGCGTAAACTCGACGACAGACGACGAAACCTGATTGGTAATATAATTCTTTATCTCGTTTACGCGGCCTAACAAATTGGAAGGGAACTGGTGTGGGCTTTTCGTCACGTAGTGAATGCTGACTTTAAGAGCGCGAACGGAAGCCATAATTTCGGTGTATTGCTCACGAAATCGCAGAATCGCACTTTTGGACGTGGCGTTTAGATGCGCCTTGCCGTCCAGAGAGGTCCATCCAAAAACGTCTTCACAAAAAGCCTTTAGCTTAAGTAATTTCGCTTCGGCGAATCCCGCCGTTCGCGTTGTTTGGATGAGAATTAATTCGGCGGTAGTGGCGGATTCAGGCGGCGGTTTCCCCTCCTGCATCAGTGTGTCTCCGACAAAAAAGAAAAACCCATCAACGCCACCATCATCGCCCGCGCCAAGTTTCCCCGACTCGATTTCATCGTCCGAAAGATCGGGGTTTTTTAGAACCTGTTCGTTTGCAAATCTCTCAAACGCGTCCGCTTCATCCTCCGTTGGCATTCGCTCGTTGCGCCATAGAGTGAAAACCACGTCCAACGCTTTACGGTCAATTTCGCTCATTGTATTTAAGGGGTTGCACGCAATCATGCCGCATCCCCCTGTCGCCGGTCAACGCTCGCGGAAGCATTACCGAGGCCCCGTAAAAACCGCCCCGCAGGGCAAATTAGGACACTACCGGGACCAGCGAGATGCGCGCCGCACGTTGCGAAAATCTGCGAGCACGATTTGTTGAGTGATGAGCACCTATCCGAAAAGCCCGAAGGAAATGACCGCGGGGTTGATGTATTTCCCGCGGATGCTGGACAAGATCCGGCTGCATTCCCGGGGCGAGCTGGCCGAGGATTATCACAAGAATCTGGGAGCGGTGAAGGCCGCGGACGGCGTCTGCTGCAATTTTCTGCGCGTGCATTATCGCGACTTGCGGGAACGCACCCTCGCCGGCGGGAGCGATGAAGAAATTCTCGAATGGTGTTTCGAAAAAGGCCGGCGCTTGAACCGCGGCGACATCCTGGTCTGGAACGGATTCAGTTCGAAGCTGGGTTGGAACGATTTCGCGAGCCCGCTCCTGAAGGAAGCCAAGGAGAAAGCCGGTATCGCTGATCGGGCCGAGATCGCCACGATTCCCGATCTCATTGACTTCGACGAAGGGCGACGAACTTAAGGCCGGAGAGCAACCTTCCGGCGCGCCGCCGAGGGGGCCGGCGCGCCGCCTGCCCGCGCACCTCACATTTTCGGCACACTTTGCAAAGTATGTCCGAGCGAGGGGAAAGGCGGCCGGGAACACGAGCTCATTCATGTTGGGCCGCGGTAATTGGCCAAGCATCCACAAGAAACCAAACTCACGCGAGATCCCCCCTCGCCGCCGGGTCCGGATTCCTTTACAGAGTTGCGCGACCAAACAATAATCGCGAACCATGGAAAGCGGGCGAGGCGTCAAAGGGAGAAAATTTGGGTATCGCCCACGTAATTCGCGAGGCCGGCTTGCGCTCATTTGGACGGCGTGTCTCGCAACCATGCCTCTCCGTGCCGCGCACGGACAGGAGGCGGTATCGGAACAGGTGGTGGTCGAGGCTGACCGCCTTCCCAGTTCGGAATCAGGAGCACCCTTCAGCATCGACGTTGTTGAGAAGGAAGAGCTCCGCCGCGCTCCCCAGCTGCGACTCGATGATATTCTCCGGGCCCAGGTCCCGGGTTTCAGTCTCTTTCGGCGCAACAGCAGTCGCACGGCAAACCCCACCACCCAGGGAGTGACCTTACGCAACTTCGGGCCGAGCGGCGCGGGCCGCACCCTCGTCCTCCTCGACGGCATCCCGCTCAACGATCCTTTCGCCGGTTACGTTCTCTGGAGCCAGGTCCCGACCGCGTCAGTCGAATCGGTCCTCGCGAATCTCGGCGGTGGCGCCGGGTTATTCGGAAACGCCGCTCTGGCCGGGACGATTTTTCTCGTGTCCGAACCGATGGAGACGAACGCCGCTTTTGCCGAGGGATCGATCGGCAACGCCGAGACCTACGAGGCATCGGTCGGCGGAACGGTGGCGCATCGGCCATTTTCCGCGGCGATTTTCGCGGAACGCTTTTCCACCGGCGGTTATCCGGTCATCGCGCCTCAGCAACGCGGCCGGGTGGACAACAACGCGAGCGCCGATTCCAACCTGTTCGATCTCCGGACCGAATGGCAGATCGCCACCAATAGCTCGCTTCGCCTGCGCGGCCGGCACTTTGATGATGAACGCGGAAACGGCACTCTCTTCACCCACAACGAGACGACCGGCTCCGACTTCAGCGCGGTGTTCACGCAAAAGTTTCCGGCGCAACGCGGCGAGTTGCAGCTCAGTCTCTACGGACAGGAGCGAAAATTCAGCAGCACCTTTAGCTCGGTGAACGCGACGCGCGACGTCGAAACGCCGGCCCTCGACCAATTCGACGTCCCGGCGAATGCCGCCGGTGGCAGCGTCGTCTGGAGCCTGGCGGCCGGCTCCGATCACAAGCTTACCCTGGGCGGGGACGCGCGCTGGGTTGACGGTGAGACGAACGAATTCTTCTTTTGGAATGGAACGCAATTCACCCGCCTGCGTCGCGCCGGTGGCGAACAGGAGTTTGCCGGCGTGTTTGCCGAAGACACCTGGTCGGTTTCTCCGGCGGCGACAATCGTCGGCGGTTTTCGGGTGGATCACTGGGAGCTTTCCGATGGTTTCCGCAAGGAAACGGTGCGGTCTTCCGGCCAGGTCCTTCTCGATTCCCGGTTCCCGGACCGTTCCGGAGACGAAATCAATGGGCGGCTTGGCGCCCGGGTAAAAGCGAACGACGCCCTGGCGTTCCGGGGCGCCTTCTACAGTGGCTTCCGGGTGCCGACGCTCAACGAACTTTATCGCCCTTTTCGCGTCGGCAACGATGTGACCAATCCGAACCCCGAATTGAAACCAGAGCATTTGCTCGGCGGCGAGTTGAGCGCCGAATGGCAGGCCACTTCCACGTTCCGACTGACGGGAACCGGTTTCCTCAATCGAATGGAAGACGCGGTCGGCAACATCACCCTGAGCACGGGCCCCACTGGCACGGTTCGGCAGCGACAGAATGTCGATCTCGTCACGGCGCCGGGGTTCGAAGCCACTGCCGAATGGCAACCGATCTCGGCGCTGAAACTGAGAGGCAGCTGGCTCTTCACCCATCCCACCATCGAGCAGGCGGCCGACCCCACGCTCGAAGGAAAATTGCTCGCCCAAACCCCGGAAAATGTTTTGACCGGCGGCATCGAGTGGATGCCGACCACAAAATGGATCGTGACCGCTCAACTGCGCTACGTCGCCCGGCAGTTCGAGGACGATCAGAACTCCCGGGTGCTGGCCTCATTCACGACTTTCGACGCGGCGGTGATCTACGAGTTTTCCGAGCACGGCTCCGCCTCGGTCCGGGTCGAGAACCTGTTTGATACGCAAATCGAAACCGGCAAATCGGCCGACGGCCTCATCTCAATCGGCGCGCCGCGGCTGGTCAGCTTTCAGGTTCGCTGGCAGCTTTGAGCTACGGTTTCGGTCCGACTGCGACACCCCAGGGTCCGTCGCCGACTTTGACCCGGGTAATTTCCTTGCGCGCTTTTACGTCGACCACCGAGACGTCGTTACTCGCGCCGTTGGCAGTATAGAGCTTCGAGCCGTCCGGACTGAGAACGAGCCCCCAGGCGCGTCCGCCCACCGCGATCGTCGCGACCGATTTGTTGGCCGCTGTATCGATCACGACTACGGAATTTCCACGGCCTGTGGTCACGAACAATTCCTTTCCGTCCTTCGAAACCACGGCGCCCATCGGCATTCCCTCCACCTTGATTTGGCCGATCACCTTATTCGCCGTCGTGTCGACAATCGCCACCGAAGCCTCCGCCTCGGAGGGCACATAGGCGCGAGATCCGTCGGGCAGAAAGGCCACCGATCGCGGACGCGCGCCTACCGTGAAATGCGCGGGCGCGATCGCGTGCTCGGCGTCGATCACATAAACTTCGCCTTTCTCTTCGCAGGTGACATAAACCTGACCGTTTGCTGGATTGACGGCGACGCCTTCGGGCTCGGCCGAAACCCTTACCTCGCCGGCGAGCTTCCCGGAACCGAGATCGATAATCGAAGCGGTGCCCAGATCCTCATTAGCAATGACCGCGTGCTTTCCATCTTTGGTGAGCGCAAACTGTTCCGGATCCGACCCGGCGGGAATTTTCTCGATCAACTTCCGCGCCACCGGATCGATGACGCCGAGGCCGTCCGCTTCCTTGTCGGCCACCGCGCGGCCGCGATCGACGCCGGGTCCCATCCGGGGCGATCCGCTGAGCGCGACATAGACGCGTTTGCCGTCGACGGAACAATGAATTCCGCGCGGCCGTTTGCCGACGGCGAACCCGGCCACGACGGCATTCGTCTCGCCATCGATCACGGTGATGTCATTCGATCTTTCGTTGGTCACGTAAACCACGTAGCCCGGCGACGGCACGGGCTCGGCGCCCTGGCCGGAGACCAAAGGAAGGAGGATTGCAGTTCCCAGAACGGACAGAAAACGGAGATGGACGTTACTCTTCATTGCTTGCCTTTTATCCACGACAATCGTTAGTTGCGCGAGCGTTTGGTGCAGACGCCTTCAGGAATTTTCGCAGGAGGGGAATGTAGCTTTATGAAAAATCGCCTGTCCGCTTTCTCTTTTGGTGTTGCTGGGATGGCCTTTGCTATTTGGGCGGCAATTCTTCCCGCAGCCCCTGGTCCGGACGCAGCCGCGGAGCCACCCGCCGTCCCTGCAACCTTCATAGCCGATGTCACCCAGCATCATAAGAATGCTTCGCGTGACGGTCTTTACATCGATCCAACGTTTACCAACACCTACGCCGCCAATCTGGCGCGCGACCAGGCTTTTGACGGCACGATCGTCGGTAACGTTTATGCCCAACCGCTCTACATCGAGGGCGGCCCGAGCGGTCCCGTCGTGCTTGCGTTCACCGAGTCGAACAACGTTTATGCGCTCAACGCGACGACGGGCGCCATCGTCTGGCAGCGAAATTTGGGCACGGCGGTCACGTCAGGTCTCCCCTGCGGCAACATTAATCCGCTGGGCATTACCGCCACACCGGTGGTGGATCTAGCTTCGCGCTCGCTCTTTATAAACGCGGAAGTAAGCGGCTCTGGACACCAGATCTTTTCTCTTAACGTGGACACGGGCGCCACCAACTCCGGATGGCCTGTGACGGTAAGCGCCGCGGTGTCCGGGTTTGATTCCGATAGATCGCAAAGTTCACGGGCCGCCCTGACGATCGTCGGCAACACTCTGTATGTGCCTTACGGCGGGCGCTTCGGCGATTGCGGAA